>JACQVV010000601.1 GCA_016209595.1 Planctomycetota bacterium
GGCGTAAACCGCTCGCTGTCGCTCGCTTCGGCTTGCTCGCCTCGACGACTCCTCCAAGTCGTACTGCGGCTCGCGCGCCGATTTCCGCCTCGCCACCGCCTCCGCAGACCGTTCTCGCCGTTGGACCTGGCGGTGCAACAGCGAGAACTTCGGACGATCCGGTGAGAAATGCGGGCTAGCAGGCCTCCGCCGTTCCCTGTTGCTCCAGCTGGGCCACGGCCCGAGCGATCAGCCCGAACCGGGCGCGGCAGGGATCGCACTCATCGATGTGCCGGAGCAGGGCACCGCGTTCCGCATCCGCCAGGGTTCCCCCGACGAGCTCCCGGATCTGGAAGCCATCCAGGCAGTCCGGCGTCTGCCTCGATCCGTCGAGGAGCGCCTTGTTTCTCTTGGAGAACTTCCGGAGGATCCTTCGCTGGAAGGCGATTTCGGAGCGGCAACTCTCGCAGGAAGCCAGGTGGGCGACGGCTCGGAAGGCGAGCCCCGCAACCTCGTCCCCGCGCAGGAGACAGTGGATTTCGCTCACGCTCAGGTGCCGGAGCCTCTCCGTCTCGAGCGAACCCGCACGAGCGAGGTCCGCCGTGCAGCGGGCGCACCCTCCTCTCAGGTGATGAGCGGTTTCGCCGGGACGCGAGCAGACGGTCTCCAGCAGCACTTCACAGATCGACGTTTTCACGCCGCTACTCCTCTAGCAAGGAAAGGGTGGCAGAAACTGTGACCACGGATCGAGCGCAACCCCCGTTCCCCGGTAGCTCATGGAGCGACAAGCCCCCGACGAAAAGTCATGTGCCACCGCGCTTGTTTGCTCCCCCGCGAGAAGGCCGAAACGGCATGGAAGAGTACCCTTTGTTTGCACGGGTGCAATGGGATTTTGACCGCGCGCCCGCGATCGCTATCTTATGCTCGCAAGATACGTGCCGGACAGGCCTTCCTAAGTTTGTGCGGATGAGCGCGTTACGTCAACCATTTGCCACTCAGAAACCAGAATCCAGGATCGTTGCGACAATTCTCGCCCACGTCCGCAACAGCCGCGCTTCTGAACGTCATAACATACTGCGACTGAGCTGGTTCTGCCGGAATGTGGAATGGCGGTTTCCTGTAACACTTTTCGCCACCTTTGGGACGGATTGCCCAACTCCAGGCTGCCCAAGATGCACTAATCCGACCAACCGTGCGTGAAGACCGCCATCTACTTCGTCCCCCGCTCCCGCGCCTCCCGCGACTCGCGGAGCTCTCGGGCGACCACGCGCGCCGCGAGGGCGGTCTTCTGGAGGCTGATCCCTGCGCGGAAGACAAGGACGCCCACGAACGCCGCGATCGCGCCCTCGATGATCTTGTGCCGGGGCTCCAGAAGGAAGTAGAGGCTCGCGGACGCGAAGGCGAGTCCGACGAGCGTGAGAATCCAGCCGAAGACCTCGCGGAAGAGGAACGGAATCACCTGGGCTTCCCTCCCTTCTTCTTCTTCGCCCGTTTCTTCCAAGCGCTGAGCATTCGCCGCCAGATCCTTGCCTCCTCGCGAATGGTCTCCTCGCGAGCTGCGCCAAGGAGATGGACCTTCGCCTCCAGCGGTGTGAGGCGGCGATAGGCGGCGAGCGAGGCGAGCCCCGCCACGACGAAACCGGACAGGACGGTCGCCCAGACGAAGGCGACGGCGGGTGCGGCGTCCACGACGAGGAGAGAGAGAGCGGAACCGCCGCCTCGAGGAACATAGCGTGAAAGCAGCACGGCGGCGGGGAGCGCGAGACCGAGGAGCCAGACGGGGAGGGCGGCGAGGTGGAGGAGCTCGCCGCGCTGGAGGGCACGCCGACCGGCTGCCGTCGAGCGGAGCCCGCTGGCGAGATGGACGGGCAGGACGAGGCCGATCGCGACGAGGGTCGAGGGGGAGAGGCGATCCGGCCCGCGGCCGAGCCATCCCCCGGCCGCGAGGAACGCCGCGAAGACCATGAACCCGAGTGGCGGGCCCGAGCTTCGCGCGTAGAGAGTCGCCGCCGCGGGTAGGAGGAGGCCCACGAAGGCGAAGGGTCCCCAGCCCCTCTCGGCGAGCCAGGTGGCGAGGTAGACGGCGAGCGCGACGTGGACCGCGGCGTAGCACCAGCGGGCTTTTCCCGGCGGCAACGATTCGCTCATACCCGAACCCCCCGCTCGTGCCGGAGCCGCGCGAGCTGGGAGAGAACCGTGCGGACGCTCGCGTGGTCGTCGAGGGCGATCATGGGGACGCGGACCCCCGCGAAGAGGGACGCGAGCCGCCGGTGGCTCTCCCGGTAGTGCTCCTCGTAGGCGGCGGTCGCGGCCGCCTCGGGCCCCGGCTGGTCGATTCCTCCGGCGGGCGGCTCGAGGTCCAGCCCGGGCGGAAAAGGCGATAGCACGATCGCGCGGTGGTGGCGGGATCTTGCAAGCGCGAGCGTGGAGAGGAGATCCTCGAGCCGGCTGTCCAGGTCGGTGAAGTCGGCGAGGACGAGGAAGAGCTCGTTATCCTTCGCCAGTGCAAGCGACCGGGCGAGCAGCCGCCGGAGCTCCTCGATCTTCCCCGCGTCGGCGAAGAGGAAGCGGCCGTCCTCTCCCAACACGGGATGCGAGACTCGCAGTCGCTCCCGCGCGGCGTAGGCGAGGAGCTCCCTTGCGAGCGAGGCGTCGTCGTGGCGGAGTCGCTCGACGGCCCCGGGCGGGAGCCCCGCGAGCGCGGCCAGGACCGTCGCGAGGCGCTTCCTTCTCCCGATCCGGGACGCTAGGGGGCCGCCGAGGAAACCCGCGAGGCGGCTCACCCAGGAGACCTTTCCTACGGGCCGCCCGACGAAGGGGAGGAAGAGGCCCCGTGGGTCGGGGTTGACGAACGCGTCGAGGGCCGCGCAGTAGACCGCGGAGGCGTGGCTCCAGACCACCTCGAACGGCGCGAGCGGCGGAACGGCCGTCCGCTCGGGAGCGAGGGCCGCGACCTCCGCAAGGGCACGGATCATCTCGTCGCGCTTGCGGGGGCCCCGGGCGGGCGGAAGGACTCGAAGCGCCGGCCCGCCGAAGAGGACGAGCCCGACCGGGTCCTTGGTCTCGGAGAAGGCCGCGAGAATGCCGGCCGCGACCCCTGCCGCGCGCGAGAGGGGCGTCTGTCCAAGCGGCCCAAGTCTCATCGAGTCGGAGACGTCGACGAAGAGCGTGGTCCGGATCGTCACTTCGCTCTCGAAGTCCTTCGCGATCAGCCGGTCCTTCCGCGCCGAGGCCTTCCAGGCGATCGAGCGGGGCGGGTCGCCCGGGACGTAGTCGCGGAGCTCCAGGAGCTCCGCGCCGATCCCGCGGTGCCGGTGCCGGTGGATTCCGATGGGGAGGAGCCGGTTGTCCCGCTTCGGCGAGGGGAGGACTCGTTCGCCGGCCGCCCAGACCGGGAGCACCCGCGCTCTCACGGGAAGCGGCACGAACGTCTCGTGACGGAAGAGACCGGCGAGATCCGAGAGCCGCACGAGGACCCCGGGCAGGCGGAAGCTCCCCGGGTGTTCGAAGCGGACCCTGTACCGGATGGCGAAGGGGGGCCGCCCTTCGGCCGAGGCGGAGCCCGCCGCGAGCGATGCGCCCAGAGGGAGGATGTCGTCGACCTCTACGTGAACGCCTCCGGGCGGAGCCCGGAGGTCGAGATCGACCGAGACCGCGAGATCCTGTCCGGCGCCCAGGAGGATCTCCCGGTCCGAGCCGACGGGGAGGAGGCGGGACGCGCGGACCCCGCGCCGGGACGACCACCGGGCCCATCGGAGGTGGCGAAGCCATCCGCCCCCGAGATAGAACGCCGCGAGGACGAGAAGGAGAAGGAGGGGGCGCGTGGGGACGAGAATCGCCATGGCGGCGGCCGCCGTGACCACGAGCAGGAGTAGTCGGCCGGCCGCCGTCATCGCGCGGGCCGAAGGGAGCGCGGACTCAGAGCGTGAGCAGGAATCCCGGACCGAGCCAGGCGGTCGAGACGGCCCCGGATGCAAGGCGCCGCGACGACGCATACTCGTCGTATTCGGAGGAGCGGCAACGCCGCAGACGGAGCCGTATCGGCCGTCTGGCGACGGGAGGGATTTCTGCTCACGCTCTCAAGCCTTCCCCCCTCTCCCGGGCCGCGCGCCTTCGGGGTCCCGCACCGGGACCGCGGCGAGGACCTCGGCCACGATCTCCTCGGGCCGGCGGCCCGCGATCGTCGCTTCGGGCCGGAGGATCAGCCGGTGGTCGAGCACGACGCCCGCGACCTCCTTCACGTCGTGGTGGGTCGTGAACGACTGCCCCGCCAGGAAAGCCCGGGCCCGCGCCGCGAGGACGAGGCAGAGTGCCGCCCGCGGGCTCGCCCCGAGCGCGAGGTCCGGGTGCTCCCTCGTCCGGCGCGCGACGTCCACGACGTACTCCCGGATCGTGGGAGCGACGTGGACCTCCTCGACACGCCTCTGGTACTCGAGGATCCGGTCCGGCGTGAGCACGGCGGACGCGGGGCGGGTCGGCCGGCTGTGGAGGGAGAGGATCTCGATCTCCTCCTCGCGGCTCGGGTAGTGGAAAGGGATCCGCATCAGGAAGCGGTCGAGCTGCGCCTCCGGCAGGCGGTAGACGCCCTCCTCCTCGATCGGGTTCTGCGTGGCGAGCACCAGGAACGGGGAGGGGAGAGGAAAGGTGTTCCCCTCGATCGTGACCTGGCGCTCCTGCATCGCCTCCAGGAGCGCCGACTGCGTCTTGGCCGGCGCCCGGTTGATCTCGTCCACGAGGAGGATCTGGCAGAAGATGGGTCCCTTCTTCAGCACGAAGTCGTTCGCGTTCCGGTCGAAGACATAGGTCCCCGTGACGTCCGACGGGAGGAGGTCGGGCGTGAACTGGAGCCGCGCGAAGTGGACGCCCAGCGCCGCCGAGACCGTCTTGACGAGGGTCGTCTTGGCGGTGCCGGGGACGCCCTCGAAGAGGACATGGCCTCCGGCCATGAGCGCCACGAGGAAGCGCTCGATGACGGACCCCATGCCCACGACAACCCGCCCCACCTCGGCGAGCACCGACTCTCGGAACGAGGCAACTTCCCTCGCCGCGAGATCGACGCCACTCGGGCGCGCCGCCGCTCTGCTATCCATCGAGAGAGATCCTCCCGCCGCGGATGGCGGCTTCGATCGTCTTGAGGAAAGCAAGGTTCGCCCGATACCGCTTGAACGAGAGCGTGTCCCAGCCGAGAGGTCGCTCGCCCGCCCAGGCGGCGAGTCGCGCGAGGTCTCGCGCCAGGCGACGGCGCGACCAGCCCCGCGGGAGCCGGAAGGCCGTCCTGGCCCGCTCGATGCCCGGGCTCGCGCATGCGCGCTCCAGGCCCGGAAAGGCGAGGAGGAACCGGCGTGCCGCGAGCGCCATCGGCTCGGCGAAGTTCCCGGACCGGGTGACTTCCGACGCTCGGGCCTGGAGCACCGCGCACGCCGGGTCCTGCCCCCGCGCGGGTCCGGGGTCGCCGTCCCCCTTCCGGCGCCGGCCGCGGGCCGCGCTTCGCAGGGTCCCCAGGAAGAGGAGCGGCGTTACCACGATGACTGTCGCGGCCAGCATCTCCTGGAACGTCCTCTGGCGGACCGAGGAAGTCTGGTCGGCGAACTCCGAGAGCGCTCTGGAGTCCTCCAGCCATGAAAGGAAGCGGTTCAGCGTCTCGACCAGGTTCCTCGGCGGGCGAAGCCGAGGATTGGCGCGGGGGAGGGCGGGGATGGCGGGCGCCTGGGGGGAGATGCGGACGCCGTCGTAGAGGACGAGCACGTGCTTCTTGCCGCCGAGGGCGAGTTCGTCGGCGAGGTTCGCGGCGAAGCGGGCGTTCGCGGTCGGCCGGAAGTCCACCTCGAACATCATTCTATTGATGAAGACGCTGTGGTCGGCGAGAACGTAGGCTCGGCCCTTGCCATGCGATCCGCCCACCATGAAGATCGGCCGGCTTTCGATCTCGACGTCGGGGAAGACCACCTGGTATCCGCTCGTCTCGTGAAAAGCGGCGAGCCGCTTCAGGACCGGCTGGATCTCCTCGCCGGTGCGGTACAGCCGCCCGCGCGGGTCCCTCCGGAGCCTGGCACCGCTCACGATGTAACCTGGCCGGTTCGTGGCGAGCGGCACGGCGTCCCGGAAGATCGGGTTCGAGCTGGAGACGTTCCGGACCAGCGGGCAATCCTCCAGGCCGAAGTAGGCGTGCTCGGCCCGGGCGGACTCCGGGACCGTCACGGAGGCCGGCCCGAAGAGGACCTGGAAGCCGGCGAGGACGTTCCCCGTGTCGCCTCGGTCCGATGCGAAGAGGAGACTTCCCCCCTCCTTCACGAAGCGCTCGAGTGCCCCGCCTGCGAACGCGTCTCTCGACTCGAGCGCCGCGGTGTCACCGAAGATCACGACGACCTGGGTCGCGGGGTCCCGGTCGCGCCAGTCGGAGTCGCTCGTGTCGAACGCGAGGCCGCGAAGTGCGAGCAGGCGGCAGAACGCGTCCACCCCGGCCCAGGGCTCCCTCCATGGATCTTCCTGTGCGCGGGCCGATCCGGCAGGGAGCCAGATCGCCAGGAGAAGAAGGAATCTGCCGGCGAGGCTCAAGCGGGCGCCCTGTGGGGATCCACGATCACGGTCACGATCACGGTCACGGTCACGTTCACGGACACGGTCACGGTCACGATCACGGTTCGCGGTCACGATCACGGTCACGCTCCCGCACCGTGGCCCGGATCGACCAGCGGCCGGAGTTCCGCGAGGACGTGCCGCGCTCTCTCGACGCCGCCCGGCTCGAGTGACCAGGTCGGCGGGGCGTAGCGGCACCAGGCGTAGAGATTCGCGAGCTCCGCGATCTCGTCCGCTCGCTCCGGGTGCCCGCTCGAGAGCGCCTCGCGGGCTTCGAGGTGGGACAGCCGATCCGAACCCTCCCCGAGCGCGAGGGAGACGAGCGCGTGGAACGCGGCCACCACGCCCTCGCGCGACCGGATCTCGCCGGCCCGGCGGAGCCGCACGGTGTGGGCGCGGCGGATCGCCGCGGGGGAGGGCTTCCGCGGGCGTAGAAGGAGCGCCAGGACAACCAGGATCCCGGCGAGTGCCACGGCGCCCGCGAGTCCGGAGGCGAGTCCTCCCCCGGATCCTCCCGTCCCGCCGGACTCCTCGGCTTCGCCCCGCGAGCGGGCGCGCTGGAAGAGACCGGAGAGCTCCTCGATCGGCCCCGACAACGCCTCCAGGTCGAAAACGCTCTCCCCGTCCGGGCCCGGGATCTCCCCCAGGTCGGGGCGGTCCTTCAGGAGGTCGCGAAGCGTGCCATCGATCTTGCGTGTCGCCCACTCGCTCCACTCCGGATCGTCGCCGGGCCCGGGCGCCGGGAGCCGGAGATGGTCGTCCGCGCCCGGGAGCTCACCGGAGGAAGCGTCTGGGCCCGACCCGCCCTGTGAACCTCCCGCGGTCCCCGGGCCGGTTTGCCCCACCCCACGTGGCTTGAAGTTCGCCTTCCGGAGGAACTCCAGCGTCCTCTCCTGGAGGTCCTGGACCAGTTCGCTTCCTTCCGGGTCCTCCTCCGGTCCCTCCCGCAAGCGCCGGGCGTATTCCATGGCCACGTCCGCCAGCGTCGGATCGAGCCCCATCCGCTGGAGTTCCTCCGCGAGCGCCGCGTCCTCGTTCTCCGGGGAGGTTCCGCCGCCTGGTTCGCCGCGTGTCCGGGCAATCGCCTCCATCATTTTCTGGATATCGGCGAGGGCCTTTTCGTCACCCGTCGAGAGGGCCGGGTGTCCCGGCCGGAACGGACCGAACCCGGGCGTGACGAAGGGGATCTCCCGGTGGGACGCGAGTGGCTCCATGTCGGGGGCAGGGTCGTCCTGGGCGCTCGCCGCGGAGAGGGCGAGGAATGTCCCCCAGAGAAAAGAGGCCCGGGCGAGGACTTCGCGGCGGATCAGAGGTTGGATGGTGGTCAGGGGCGTGCCCTCGGAAGGCTCTCCGGTCGGCATGGAGATTATAGGAAGAGACGCCCGCGCGGCCACACCAAGGTCAGGGTCCCGGCAAAGTCGCCCGATAACCTGTAGGGTGGGGGCTTGTCCCCCGCCGTCTTCGGCCATGCCCCGGGCTTCGGCGGGGGAC
>JACQVV010000602.1 GCA_016209595.1 Planctomycetota bacterium
ACGAGTCCCACGTCGCCGGGGTCGATGTAGCACTCGGCGAAGTGGAAGACGGCCTCCTTCGCCCCGATGTTCGAGCAGATCTCGCGGTCGGGGTCGAGCTCGACTCCGAAGCGCCGCGCCGTCCATCCCGCGACCGCCTTCCGGAAGTCGGCCGAGCCGACATAGCTCGGATATCCCGCCGAGGCGTACCGGTCCACACCCTCCTTGCACGCCCGCCGGATCCGGTCGGGGGTGGGGATCGACGGATCGCCCACGCCGAAGTCGATGGGGGCGGCACCGCGCACCTTGAGTTCCTCGACCTTCCGGTCGACCTCGGCGAACGCGTAGCTCCCGAGGGAGCGGATCCGTGTCGAAGGCCTGGGTTTCATGTCTTGCTCGCTCCGCCGGTGTGGTGCTTCTTTAGGACCCGGGAGCTGCCCTCCCGGACGGTGAGGCCAGCCGAGTCGAAGTAGTCGAGGAGGGGGATGACGTACTTCCGGGTCGTCCCCAGTCGGTCCCGGAAATCGGCCGAGATGAGCTCCCCCTTGGCCTGGATCTCCTCCCGGATCAGGGCCTCGGCCTCGCGGATCCGATCGCGGTGGAGGAGGACGTTGTCCGCCATGCTCGCCAGAACGCCCGTCTCGACGAGGTACTCGATCACCCGGCCGGTCTCCTCGGCGCCGACCCCGAGGAGCGCCGGGAGCTCGTCCTGGCGCGGGGTCGAGAAGCGTCCGTCGAGGTAGACGCGCTCGACACGATCCAGGAGCTCGCGCTCCGGGCCGCTGAAGGCGACCTGGTGGGAGGCGAGCCGCACGCGATCCCCTTCCTCCACGACCTTCCCTTGCGACAGGAGCGCCCCGAGAGCGAGGTCGAGGACCGGGACCTCGATCGCGAGACGGTTCCGGAGCTCGAGCTCCTCCATGAAGAGCTGATACGGGTTCTCGCGGTGGTAGTCGGCAAGCGCTCCGAGCAACCGGGCCCTCGCCCCCTGCATCCAGGATGCGTGGAGGTAAACCGGGCCTTGCGGGATCCGCTCGACCTTTCCCTCGGCGACGAGTCGTTCCAGGACTTCGCGGAGCAGATCGCGGGGGAGCGAGGAGGCCCGGACGAGCTCGTCCTCCCGCGCTCCCTCCCCCTCGCGCTCCGCGAGGACGGTCTCGACCCAGCGGGGCGGGTCGCCCAGGGCCTCTTCCTTGGCCCGCAGCCGCTCCAGGGTCCACGCCCGCCCCGCCTTGAGCTTCCGCCGGGACTTCCCGAAAAGGACTCCACCGCCGATCGTGACCACCGGCGAGTGGAGCCGCACGACGTAGCGGTCGCCGGGTCCCGTCACCACGGGGTCATCGAGCTGGAATTGGACAAGGCCGGCCGCGCCCGGCTCGATCGTCTTGCCCTCCAAGGAGAGGACCTTCCCGATGACCTCCGCGGTCCCGACGTGGAGCCGCACGGTGGTCCCCGTCTTCAGGGGCTTGCCGAACCTGGGCAAGAGCCGGAGCCTCCCCTCGATCCACCGCGAAGGCTCGAAGGAGCCGGGGGTCGCCGCGACGAAGCCGCGCTGGACCTCCTTGTAGTCGATGTCGGAGAGGTTGAGGGCGCAGGAGCGCCCGGCCCGCGCCTCCTCGCTCTCTTCCAGGTAGGACTGGATCTGGCGGATGCGCCCGCGGAAGGCGCCCGGGAGGATCTCGACCTCGTCGCCCGTCTCAGCCAAGCCCGTGACGGGGATCCCCGTGACGACCGTCCCGTGCCCCTTCGCGCTGAAGACGCGCTGGATCGGCATCCGGAAGAGGCCTCCGGAGGAGCGCGGGGGGGTCTCGAGGACCATCCGCTCGAGGACCGCCTGGAATTCGGCGAAGCCCTGGCCGGAGATCGTCGAGAAGGGGAGGATCGGCGCGCCGGCGAGAAAGGTGCCCTGGACGAACTCGCGAATCGTCTCGACGACGATCTCGACCATCTCCGGCTCGACGAGGTCGATCTTGGTCACCGCGACGAGGCCGCGCGAGAGCCCGAGGATCCCCATGATGTCGAGGTGCTCGATCGTCTGGGGCATGATCCCGTCGTCGGATGCAACCACGAGCATCACGAAGTCGATCCCCGTGGCCCCCGCGACCATGTTCTTCACGAAGCGCTCGTGACCCGGGACATCCACGATCCCCACCTTCTGGCCGCCCGCCAGACAATAAGGCGCGAAACCGAGGTCGATGGTGAGGCCCCGCTCCTTCTCCTCCTTCAGGCGATCCGGGTCGATGCCCGTGAGGCGGCGCACCAGCGAGCTCTTGCCGTGATCGATGTGGCCCGCGGTGCCGACGATGACGTTGTGGATCGCCTGGGAACTCATTCGGAAGCCATTATAGGCACTCCGGGCCTCCTTCAAGGCTCCTGGACGGGCTGCTAGAATGCTCGGCACCGCCATGGAACTCCAACCCGGCGCCTTCACGATCGTGACGGGCGATTCTTCCTGCTCCCTCGCGGGCCTCTTCTACGAGTCGCTCGGCCTTCTGGAGTCGAGCCGGGGCCCCCTGCAGAGCGACGGGGAGGCCGTTCGGGACTTGCTGGCGCGCGGGGTTTCGATCCGCGGCGCTTCCGTCGCGGTCGTCGATCCCCGCTCCGCCCCGCCCCACGAGAGGACGGTCCTGGAACATGTGGCGGGCGCCGTGGGAGGAGACCGCGAGGAAGCCGCGGCGTGGCTCGCAACGGTGGGAGTCGGCAAGGACTTTCACGACTATCTGCCGGCCCACGGGCCCTCGGCCGAAGGGGGCCGGGGCCGGAAGGGGCTCTACGGGTTCGATCCGGACCGGAAGCGTTTCCATGGCCTCCTGGAGGAGCGGCCCGCACTCGCCGATGGATTCCTCATCCAGCACCGGATCCCGATGCCGATCTACTACCCCTATCAGGAGCGTCCCGACGTTCCCCCGGGCGGCGATCCCGCCGAAGCATACCGCGCTCGCGAGGAGGAGATGCGGGGCGCGACGCGAGCGGTGCTCGTGGCGAACCACCGCGCGATGGACGAGGCGACCTACGGGGAGCGCCTGTCCCGATACCACCCGGTCCAGCGCCGGGAGACGGCCTGGTTCTTCATCCTGAAGCTCGCCGAGATCGCGCGGGCCCTTGCCGCCCGGCCCCGATGGTTCTGGGTCCTCGACTCCTGCGATTGCGCCGGCCAGAAGAACCTCGCCCCGTTCTACGACCATCTCGTCCGCTGGACGTCGGAAGAGGCGGGCGAGGAGCGCCGAGGAGTCGTCGGCGCTCCGGCCATCCCTGGCCTCCGCGCCTCCCCGAGGGGGCTTCGCCCCCTCGGCCTCCCCCCTGCCGTCCTGGCGACCGGGGGGGAGTGCCTCCCCCCCGGACCCCCCCTCGCCGCCTGCGGCGTCGTGCTCTTCGCCCCGGGGCGCCTGGGTCCCTTCGACGACCTGGGCGTCCGGGTGACCCGACGCGACGAGGACCCGCACGCGGGCTATGCCAAACCCCGATTCTCCGGCGCGGTCGCCGACAAGAAGACCGAGGAGCGAGGGGTCGAGTTCAAGATCCGCAACCTCTCCCATTCCTACGACCGGAAGACCTGGATCGTCCGCAACGTCGACCTCGATTTCGCCCCGGCCAAGACGATGGTCGTCATGGGCGGGTCGGGCTGCGGGAAAAGCACGATCCTCCGGCTCGCGGCGGGTCTGGAGGTCCCCTCGGAGGGCCTCGTCATGATCCGCGACAAGGGGTGGAGCGGCGAGAAGGTGAAGCCGAACAACGAGCGCAGGAAGGAGATGGGCGTCCTCTTCCAGGGCAGCGCCCTCTTCCAGTCGATGAGCGTCGCCCAGAATGTCGCCGCGCCGATCCTCGAGCACACGCGGCTCGACCCGAACGTCGTGGACATCATGGTCTCTATCAAGCTCGGCCTCGTGGAGATGATGGAGCACAGGGAGAAGATGCCCTACGAGCTCTCCGGCGGACAGATGAAGCGCGCGGGGCTGGCGCGGGCGCTCGCGCTCGACCCCGGGGCGATCTTCTACGACGAACCCTCGGCCGGTCTCGACCCCATCGTCTCGGGGGGGATCGATGTCCTCATGAACAAGCTCGGCGAGGTCCTGGGCGTGACCTCGATCATCATCACTCACGAACTCGAGAGCGCCTTCACGATCGCCGACCGGATGGTGGTCCTACGCAAGGCCGAACCCGAGGAGGACGAGTACTGGATCGGCGCGCAGCGGGTCGCCCAGGGAAACCCGGCCGAGATCAAGGCGTGCATCCACCCCCACGTGATCCAGTTCCTCCGGGAGTTCGGCGGCCGTGCCACGTCCCCGCTGGCGAATCGCCGGTCCTGGTTCCGGGAGCCCGGGCCGGGATGACCTCCTAGCTCCCTCCGGACGCGGCCTTCTTCGCGCGCGCTGACTTTCGGGGCGCCGAGCCTCGCTCGACCGCCCAGACGATGAGCTTCCTTTTCCCGTCGTCCTTGTCTCGATAGGTGACCATGCTCTGCACGGTGAGCAGCTTCGCGTCGAGCCGGTCGAGGACTTCCCGGATCGTCTCGTTCCCCCTGTCGAAGGGGAAGACGCGGCGCTCGGAACGGCCGGAGACACCCAGGACGCGGATGAACGCCTTGAACACGTCGGTCTCCGTCAGGATGCCGACGAGCCGGTCGCCGTCCACCACCGGAAGGCCGGCGACCTTGTTCTCGGCCATGAGCAGGGCGGCCTGGGTCAGCCGGTCGTCAGGGTGGACCGTCAGGACCTTCTTCGACATGATGAGGCTGACCGGGTTCTCGATGATGTGGAGCTTCTGTTGCGGCGTCTGGGTCAGGTCGGCGATCGAGGGGAGCGCGGCCTGGACGTCGCTCCACGTGACGATCCCGACGAGCTTCCCTTTGCTGAGGACGGGAAGGCGGCGGATCTTGTACTTCCTCATCCACCGCTCGGCAGTGTGGATCGGCTCGTCTTCCTCGACGCAGCGGAGCCTCTTGGTCATGAAGTCTCTGACGAGCATGTCCCTCTCCTATCTGAAGGCGGGGGATTCTACCCGGCAGCTTCGCGGGTCTGTCAAGACCGGACCGCTTGCCGGATTCGACGCACGCATCGTACAGTACCGGCGATGAGCGAACGCCCGCGGCTCCGATCCCCGAACGGCTACCTCGTACCCGCGACGGTCCTCTCCTTCAGGGTCGGGAAGCACATCCGGGACTCTCCGCGCGTCGACCTGTACGTCTGCGCGCGACGGCCGGGGCTGTCGCGGAGCTACCTCCAGTCGGTGATCGCCGAAGGCGCGGTCCGCGTCAACGAGGAGGTCGTGCGGGCGTCCAAGCGGGTCAAGGCGGGGGACAGGATCGAGGTTCTCATCGGGCGCGACCGAGACGAACCGCTGGTGGCGGAGGATCTTCCCCTCTCGGTCCTCTTCGAGGACGACCACGTGATCGCAGTGGACAAGCCCGCCGGCCTCGCCTGCCAGCCCAGGCACCGCCACGAGGGCGGGCGGCTCGTGAATCGCCTCGTCCACCACCTCTCGGCGAAAGCGGGCGCCTATCGAGCTCCCTTCGTCGTCCACCGCCTCGACCAGGACACGACCGGCGTCGTCGTCTACGCCAAGACCGCCGAGGCGGTCCGCAATCTCTACTGGCAGTTCCGCAGGCGCGAGGTCGAGAAGTGGTATCTCGCCCTCGTCGAGGGAGTCCCGGCGGACGGTTCCTTCGTCGTCGAGGCCCCGATCGGACGCGACCCCGGCTGCCGCGAGCGGCGGATGGTGCGGCCGGACGGGAAGCCCGCCCGGACCCGGGTCGAGGTGCGCGAACGCCACGGGACCGCGGCGCTCGTTGCCCTCCTCCTGGAGACCGGCCGGACGCACCAGATCCGGGTCCACCTCGCGCACGCCGGCTTTCCCGTCGTCGGCGACGGGATGTACGGAGGGCGGGAGCGCGTCCTCGGCCCCGGGGGCGAGACGCTCCTCGACCGCCAGGCCCTCCACGCCGAGCGGATCCAGTTCGTCCACCCCGCGACAGGAGAGCTGACGGTCCTCCGGGCTCCCGTCCCCGACGACTTCTCCCGGGCGCTCGCGGTCTTGCGGGCAGAATAGGTTCGGCGGGAGTGCATGGGAATCGAACCCACCGGACCGGTGTCTGCCGGTCCCAACGGATTTGAAGTCCGTGGACGCCACCAGGACGCCAAGCACTCCCGCGCGAATTGTAACCTGGGGACCCGCTGCCAGGTGAAGACTCGCGCTGAGAGGAGGGGCGCGCGGGGTGCTACCGCCACGGCCGCACTTTCCCGCCCCGGTGGGGAAACTGGTAGGTCTCCCGGTTCCGCCCCCACCAGTCTCGCCAGAGTTCGACGGCGCGCGCCACCTTCTTGCGGTCGCGGGCCTCCTTCGGGTCAATCCTTGACTCGATCTTGGTGAGGATTGAGAGCTCGCTGTCCAGCGAGAAGCCGTCGAGATGGCCCGCGTCGTGGAGCGCGAACAGGGCGTCGATCCCGGCCCGGTAGTTTTCGTAGGCAAGGAATACCGCGTACTGCCTGTGCGTCTCGGCGTTCTCCTCCGCCGGCTGGTTCTCGCCGATCCACCTGGTGATGGCCTCGGGCCCTCTCACGTCGTCCATCGCGGCGAGCGCCTCCGCGGTCTGGAGCCGCTCGCCGGCCTCCTCCGCCCGGGCGAGGCGCTCCGCGAGGTAGTTCGCCGCTTCGGGAGACCAGGACTGTCCCAGGCCGTCGAGGGCCCGTTCCCGGGTCTCGGGGCTTTCGGATTCCGCGAGCTCGATCAGCATATCGACCGACTCCGGCGTGCCGTAGTGGGCCAAGGCTTGCCAGGCGTAGCTCCGCGCGGATCCCAGGGAGTTCCAGCTCGGCTCCCGGCTCGGGGGCGAAGGGTTCTTCAGGTACTCCTCGTAGATCGCGTCGAGCCTCGCGATCATGCCGGTGAGCGTCGAGATGACGGGGTATCGGGAGAGGTTTGCCTTCGTCTGCGCAATATCGAAGTCGCTCGACGCCTCCAGGGTGAGAGTCCCCAGTTGTCCGAATGCCCTGGCGACCCCCTCGAGCCCGGCGAAATCGTCGCTCGTCCGGCTCAGATCCATGAGGCGGGCCATGATGTCGTCGATCGTTTTGCGATCCATCCTTCGATGGGGGCACCAGAGCATGCCACCCAGCTCGGTCCCGGCATCATCCCTCCAATAGGTTCCCCTTTCGACAAGATCGAGGAGGAGCTTCGCGTTCTCGGGCGTGGGCGCCAGAGCCCGGAGGAATGTTCTGGTAGCGCCACTCAGGCGTACGTACTCCGCTCGATCGGCCGGCGGATCCGGGTGGTTCAGGAAAGCGATGGCTTGCTCGAGTTGCAGAGGGTCCTTCCAGAGCGGCGAGGCGTACGTCCCGAGGACAATATTTCGCTCGAACTCGTAGTCACCCGCGCCAGCTACCTTGACGAACGGTTCGTCCTGCGGGCCATTGCCTCGACCTCCGGCGAAGGCTGGATCGTCTGGCGACCTCGGATCGGGACCCGAGTGAGCAGCATCGAGAGGCGGGGCGCTTGAATTTGCCTCCGGGCGGGCAGCAGGATCGTTTCCCGGGTCTTGCGTGACCTCCTGTTCTTCGAACCCGGGCGACCGATAGAGGACGATCGCACTGGCTCCCAGGACGACAGCGACCAGGAGCGCCAAAAGAGTTCGGCGGCGGAGCGGCATGGTCATGGCCTACTTGCCCTCCCACTGGAAGTCGCCGGCGTTCGTGACGGTGTTAGTTTCATCCGCTCCGCCGTCGATCGTCTTCCAAGGGATGGCCCAGTTGGCGCTCTTGGGCGCGGTCGGATGGTTGGCCTCGGACCAGTGGTCGGCGTCGAACTCGTGGTCGGGCTGTTCCACCCCTTTGATCGTGAAGGGCGTGGGGACGATCCCTCCCTGGCCGAAGGTCTTGAGGTGCCGAAAGCTCGTCCCGAGCGAGTCCTCGAAAAGATCGAACAGGTAGTCGACGTTCGCGCCGTCCGCGTCGGTATCGGTCTCATCGTCAACGTTGAGCTTGATCCCGCCGTCCACCTGGAAGATGTGGCGCATCTCGTGATGGAAGATGTGCAGGGCGAGATCGATGCCGCCGTGCGCGTAGTCCAGGGACAAGCGCGCGCCCTGGACGACTCGAGTCTGGCCGGTGGAGAGCAGGAGGACGTAGTCGGGGGGACGGAAGCTCGTGGAGGTCCGATCCCCTCCGGCGACGATCGCTTCGTAGAGGGTGACGCGGAGTTCGCCCGAGACCGGGTCCTTGCGTCCCCAGCCTTGAGCCGGTCTCCCCACCGTGTCGCCCAGGAGATCGGGGGCGAGGGGATTCTGCCCGTAGGTCACCACGATCGACTTGCCGTCGCGAACCGTCACGAACTGGTACGAGGCGGGCCCATCCTTCGTCGCCGACCAGTAGTAGAACCAGTTCGCCATCCGATCCGCGGTCGCCGGGTCGCCCTCCTCGGTCGGGTGGTTCTGGACGACGCCCGCTCCTCCATCCCGGGAGGGGAAGAAAACCTGGAAGGCTTGCGAGATGAAGACATTGCCGTTGCAGTAGACGGTCAGGGTCTTGTCCCCGAAGTGCGAGTTCCTCGACGGGTAGCCCCAGTAGCTGAAGTAACCTTGGAAGACCCCCCTGGATCGGTCGTAAAACCAGTCTCGACTCTCAACACCCTGTCCCGAGGATCGCGGTGGCTCGAAGCGGAGTGGGGTTCGCGGTTCGCTGCCCTGTACCTGGGGGCTGTACCAGACCAGTTGAACGCGCGTCGCGTCGTCGTGGCTGTCGTCGACCGGGCTCGCTCCGATGTTGAGGAGCAGCGAGAGGATCTGCATCTGGTGGTCGGGCGGGACTACAGGGTCAAGCTTGCCCTCGAACCAGACCTCCACGCGCTTGTCTTCTTGCGGCGTCCGCAGCGTGTACCCGAACTGCGTCTTGGTCGCACTGGCCCCAGGCGTCCGCTCAGTCCTGAATTCCTTGAGCGTGACGTATCTGAGGAAGAAGCGCGCGGTGACTCCCTTGGTGTCGCCTTCCGGGATGAGCTGGATCGTGACCGGAAACGCTCTCGTCCCCTCGAGGATCGGCCGGGTCGAGGGCTCCTCGGGCGGGAGCCTGAGCACGTTCTCCGCCACGCCTTCCGCGTTGAGAGGGACCTCGTCCTGGTCCCAGTGCCGGCCCTTGCCGCCGACGGGTCCCTTCCCCCCTTCCCGGCCGAGCGAAGGCGACGTCCAGATCGTGTTGCCGGCCGCGGGCGTTCCCGGATCCCCTGGCGTCGGTACGGCGAAGAAGCCGGTGAACCGGAACCGGATCGGGCAGCGGGGGATCGGGATCCAGTCCTTATCGGCCAAGGATCCGTCCTCCGGGAGCAGGATCGGCGCGGTCTGGCCATCGAAGGCGACGACCTCCAGCCGCATCCGGCCACCCGTGACCTGGGCCCCGGCCGGAATTACGAGGACCAGGAGGATTAGGCTAGAGAGAGAGAGAGAGAGAGGCGACCCGCCGTGAGAGTCATGTACGAACCCTCCAGGGGAGTGGGGATCCAGCCCAGCCGCGCTCTGGTTACGTTAGGCTCAAGGCTCTAACGTGTCAACAGCTACTTTGAAACTTCGGTTCTTCGGGGGCGGGAACGGGTCGCGTACGCTGCAACGTTCGGGTGAACCCGCTTTTCCCTTGACCGGCCTCCACCCCGCGTTACAATCCGCCCTTTTGCCGTCCGGACCGGATCCCGAGAGAGGTGCGCATCATGCCCCGAGCCTTTGATCCTCAGACGCTAATCCAGTTGCCCGTCATGGACGTGGGGGGCGCGGCGGCCCTCGGCGAGGCCCTCGCCACCGCTGCCGCCGGCCAGAAGAAACTGCCCGCGCCGATCGCCCGCGCGCGCGGTCGTCTGGCTGCCGCCGCGGCGAAGTTGAAGAAGACCATCGCCGGGCGCGTTGCCCCACCTGGGGCGGATTCGCCTCGCGCCCGCGCCGCCGACCGCAGGGAAGACGCGATCTGCCGCGCCTTGTTCACCTGGCTTTCCGGCTGGGCACTGATCCCCGACCCGGTCGACGAGGCAGAGACGGCGCGCACTATCCGGGCGGCTCTTTTCAGCGAGGGGCTGAAGTTCACCCAGTTGCCCTACAAGCTCGAATGGTCGGAGGTCGAGGCCCGCGTGACGACGCTCTCGGAGAAGAAGCTCGACGCGAAGGTCGCCAAGCTCGGGGGAGCTCGCTTCCTGACCGTTCTGCGCGCCGCTCACGCGGACTACGGTGCCGCCCTCGGGATCACCGCCGCCCCCCCCACGCCCGAGAAGCCCGCGCTGCGCAAGGCCTTCGACGCCTTCGCCGCAGCGCTACGCACCTATGTCCTCAAGGTCGCGGCTCACGTGGAGGAGGACAACCCCGCGACGGCGAAGCTGGCCGCGGCACTCCTTTTGCCGCTGACGGAATGGCCGAAGCGTGCGCGCTCCGCCGCCGACAAGCCCGCGGACGACGAAAAGCCGAAGGTGTAGCGTCCACGTCCAGGGTCGCGCTGCCGCGTTCCGGCTCGCCGGGAGATCGACGCGACCGCCTTTCTCTCGCCGCCCTTAAAGTCCGCTGGGAAGGGCGGCATGGAGAATTGCTTCCCGCCGAGGTCCAGACCTCGCCCCGCCGAGATAGATCCACCCTCAGGGAGGTCCAGACCTCGCCTCGGCGAGATAGATCCACCCTCAGGGAGGTCCAGACCTCGCCTCGCCGAGATAGATCCACCCTCCGGGAGGTCCAGACCTCGACCCACCTCCATGCATCGACCCCTGGCGAGGTTCAGACCTCGACCCACCTCCATGCATCGACCCCTGGCGAGGTCCAAGACCTCGACCGGGCATCACTCGGGTCGGGCGTCGTGGCTACCCACCCGCCGCCGTAGCCCGCCGAAACGCTTCGAAGAGATCCTCCTCCTCGCCGGGCAGAACGGTCCGGGGATCGAGGAGCACGAGATCCTCCTGGACTCGGGGCACGACGGCAGGGACGCCCGTCCGGAGGCGGCGGGCGAGCTCGTGCGCGGCGAGATCCTTCGCGTGGACGGCCACAACGAATGTCGGGATCTCGGTCGTGGGGAGGCTCCCGCTGCCGGGGCGGGAGACGTCGGGGCGCACCTCGGCCGAGAGGCCAGCGAGCGTGACGAGTCGGGCGGCGAGCGCGTCCGCGCGCGGCCGGATCGATTCCGCGGGTTCGGTGAGCATGCGGAAGGTCGGGTTCGTGCGCGCGAGGCTCTTCGTGTCGAGATAGGTCCCGAGCGTGGCCTCGAGAGCGGCCAGGACAATCTTGTCGAGCCGGAGCGCGCGGTAGAGCGGGTGGCGACGGACCTTCGCGACCTCGTCCGAACGACCGACCACGATGCCCGACTGGGGACCGCCGAGGAGCTTGTCGCCGGAGAAGGTCGCGAGCGCGACTCCGGAGGCCACGACCTCGCGCACGGTCGGTTCGCCTTCCAGGCCGTAGGGAGAGTAGTCGAGGAAGGCGCCCGAGCCGAGGTCCTCGATCACCGGAAGCCCGTGCCGGCTCCCGAGCTTCACGAGCTCCTGGGTCGGGACGGCCTCCGTGAAGCCGACGATCCGGTAATTCGAGGGGTGGACGGCGAGGAGCGCCCCGGTTTGCGGTCCGATCGCGCGCTCGTAGTCGGAGAGCCGCGTGCGGTTCGTCGTCCCGACCTCGACCAGGCGCGCCCCGCTCTCGGCCATGACGTCGGGGATCCGGAAGCTCCCGCCGATCTCCACGAGCTGGCCGCGGCTCACCACGACTTCCTTCCCCCGGGCGATGGCCGCGAGGGCGAGAAGCACCGCCCCTGCGTTGTTGTTGACGACCGATGCGTTCTGGGCGCCCGTGAGCCGGCAGAGGAGATCCCGCACGGCAAGCTCGCGCTCCCCGCGGTTCCCGGACTCCGGGTCGATCTCGACGTAGGAATAGCCCCCGACTTCGCGCCGGACGCGCTCCAGGGCCGAGGGCGCGAGGACCGCGCGTCCCAGCCCTGTATGGAGGACGACGCCGGTCGCGTTGATCACCCGCCGGACTCGTGGGGCCGCGAGGGCTTCGACTCGACGGCGGAGCTCGGCGAGGATCGCGGTGGACTCGATCCGGGCGGCGAGGTCCTTCTCGGGGACATCTCCCTCGCGGATCCCCTGGCGGAGCTCGTCCAGAAGCGCCCGGATCTCGCCCACCACGAGCGAGCGGTCGAAGGATCCGAGGATTGCCGCGGCCTCGGGGCGTTCGAGGAGTCTGTCGACCGCCGGGATCCGGGAAAGGAGCGAGGGAGCGGCTGGCCCCTCCGGACGGGAGGTCTCGCTCATCCCGCCGGGCGGTGTGTCTACCGCGTTCCCGGCTGCGGCTGGGCCGGCTGGCCGGGCTGCGGCGGCGGCGCCGATTCCTTCTCCGCGAAATAGCGATCGAAGGCCGCGTCCGTGGAGTCGGGACCCGTTGGATGGTGATGGTGGTCGGCGAGGCAGCCCCCCAGGAGAAGCGTTCCCGCCAGCACGAGGGCGATCCCAAAACAGCGGACCCAGATTTCTTTCGTTCGCATCCTCTTCCTTCCTCTCTCGGGGAGGGGTTTTCCCCCCCACCCTTCGTGAGTCTAGGCCGCGGGGTTGGAAAGTCAAGAAGGCCCTCGCGCCCGTTCCACGATCCTTTCCCACGTGCCTCCCGCCATGGCAAGCCAGCGGCGGAGGTCCCGCATCTCGGAAACCTTCCGCAGCCGCCGGCTGACCGCGGCCGGAGACATGTCGATCTTGGTGGCGAGCCGCCGGGCGGGGGAGAGGTCGCACAGCAGGGCGAGCTCCCGGAGCCGGCGGGTCACGGCCGTGGGGGTCATGTCCACTCCCGTCACCGGTCGAGCTCCTCGAGTTTCGCGATATCGGCAAGATCCTGCTGGCGGGCCGCGGCCGACCCCTGTCTCGCCTCGCCAGAATATGGAATATGGAACAGGGGACAGGGAACCGGAAACGAGGAACGGGGCGGCGGCCTTCTCATTTCCAGTTTCCTGTTCTCTGTTCCATATTCTCTATTCTCCTTGCCTGTTGCCTGTGTTCCGGCCGCGTCAGGTCGCCACGACTTTGACGAAGCCCTGCCCCCTCCCCATTTCCTCTACCGCCGCCGCTTCGCCCTCACCTTCTTCCCCGCGAGGTGGGCTTCGAGGTCCTCCGCCATCTCGCGCGCGGTGTCGTACCTCTTCTTCGGCTCCTTCTCCAGGGCGAGGAGCGCGATGGCTTCCAGGTCGGGCGAGACGTCCGGCCGGCGCCGGCTCGGCGGGACGGGTTCCTCGTACTTCACCTTTTCCAAGATCTCGTAAGTCCGCTGCCCGGTGAACGGAGGCTCGCCGGCCAGCACCTGGTAGAGGATTGCCCCGAGCGAATAGACGTCGGCCCGGTGATCGATCTCGCCAGGCTTGGCGGAGACTTGCTCGGGCGGCATGTAGTAGGGGGTGCCGATCGTGTCGCCGGCGCGTGTGAGCGTCCGGTTGGTGAGGAAGCGGAACTTGGCCAGGCCGAAGTCGGCGACGAGGCAGTTCCCGGACAGGTCGACAAGGAGGTTCGACGGCTTGAGGTCGCGGTGGATGACTCCCTGGGAATGAGCGTAGTCCACCGCGCGAGCGGCCTGGGCGAGCAGCCGGATGGCCTCGGTCACGCCGATGTCGCGCGAGCGGAGCCGCTGCCGGAGAGTGCGCCCCTGGATGAAGTCCATGATGTAGTAGGGGGTGCCCTGATGGACCCCGGAGTGGCGGACGGCGACGATGTTGGGGTGCGCGAGCCGGCTCGCCCCTTCGATCTCGTGGTGGAAGCGGCGGAGGTCGGCGTCCTTCGCGCTTTCGCCGTCCTTGAGGACCTTGATCGCGACCTGCTCCCCCGACCGGGGGTCCCGGCCGGCGTAGATGATCCCCATCCCGCCGCGAGCGAGTTCCTCGGTCACCTGGTAGGGTCCGATCTCGCGGGGAAGCGTGAGATCCACGAGCTGGTAGACTCCCTCGTCGTCGACGCGGGCCGCGAACTCGTGCGCCCGTTCCCCCGCCCCGCTGTCGGAGGCCGGCTCGACAGGGCTGTCGAGGAGGTCGGGCTCTGGGGCGCCGGGATAGAGGAGGGGCTCGCGGCACTTGGGACAGGACGCGGGGGCAGCCTCGCCGGAGGAGCTCGTGTCCTCCTGGTGGTAGCGGCGGTCGCAGGACTCGCAGTAGAGGTCGAGCCGGGCGAGCTCGCGGGCGAGATCGACGAATCGTCCGGCGGGGATGAGGCCGTGCTTGACGAGAATCTGTCCCAGGTAGAAGCGCTGGCCCTTCGCCTCCAGCGCGTGCTGCTCGCGGATCGCCTCGTTCACCTGCCCGACGGTCAGGATGCGCTTCTCCAGGGCGATCCGGGCGAGCGAGATGTCGCGCTGCCGCCGGCGAGCGTACTCGAAGGCTCGCCTCCGGCGATCGACCTCCGCCTGAAGCGCCTCGTCCGCCTCCCGACCGATCCATCCTCTCTCCACGAGGAAGAGCCCGATGCGGCGCGACGCGCCGCCAGCCGCCCATTCTCCGAGTGCGCGGCGGAGCAGGTCCGGCGAAACGGCACCGGAGAGAAGGGCGAGCCGCCCGTAGAGCTGGTCCTCGTCCAGCCGAACCGCCCGCTCCGGCTCGGAGCTCATCCCAAAACCCTCCCGTCGCCGGGATCGGTCCGAGCTTTGGGGGATGAGCTCTTCGCGCTCACCGACGCTTCCCCGGTCGCGCGAGCTCGCGAAGGCGGGCATGGAGCTCGCTTCCCCCCGCCTCCCCCGCGAGCCGATCGAGGAGGGTCTGGAGCTCCTCCGAGCGCCCGCACGCCCAGAGGGCGGTCGCGAGGACGAGGAGCGCGTCCGTGGTTTCGTTCCTCGCGGCGACGAGCTGCTGGCTCCTCGAGAGCATGTAGTCGGGGTTCTTCTTCGCGCCCTCCTCGAAATCGGCCAGGAAGTCGTCGAGGCGGCCCAGGAAGTACGCCGCCGCGCCACGGAAGAAGTGGGGGTTGGGCATCCCCGGCTCCGCCTCGATCACTCGGCCCGCGTCCTCGGCCACCCGGTCGTAGCGCCCCCACCAGAAGTGGGCGGCGGCGCGGTTGTTCATGGCCGTGACGAGCCGGGGCTCGACCTCCAGTGCCCGCGTGTTGTCGGCGACGCTTTCCTCGTAGCGCCCCATGCCGAGGTAGACGAACCCCCGCAGGAAGAGCGCCTCGGCGTTGGTGGGGTCGAGTTCGACGGCCGCCTCGAGGACCCGTTCGGACTGCTGCGGAGCCCAGGTTTCGACGTGGGCAGCCGCGAGCTCGGACCATGCCGCGCTCGCCGCCTGGAGCCTCGCGGCAACCGTCGCGCCGCGCTCGGGACCCAAGGACCCGAGGAGATCCGCGATCTTTCCCCTCCCCTCCGGGAGAAGGATCTCCGCAATTCTCCGGGCAAACCGGATCCCCTCGGGCGGTGGGAGATTTGGGATCTGGTCGAGGAGTCGGCCCACCCCTTCGGGCCTCGCCAGATCGAGCCCCGCCGGCCGCTCGAGGAGCGCGAAGAGATAGGAGAAGCGTTCGCCGGGGGGCGCCTCCAGGCAGCGCGTGACGAGGCGCTCGGCGCCGTCCAGGTTCCGCGCCTCCGCGATCAGAGACGAAAGGAAGGAGCGCGGTTTCTCCGGGCCGGCATCCAGGACAACACGGAAGGAAGCCTCGTGAAGCGGCGCCTCGACGGGGGCGCCCTCCCCCTCGAGGATCCCGAGCTCGAGCTCGCGGGCGGAGTCCGCGGGCGCCTCCACCCATTCGAAGATCCCGTCGGTCGAGCCGGAGGCGAACCGGTCCCACTCACCCGAGGTCGGGAGTCGCGCCCCGGCCCAGAGCGAGTAGGCAAGGGCGTCGTCATAGTCCACCCCGACGACAGGACGGTCCTCCCAGCCGTCCGGGCAGGAGCTGCCGGTCCAGAAGGAGAGCCTCGGGCGGTGCCGCGCGCTGAGGCGGGGGTCGGAGAGGGCATCGAGGAAGCGCGCGTACTCGCCCCCGGTCACGCGGCGCCGCGACACGTAGAAGGCGCCAGCGTCCCCTACGGGCGGGACATAGGCGAATCCATTCGCGAGCCGATCGAGATCGATGTCCAAGGCGAGCTCGCTCCCCGCGAAGTCGACCGCGAAGGAGACCGTCCCGTGCGCCGCCGCGATCGAAAGCAGGAAGACGTTCCCCGAGGAGACGATCTCGACCCCGGCGAGCGGGGTGAGCCCTAGCCTCACCCGCGACCCCGCGGGCGAGCGAGTTTCGGGGTCGAGGGCCTGCGCGACGACCTCCACGCCGGGCGGGTTGGTCACGAGTGAAAGCCGGCGGACGGGACGAGGCGAACCGGCCGGCGGGGACCGATCCGGGGGCTCGGTCGCGTGGGCTCCGGGCGCCGGCGGCGCGGAGTCCTCCTCGACGGCCTCCCCCGAGAAGAGGGCGAGCGCCGCGCCAAGGACGATGGCGGCGAGCACGGCCGCCGTCAGGTTGAGGTAGAGGACTCGTCGCATCGCTACATCGTCTGCTCCAGCCCGCCGGCCGCCAGTGTATACTCGGGCGTGCCTGCGGACCACCGCACCTGGCTGCCTTGAAGGGCGTCTTCGCTTACAGCTTGAGTCAAGTTTCGCATAAACTTGAACTTGAACTTGAACTTGGACTTGAACTTGGACATCGACTTGGAGTTGGACTTGGACATCGACTTGGACTTTGACTTCGACTGGTTTTTTTTCGACGAACTCCAAGACCAAGTCCAAGACCAAGTCCAAGACCAAGTCCAAGTCGAAGAACAACAGCGCGGCCGTGTCGTCGGGCTGAGGCGGAGCCCCGTTAGATGAGAACCCTCCACCTCGCCCTGCTCGCCGCGGCCCTCGCCGGCTGCGCCGGGCCCGCCGTGCGCCGCTTTCGCGAGGTCGAGGAGCCTCCGCCCGAAACCCGGAGTCTCGTCTCCACCCTGCCGCTCGTGGCACGGACCGATTTCCGGGCGACGGAGCACCGGATCGAGTTCGAGATCGAAGGGATCTACCTCGTCGAAGGTGTCCGCCGCACGACGGAGAAGGAGGGAAGGCGCGAACACGACCCCTGGGTGGAAGCGGGGGAGATGACGCTCGGCGCCCTCCTCGTAGGTCCGATGGTAGCGGCGATCCCGTTCCACCTCGTCGTGATCGGGCCACTCATGACGGCACTGTCAGGGGGAGGGGAACAGCCCCCTCCCCCTTCCGACCGCCGGCAGGGCCCTCGCGAAGCAAGGGCCGCGCCAGCGGCCCCCTCCCCCGCGCCGGGGTATGACGTGACGGACTATCTCACGTTCATCCCGGAGGAGCTGCTCGACCCGACCGAGAACGACCTCTTCCCGCCCGACGAGGAGATCAAGATCGTCCGAACAGACGAGGAGCGTTACCGGGAGGAACGTGCCGAGCTCCTCGCTGGCGAGGCCGCGGCGGGGCTCGTCCTTGCCGTGCGGCGGGTCGAGGCCCTCCTTGAGGAGGGAAAGGTCCACGAGCTCTCGCCCGAGGACTACCGCCTGGACGGGTGGAGCCTGGTGGTCCCCGAGCCCCGGGCGGGGACCCTGGGCTATCGACTCCAGGTCGCCCTCCAGGGGCAGGTCTTCGAGCGGTCGGTGACCGCGGAGTAGGGCGGCTACTCTTCCTTCGAATCCTCGTCGGGCGGCAGAAGGTCCGAGTCGCTCTCGACTTCCAGGGGGTAGCCCGTCTCCTCGTCATCGAGGTCCAGAACCAGGAGGGGGCCCTCCTCCCCGCCCTCCTCTTCTTCATCTTTCCGGCGCTTCCGGGGGGTGGTCTTCGTTGTCGGCCGAAGATAGAGGGCGATCTTCTCGACCGGCGTCTTTTCGCACGCCACCAGGATGTCGGCGAGCGGGCGGGAGGCGAACTCCTTCTCCCACGCCGTGAGCTGAGCCGCGAGGCTCCTGTCGATCGCCTCTGCGCTCGCGACTCCGGCCGCCACGAGCCGCACGCCGAGCTCCTTGTCCCGGATCCGCTGCATGTTGAACTTGACCGCCCGGGCGAGCGCCTTCAGTCTGGAGCGGGGGATGAGCTCCTCGTCCTTGATAACCATCGCCAGGTTCTTGGGGTTCCCGTCCTCGCGGAACCGCTTCACCATCTCCACGCACTCGAGGATCTTCTCGACGGAGAGGAGCTTGTTGGTCTGGATCAGGCGGATGAGCAACCGGTCCGAGCGCTTGAGGTCCCTCATGGCTCCCCATCCTAACCGAAGACCGGTCCGGCTTGAAACGTGCCTCGCGCGCGACTAGCATGCCAGCCTTTCGGGGTCCGTGATGGGCTTGAAGGGGAGAAAGGTGAGGCTCGCTCGGTGCGTTCTCGCGTTCGGATGAGTCTCGTTTCCCGAGGCGCGGCAGCAGCCCTCGCCCTCGTGACAGTCGTCGCCCGACCCGCGGCGGGATTCGAGTCGGACATCCACCTCCACGCGACCTACCTCCTCGCCCGCGCCGCGGGGATGGGATCGGACCAGGCCCTCGCGATCGCCCGGGCGGACCTCGGGGCCGACTCCTCGGAGGCCGGCCTTCTTTCCAACTCCTACCCGGCCCTCCGGGGCCTCGCGACGGCCCTTTCCTTTCTGACCGTCGTCTGGCCCGCCGTCTTCGCGATCTTCGGCGACTACGACGACGCCTGCGACTGGGTCGGGAAGCTCAGCGACTTCGTCGTCCCGGCGACGAGCGCTCCCGTCCACTTCCCGCTCGCCACGAACTCGGATCGTGTCGTTGCCTACACAGGCCAGGCCGGTCACGAAACGCGCGAGCTCCTCGCGTTCGCCCGCGAGGCGTGGGACGACGCCGTCTTGGGGATAGCCCTCCATTCGCTCGGCGACTCCTGGTCCCACCAGGGGCTCCTCCCGAACAGCCACTTCGGGAACGACGACTGGACGGACAACCTGTCCACCCCCTCCTCCCGCAACCGGGCGCGGGGAGGGCTCCGGGAGACCTTCCGGGAGCTCTCCGCCTGGTCCCGGGGGAGGTTCCTGCACCGGCCCCTGCCCTCCGGGGAAGTCGAATCGAGGATCGAGTCGTGGCTCGCGGCCGTGGCGAGCGAAGGCTCGCCCGGCGCCGCGCGTCGGACCGAGCTCCTCTACGATGCGTTCCCCGAGTACGCGGAGCGGGCGAGTCCGGGGCTATCGGCCGATTTCGTCCGGGCAGTCGAGCGAGTCGCCGAGTTCCTGGAAGAATCCACTCCCCGCGGAGACTCGTGAGCGCTGGATTTCCGCTCGTACTCCCGTTTGTCCGGGGATACCCGGGACGAGAGATCGTGCGACCGCCGCGAGCTCGCCAAGACCGGGATCGAGGAGGGCGCCGACCGCGTCGGCGGCGCCCTCCGCATCCCGGGGAAGGTAACCTTGTGCACAAGATGCTAACAGGCGGAATCGGGTCCCGGAAGCCCACATCCAGGAAATAAAATGGCCCTTCGATCAAGGACTTGTGAGACGGCGAAGCGCGCTGCCGCGCGCAGCCAGAATGGCCTTGTCCACAGGCTGCCGGCTATGCGAACCAGGCTCCCCGTCTGGGCTACGCTTCGCTCGCCATCTCGATGACCGAGGGGCAGGTGCAGATCGGGTTCCGGTCGCCATGGACGTTGTCGATCCGCCGGACGGGCGGCCAGTACTTGTGCTCGCGGGTCCAGAGCGCGGGATAGGCCGCCCGCTCGCGCGTGTAGGGGTGCGTCCACTCGCTCGACGAGACCATGTCGGCGGTATGCGGCGCGTTCTTGAGCGGGTTGTCCTCCCGGTCGATCTCGCCCCGCCCGATCTTCCCGATCTCCTCGCAGATCGAGACGAGAGCGTCGCAGAACCGATCGAGCTCGCGCCTTGACTCGCTCTCCGTCGGCTCGACCATGAGCGTCCCGGGCACCGGGAAAGACATCGTTGGAGCATGAAAGCCATAGTCCATGAGCCGCTTGGCGATGTCGTCCACCTCGACGCCGGCCGCGGTCTTGAATGGCCGCGTGTCGAGGATGCACTCGTGGGCGACGAAGCCGTTCACGCCGCGGTAGAGGACGGGATACCGCTCGTGGAGCCGGCGCGCGACGTAGTTGGCGGCCAGGATCGCAACGCGGGACGCCTGGGCGAGCCCCTCGGCTCCCATGAGGGCGATGTAGGCCCACGAGATCGGGAGGATGCTCGCGCTCCCCCACGGGGCGCCCGAGACCGGCCCGATCGCCTTCTTCCCGCCGACTTGGGCGAGCGGATGGCCGGGGAGGAAGGGGGCGAGATGGCCCTTCACCGCGATCGGCCCCACACCCGGCCCGCCGCCGCCGTGCGGGATGGAGAAGGTCTTGTGAAGGTTGAGATGGCAGAGATCGGGCCCGAAGTCGCCCGGACGGCACAGGCCCACCTGGGCGTTCATGTTCGCCCCGTCCATGTAGACCTGCCCGCCGTGCCGGTGGACGATCTCGCAGATCTCCCGGATCCTCTCCTCGAAAACGCCGTGCGTGGACGGATAGGTCACCATGAGGGCGGCCAGGCGCTCGCGCGAGAGATCGGCCTTCTTCGCCAGGTCGGCGAGGTCCACGTTCCCGGCGTCGTCGCAGGCGACGGAGTGCACGGCGAGCCCCGCCATCGTGGCGCTCGCGGGGTTCGTACCGTGGGCCGACGCGGGGATGAGGCAGACATCGCGATGGCCCTCTCCGCGCTCGCGGTGGTAGCGCCGGAGGACGAGGAGGCCCGCGTACTCCCCCTGCGAGCCCGCGTTGGGCTGGAGGCTCACCGCGTCGAAGCCCGTGATCTGGGCGAGCCAGCGCTCGAGATCGGAGAAGATCCTCCGGTAGCCCTCGGCCTGCTCCGCGGGAGCAAAGGGATGGAGCGCGCCGAACTCGGGCCATGTGACCGGCATCATCTCGACCGTGGCGTTTAGCTTCATCGTGCAGGAGCCGAGCGGGATCATCGACGTGTCGAGCGTGAGGTCCTTCGCCTGGAGCCGGTGGAGGTAGCGGAGCATCTCGGTCTCGGAGTGGTACGAGTTGAAGACCGGGTGCTCGAGGTACGAGCTCGTGCGGGCATGCGGTGGTGCGAAGCCGGTCCGCGTCGCGCCGGCGGGCCCATCGAGCGCCGTCCCGGGCACTCCGAACGCGGCGGCGACATCGGCCACGTCGGCCGGGGTGACGGTCTCGTCGAGCGCGACCACGACCGAGCCGTCCCCCATCCCGCGCAGATTGATCCGCCGGGCGCGGGCGGCTTCGAGCACGCGCGCCTCGGCCGTTCCGGTCGGACGCACCCGGATCGTGTCGAAGAACGGCCCGTCCGCCACCGTGTGGCCCTGCCGGGCGAGGGCGGCGGCGAGCGTCTTCGCGAGGGCGTTCGTCCGTTCGGCGATCCGGCGGATGCCGTCCGGGCCGTGGTAGATCGCATAGGCCGCGGCAGTGACGGCGAGAAGCACCTCGGCCGTGCAGATGTTGGACGTCGCCTTCTCGCGGCGGATGTGCTGCTCGCGAGTCTGGAGCGCCATCCGGAGCGCGGGACGCCCGGCCGCGTCGACCGAGACTCCGATGAGGCGCCCCGGCATCTGCCGGAGGTACGCTTTCCGGGTCGCGAAGAAGGCCGCGTGCGGCCCTCCGTACCCCATCGGGACGCCGAATCGCTGCGAGTTCCCGAGCGCGACGTCGGCGCCGAACTCTCCCGGCGGGCGGAGAAGCGCGAGAGCGAGGAGGTCGGTCGCGACCGCGGCGAGCGCGCCCGCCGAGTGGACGCGCGCGACGAACGGTCCGTAGTCGGGAACCCGCCCATCCGTCGCGGGGTACTGCACCAGGCAGCCGAAGGTCGGGCGGGCAAAGTCGTAGGTCGCATGATCCCCGACGACGACCTCGATCCCCAGCGGCTCCGCGCGCGTCTGGACGACCGCGATCGTCTGCGGGTGGCAACCCTTGTCGGCGAAGAAGACGTTCGCCTCGCTCGTGCGCGGGCGGACGCGGTGAGCGAGCGCCATCGCCTCCGCCGCGGCAGTCGCCTCGTCGAGAAGGCTGGCACTCGCGACCGGGAGGCCGGTGAGGTCGCAGACCATTGTCTGATAGTTGAGGAGCATCTCCAGGCGCCCCTGGGCGATCTCGGCCTGGTAGGGCGTATAGGCCGTGTACCAGCCCGGGTTCTCCAGGATGCTCCGGAGGATCACAGGAGGCGTGAACGTCCCGTGGTAGCCCAGCCCGAGATAGGAACGGAAGACCTGGTTCCGCGACGCGATCTGCCGGAGTTCGGCGAGGACAGCACTCTCGCTTCGCGGCCCGGGGAGGTCGAGAGGCCCCCGGGCGCGAATGTCGCGCGGCACTACCCGGTCCACGAGATCCTCGAGGCTCGCGAGTCCCAGGGCTCGGAGCATTTCCTTGACCTCGCTCGCGGAAGGACCGAGGTGGCGTCGGGCGAAGGTGTCGGCTGCGTCTTGGGATTTGCTCATGGCGGTCGCGGGGGGGCTCGTGAGATGGCGTGGTCCGGCCGGAGCGCGCATGCGCGACCCCGGACAAGAAAGACATAGAGGATATCCCCGCTGGAGGAGTGCGGGAAGGGACGAGCCTCCACGCGCGGCGCGAAACGATAGTTCGCACGGAACGTGGGAATGCCCGCGACGCCCGCTCCCGCTGCGCGTTGACTCCGAACCCGGCGGGACCCATCCTTCATGGGGACGATCGAGAACGGACGACAGGATTCGGTCTGGGGGATAGTGACGTGGCTACGGCGCTCTTGCGAGAGCGAAAGCCGGAAGACAGCTCTCGCGATCACTTGAGGGAGTACGTGCGCCATCGACTCGAGACGGACGGTCGCTGGCGGCAGTTCTCGGGAAGCGGCGCGTGGATTTGCCCCTTCTGCCTCGGAGCGGTGCCGGCTGGACACGGCGACCCGGAGGCGCTCGCGGTCTCGGTCGAGGCACACCTCGGGACCCGATGCGGGCCGTTCAGGGCCGGCTACGGAGCCCAGGAGCCGAGACGCCGGATCGAGGCGGCCCCGCGTCTGGGCGACCTCCCGTTCCTCCTGGTCGCGGACCCCGCATGGCAGATCTTCGACGACGCCGGTGGATGGTACTGCCCGGCCGGGCTGGAGAGGATCGAGGGGGTTCGGATCGAGGATGGGCGCCCCGACGAGGCGACTCTCTCTCTCCTGGAACGACATCTTCAGGACTGCCCGCACTTCCGTACCGGTTCTATCCAGCAAGCGGAGGCCGTGCGCGCCGCGCGGGACAGGGGTCAGAGGACGCTCGAGCTCCTGGACCGGATCCGTTCGCAGCTCCACACGCGGATCTGGCGCTACAGGACCGGAGCGGGCGAGTGGGTCTGCCCCTGGTGCCTGGAGCGCGTCCCTTCCGTCGCGCTCGCCGCGAAGCCGGACTGGTGCGTTGCGACCGAGGGGATGGCGGCGCACCTCCTGGGCGGCTGCTCCCGCTTCGGGCGTGAGGGAGTGCGGATCGAGGAGGAGAGAATCCTCGAGGCAATCGGCGAGGAAGAGGCCGGCGGGCTCGATTGCCTGGCGCCGCCTCCCGAGGTGACTCGCGGCCGCCTGGACCTCCCGGTCCCGCAAGACGATGACGACCCGCTCTTCGGCGCGCTCTCGTGGATGGACGAACTATGACGGGGATGTGGGGCCCCGTTCACCGAAGACGCGCTCCACGTCTTCGCCGTAGCGCAGGACCCGGTCCACTCCCGCCATGGCCTCGTCCGGGATAGGGGCGTAGAGACCCTCGCTCTCCACGAACACGGCGCCCGTCTCGTCCACGATGCGGCCGTGGGCCCGCCAGAGGCGCCGTCTCGGCGTATCGGCCGCCCACGCCTCGATCCGGTAGATTCCGCCCACTTCCACCGGCTTGCGATAGGCGATCTCGATCTTCACCGTGACGCACATCCACCGCTCCTCGCAGGCGAGGACCCAGCCCATCGCCTCGTCAAGGACCGTGGCGAGGATCCCGCCGTGGACCCTTCCGGGGAATCCCTGCTGCCGGGGGCCCGCCGGGAGCTCGGCGACAACCTTCCCGCCCTCGCGGCGGAAGCGCCGCTCGAGCCCGGCCGGATTCCCCTGGCCGCAGCAGAAACAACCGTCGTAGGTGGGGAGGTAGCGAATCGGGTCCAACGCGGGAGCATTATAAGACACGGTCACGGTCCACGGTCACGGTCCACGGTTCTGAACGGGGCGGCGCACCGCGCAACGCGGGGGATGCGAAGCGCCAGTTGCCGTGCCCGGGCATCGGATCGGACCGCGTTTCGCCTCGAAACGTGGACCGTTTCCGCGTGTAGCTCCGGGGCCTGTCACGCCCGGCGTGACGGTCGCGTAAGGAGAGGTCCCATCGGATCCTGCGTCGTGGATGTCTCCGCGCGCGACGGGTACGCGGATTGCTCCATTTCGACTTCCCTCGCGCCTCGGCGCGCGACGATCGCCATCCGAAGACGGGAAGAGGAGGGACTGGAGGCGTGAGGTCGAGCATGGCCGCGTGGCGGCACGGAGGGCTCGCGTTGCTCGGGGTCGCCGCGTTACTGGCGGGCTGCGAACTCGTCCAGATCCCGGTCTCGCTTGTCCCGTTCGCGCCGTCCGACCGTTCCTGGTACGAGAAGAAGGACGACCCCCGTACGCCCGACAACGAGGCCGCGCGGGACCTCGCCCGGGCCATCGCGCGCGGTGGACTTGCGAGCGAGACCGACGCCTACGCACGCCTGACCGGCGGCGGGTCGTTCGCGATCTTCGTGGGCGGCGCGGGGAGGGAAAGGCGCGGTTCGAAGAGCGAGTGGATCGACTCTCTCGCACCCGACGTGGTGCAGGCGAAAGGATTCCTCTCGCTCCAGGTCGACTATGCCAACTGGGCCGCGGGAAACGAGGCGCTGAACTTCCTCACCTACCCGTTCTCGTTCGACGAAGGGGTGGCGAGAACGTACCTCCTCTTCACGAAGGCGGTCTCCGCCGGCGCCAAGAAGATTCGGATCTACGGCCACTCGAAGGGCGGCGACGTCGTCCAGGAGTCCGCCCGCCGGCTCCTCGCCAGCCCCGAGTTCGAGCCGGCGCTCGAGGCCGCTTTCGTCTTCGGCATCCCCGTCTGGTCGGGCGCGATCCCCCACGCCGATCCCGCGACCGGCCGCCGCGGCGGCTTCTTCCGCGTCGGGGAGCTCAACGAGCGCGACTTCCGGGGAAAGCTCGTGGTCTTCAACAGGGATTCCGACCGGGTCTGCCTCGGGGAGTTCCTGCCGATCGACACCTTTCCCGGCGACGGCCACGACTACAAGGACGTCCTGGCCGAGCCGCGCTTCCGGAGCCTCCTGGAGGAGACTCGCTTCCACAGGCCAGTGGGCTACGAGGATCGCGCGGCGGGATCGACCTGGGACTGGTCGAATCCCTGAGAGAGACATCGAGATCGAACGCGACCGGAACGCGCCGCAGATCGCGGCGACTTTCCAGTCAGGCCGCTACCGCTCGATCCAGATCGGCGCGCTCAGGAGCTCGTCGCCGTCGGCCTGAGTGATCCGGGCGAAGTAGTACCCGGAGCCGGTCGGGTTCACCGTCCAGTCGCGCGTGAGACGGCCAGGCGAGCGGACCGTCAAGACCTCGATCGGCTTGCCGCCCTTCGCGAAGAGCTCGACCTTGACGAATGCTTCGCCGGGATCGGGGTCGAAGGCCTCGACACGAAGAGGGACGGCGCCTGCGCGCTTGAGAACCGACCCCATCCAGTACCGGCCCTCGGCCATGAGGCGAATCGTGGCGTTTCCATCGGTGGTCGAGAAGGTCCGCATTTCGCGCAGGGCCTTGAGAACGGCCACGAGGGAGAGGCCCTCGGCCCACACCCCCGCGCGGCTGGAGTTCGCGGTTCCCCAGTCGGCGTGGTGGTTGTCCTGGTTGGAGACGGGAGAGACGTGCCAGCCGGCCTCCAGGGCCTTGATGTAGCCCTTCTCGGCCGCGTAGTCGCCCTTGCCGGCTTCGAAGAGCGTCATCCGCGCGTCCACGTAGGCGTCGTACTTGTAGTCGTCCCAGTGGTTGGTCTCCAGGGGCGGCTTCCTGTAGCTCGGATGATTGAACTGACCGAAAGCCCCGTCGGGAAGGGCGAGGAGGTGGCAGTAAAAGCCCGCGAGGTCGCTCGCCTCGAGCTTGGGCATCGTACGCGGGGTGCCGAAGACATTGATGTGGTTGTAGAGTCTGCCGTTCGCCCGGTCGAATCCGTGGCTCCACTCGAAGCCGGCGAGCGCCACGAACCGGCCCGGCCGCGATTCGGCGAGGGCCTGGCGGATCGTATCGGCGAGAGCCTCGTCCGAGACGAACTCGTGGTGGTCGGTGACCGCGAGGAAATCGAGGCCGGCGACGTCGCGGGCGTACGCGAACGCGCTCCGGGGGTCGGCCGCCCCGTCCGAGTAGCCCGTATGGGCGTGCAGGTTCCCGAAGTAGGCCCGGAAGTTCCCCGCATATGCGGCGCCCTGGAACACGACCTTCCTGTGCTGGCAGGGGCCAGGGACGCCAATCGGGTCCTTGCAGGAAACGACCCCGGCGGCGGCAAGGACCGCGGTCGCGGCGACGAGGACGGTCTTCTTCATCGGGGCACCCCGGGAGGGCTCGTGACGCGGTGCGCTAAAGGGGCGCGTTTGTATCAGAACCGCGTCTACGGGGCAAGCCCAAAAACGGCCTAGAACGGTCCTTCGTAGTACCAGATGCCGTCCTCATAGACCCAGCGCCACGTGATCCTCGCCTCGTTCGCGCCAGGGGCGGTCCGCGATCGAAAAGCAGGTCCGGACCGCGTTCGACCATTCGAGCTTCGACATCCCGGAGGACGCAACCCGACTAGCCGCGTTCGTCTCCCGCCTCCGCGATCGCTTCGCTTCCCTGCCTCCCCTTCAGAAACACCAGGAGATCCTCAACCTCCTCCTTCTCCAGCCGCACGTGCGCCGCAAGCCGGAGGGCCGCCGCCGTGGCCAGCCGGTCCTCCGGCAGCCACGTCCGGGGCGGTGCCCGTGCCCATCATTTTTTCCTACGGGAGAACTTCGATCCCTCCGTCATCGACTCGGTTCGTTTCGGTACGTACTTCCGGGGCGCCAAATGCAGATAGTCCTCCTCCTCATGTTCGGTCCCACCGCGATCTCCCTCGCGTCTCCCTTCTCCCAGGGGCGCGGGGTTGCAGCGGACTGCCTTTCAGGGGCCACGATCGCCCTGGCCGGGGCCGTGCTCCTCTGTCCACCCGCGCTCGTCCTGGCGCCGGGCGCGCTCGACGTCTCGATCGCGGCACTGGCGGCGGCCCTCCTCGCCGGATGCGCCGCGTGGCTCAGGGAGCGGGATGTGTCGCCGGCGATACCGGCCAGCGCGGCCATCCTTCTCTCTCTGGTAGCGATCTATCATCGTGTCGAGGGTCCTTATCTCTGGATCCTGGGTCTCTCCTCGGCCCTCCTCCTCGCCGAGGAGGGCCGGCGGGTCGGCGAACCCGAAGCGCCGAAGGCCCTGACAGTCTGGAGCCACGCCTGGTGGGGCATGCTGGGCGGCATCCTCCTGGCGCCGGCCGTCCTCGAGCGCCCGCTCTCCGCTTCCGCCCTGCCGGTTGCGGCTGGCGGCCTGCTCCTGACGGCGGTGACGCTCGGCCTCCTCCACGACGCTCCGGCCGACCCACGACGGCGTCTTTACTCGACGACATCGTGCCTCCTCACTACCCTGCTCGCCTCGGGCCTGGGGCTGGCCTCGCGGGCGTTTGACCCCGGAGCACATTCGTTTCCGATCGCGCTCGTGACGGGAGGCGTCCTCCTCGCCGTGGGCGAGGCCGCACGTCCGGGCCTCCGAGGTCTCCTCTCCGCCAGCCCGGATAGGGGCCCCGCCGGGAATCTCGCCTGCCGGTGGCCTCTCTTCGCTCTCGCGTTCCGGACGGCGCGCGAACCCGCCGTCGGGAGCCCGTGGCGAGGGTCGCTCCTCCCCCGGCTCCGCGACTTCGGTTCCCGGCCCGCCGTGAGGATGGCATTCTCCACGTTTGGAGGGCGTTCCGCCGTCGGCCTCGCGGGACTCGCCGCATTTCTGGCGGTCGAGGTTCGGATGTGGAACCTCGCCCTGGACTGGCTGAGGCGGATCTCCCGCCCGGGTCCCCTGTCGGAGGCCCAGTGCAACGCCCTGGCCCGCGCTCTCTCGAGCATCGAGGATACCTCCTATTTCGTGGCGCTCGTGGCTGCCTTGACATACAGGAATCCGCCTTTGGCGCGGACAATGAGGGCGACTTTCTGGAGCGCAAAGAATGCAGGCTTTGCCACTCGCGTTCTCGACTCCTCGACCGACCCCGGCTCCGTCCTGCGGCCACTCTGGCCGCCGTCCGACGTCGGGGCCGGACGCAGAGTCTTCGATCGGGCACGACCAGAAACGCTCGCCCGCCTCGTCGTCTCTTCGAACGGCTCGAGGGCGGACGGCTCGGCGGCGAACGGCTTCCTGGACCTTGTCGCGAGCTCGTCCCCGGACACGGTCGCCGGGACGCTGTGCTCCGTCCCGTCCGGTGACGGCGCCCGTCTCTTCCTGCGCCCGCGGATGTCGCCCGGACGGCGCGAGGTCTTCGCTCGTCTCGTCGCGAGGGCGCCGGCGACCGCGGCCGAACTCCTGACGGCGGTCTACAGGTCGGCCGGCCCGGAGCGCTTCCAACGAGCGGTCCTCGGGCTCATGGTGCCGGCGGCCCGCGAGGACTTCTGGCGGCGACTGTGCGAGGAAGCTGTCCTGGCACTTCTGGCTGCGGCCGGGTCTGCGACCCGGGCTACAGTGCTCGAGCTTCTCCCTCTCGACCAAGCCACGAAGATCTTCCGAAGTTTGCACGCGCCCGAAGCGCGGATGGCGGCTCTCAGCGCGATGGGCAGCGAGCGGGCGGCCGGAATCCTCCTCTCCCTCCCCATCCCGGAACGGGTCGAAATCCTGGCGCGGCTTCCGGAGTCCGCGGACGGTCTTTCGCTCTCGTCCGTCGCCGCCCGCATCCCGGTCGAAACTCTCGCGCAACTCGTGGCGGCCGATCGCGACGGCGAGATCCCCTGGGGCACGATCCTCGAGCTCCTGTCGTGGCCCCCGCGGGCGATCGAACGGGTCGCCCGGTCCCTCGACCCGGAGCGGGCCCTGCGGCTCCTCGCCCGCTGTCCCTCGTCGGGCGTCCTGGAGCGCGCCCTTTGCGCGGTCGAGGGCCCGACCGCTCGCAACGAGCTCGATCGGCTACCGGAGCTCGCGGTGGGGATCCTCCGGCGGCTCTCCCCCGAGGCCCGGCTCGCGGCCCTCGATCGGTGGCGGCCTGGCGACCCTGTCGTCACCGCCCTTCCCAGCGGGGACCTGGCCGCGGCGCTCGGGGCCATCCAGGAAAAGGCGGGCAAGAACTGGTCGCCCTGGATCGAGGGTCTGGGGCCAGAGGCGAGAGCGCGCGTTCTCCTGGCGCTCCCGACCTGTCTCGAGCCCCAGGGTCGCCTGGCGCGCCTCCGGATCCGGTGGCGCGAGACCGAACTCCCGGCATGCCCCGACCGCGTGTTCGCCGACGCGGGGACCCCCCATGCCCTCGCCCTCCTCCTTTATCAGGGCAAGACGTCGAGTCTCCGGGAACGCCTTGAAGAGGTCGTCCTGAGGTTCCCGCCCGTCGAGGTCGACGCGGGCGAGGGTGAGATGACGATCGAGGAGGCGAGGGGCGCCGTCGCCCTCCGCTTCGAGCGCGTCGATTTGCCTCCCGCCCCCTCCCTCGCCGATCTCTTCGCCGCGGACCGTTTCGACCGGACGTACGCGGAGGCCCTCCGCGCGGTAGACGGACCGCTCTACGAGGCCGTGGAGCGGTGGCTCGCAGAGGACCGGACCCTCGAGCCTCGCCTTCCCTTCCTCCTGGGCGCCGGGCGGAGGGCGTTCCACGCTCCCGGAGGACGCGACCCGGCGGGGGTCATCGAATGGCTCGCAACGCTGCGAGACGTCCAGCGTCAGGATCCCTGGCTCGCCGCGTTGCTCTGCGACGACCTCGTCCCTCGCCTCGGGGGTATCGCCTCCTGGCCCGAGCTCGCCGGCGCCTCTCTGGCCCTGGCCGAGCTCGCGCGGAGGGCCGCGGACCTCATGGGACGGGAGGCGGCCGTCGAGGCCATCGGGGGCCTTCTGCCGATCCTCCTCGACACGGCCCGCACGGCGAGCGACGTGGAGCAGATCTGCGAGCGCGCCGGGCGCCTCCTCGTCGGCGGGGACGGATCGGCGGCGGCGCAGCTCCTCCTGGAAGGGCACGAGCCCTGGGCGCTCGCGGCCTCGCTCGACCACGTCCGGGGGGGCTCCCGCGCCGTCCGGGTGGCTCTCGCTGCGTATCTCGTCCTGGAGCGCGAGGATCCCCTCGTGGCGAGGCGCGTCCGGGCGAGCGAGGAGAACATCCACCCTGATCCTTACGCCCGGATAGAACCGCCACCGTGGGGACGTCGAATCATCGTGTCCGCATCCGGCGACGAGATCGGAAACCTCCATCACGTCTGCCGGGAACTCCTCGAGGCGTGTCCCGAGATGACCTATCGCCTGTGCCTCGAGACCCTCCTCGCCGGCGAGACCCTCCTCCTCATCGGCCCTCCCTCTAGCGGCAAGACCACCCGGGCGAGCCTCGCCGTCCAGGGCCTGCTGCTCCTGGACGACGCGGAGATGACGCGGGCGCTCCTCCACTGCCACAATGAACTCTCACGGAGCGACGTCGCCGTCCTCTTCGATCTCGCTGCGCTCGTCGGCGGCCGCGAGGTCGTCCGCGCACGGCCGCTCCCGCGGGCGCCGGCCGCGATCGTCGATGACCTCCATCGCGCCAGTGCCGACGCCATCACCGTCTTCGCGAGTTTCTTGGAACGGCGCGTCTTCCAGCTGGCGGGCCGTCAAGTTCGGGCGCGCACCGACGGCGTCGTCATCACCATGAACCTCCATCACGGGATGTCCTTCGACCTTCCGCCGGACGTGCTCGCCCGAATCGATCTGGCCCAGATCCACGTCCCGGAGAGCCTCGCCGGATTCGATCCGTCCACCGCCGGGCCGTTCCGCGAGATGGTGGAAGACTGCAAGATCGAGGAGGACGTTGATCGTCCGCTGCGTCCCGAGGTCGCGGCCCGCCTGCAGGCGATCGCGCGACTGAGACGCCAGCTCGAGGGCCTCCCTATCTCCAGCGAGGCTTTCCGGGGCGTCTCTATCTTCGTGGCGATGCTTGGCACCTGCCTGCACGCCGGCGCCGAGAACTCGGACCGGAACAAGGCCCACGCATACGCCGAGCCTCGGCTCGAGCAGCTCTGCCAGAGCTGCCCCCTCGTCATGCCGGCGCGACCGGGCGCCGCCGCGGACCACGGGCAAGTATGCAGCGCCATCACCACGTCGCCGGGATTCCGAGGGGTCCACGCCCTCTTCCGGAGCGCACGGATCCGGGCGTTCACCGAGTCGCCGGATGGCCATCCTTCCGAGGTGACCCTCGAGCACGTGGAACCCCTCGTCCCTCACGTCTACCTTCACCGCCTGCAACCCACCCGCTACCTCGCGCAGCCGGGGACCGACAGCGTGAATCTGGACCGCCTCGGCTTCGTCCGGCGTCTCTGGCAGCGGGCGCAGGCGCACTACCACGCCTACGCCGAGGTCTTTGACCGCTACTTCGACCTCGTGGCCGAGGCGCGGCAGTCGAGCGGTCCCGGGAAGAGACCCTCCCTCGCCCGGGAAGCGCGGGAGATCGGGGAGAAGCTCAGCGGGCTCGAATCCGTCCTGAAATTCCCCATGCTTCACGAGCTGCGGCGGATCGAGAGGGAGGCCCCGTGATCCGGCTCCTCTCCCTCCTCCGTCGTCTCGTCCGCTTCCGGCGGCGAGCGCATCCGGTCCCGCTTTCGCCGGGCGAGGTCTCGGCCACCGCCCGCGTGCGGTGGGGCACGTTCCGGGACATCCAGAACCGCTGGCCTCGCATCCCGTGCCGCGATCCCGACGGGCTCCCGAACGTCGAGTACCGCCCGCTGGAGGACGATTCCCTGGCCTACTACGACGTCTCCTCCGACTCGGTCCACATGGACGCGAGCCAGATCCGCCGGCAGCTCGGGGACCGGCACCTCGAGACCGTCGCAGCCCACGAGTATGGCCATGCGATCGCTTTGCCCCGCGACTTTGGTTTCGCGAGCGAGATGGACTTCGTCGCGCGCCGGGCTCTCGGCCCCGATGTGTCTCGCGCGCACCGCCATCTCGCGATGAACCTCTTCGACGACGTGCTGATCAACGTGGAGCTCCACCGCCTCGACCGGCGGCGTCCTTCGGCGATCGCCGACCTCTTCGGACGCCTCGGGAGGGGGAATCGCTCCCGCCTCTTCGCCCTCTACCTCTCTCTCCTTCACGAGCTCTCTAGCCTCCGACGCCCCCGGGGACTACCCGCCCCGAACGAGGCAGACCTCCGCACCTGCGTCCAGATCTTCACCCGATGCCTCGCCCGTGACCCCTCCCGCGCCGTCTGGCTCGACGGGCTCCATCAATTCGCGACCGTCCTCCGCAAGTACTTCGAGACGGAGGCGCAAACCATCTCCGGGGATCGCTTCGGCACGGGCGGCCCCCCGTCGTCTTCCGCCAGGTCCTCAGCCGGACCCGGAGCTCGTTCCGGCCCGGCTCGCAAGGCCGCCGAGCGAGCCGACGAGCTCCAGCGGCGGCGGGCAGCCGCCGAGCGAGCCCTGTCCAGCCGTTCCCCTAGCGGGGGCGCCGGAGCCCCCGACCGCCAGAGCGAGTCCGCCCTGGATGTGGTGCTCCGCGAGGCCGGGGGCCACGAAGGGGCGGCGCCACTTCTTGCGGAGATCGAGAAGCGTCTCGAGCGCCAGGGCACCTCGTCCCAGGACACCGGGGAACGCCACGCCGAACGGGAGCTCGACCGCGTCCGCCGCGAGGCGGCTCGCGAGCGCGCCCGCATCGCCGCCGCTGCCCGCCGCGTCCGTGACGAGACCTTCCCCGCCGCCCGGAAGGAGTGGGACGAGAGAGAGGCCCAGGGCGGCCCCCACCCCTCGGAAGACCCATCCGTCCGCCGCGCGATCCGACGGGCCGACCTTCCCCTCCTCGACGCCGCGGAGCGCCTTGAGTCCCTCGCCGCTCCGCCCGCGCAGGAATTGGCCCGATCTCTCGACCTCGCGCGCCTCGCCCGAATCCACCGCGCCGTCGCCTCTCTCCAGCAAACCCGCGGCGTCATCGAGAACGGCGCGTTTTTCGACGTCCTTCTCCCTCTCCAGGACGCTGCCACCCGCCTCGCGCCCGACCGCTTCGCCGAGCTCGTCAGGGCCCTGGGCCTCCAGGATCCCTCCTCCTCGCCCCGCGCCGGCGGTCCGCACGCGGGGTCCCCCTCCCTGGCGAACCGCCTCCAGTACCTCCTGCTCGCTCACAGGCGACTGACGTTTCCCCCGGTGCCCCTCCAGCCTCCCGCCCCGCGAGCCAACCTCTCCCGTTCCTGGGACATCGACCACCCCGTCGAGACCTACGACGCGCGACTCACCCTCCAAGAGTTCGGCCCCCTCCCCCGCGTCCCGGGAGAGAGCATGAGGCGCCCTCGCCCAGGGCGGCCTCCCACCGGCACCCCCGGCACCCACCCCGAATGCGTCCCCATCGACCTCGAGGTCTGGGTCGACAGTAGCGGCAGCATGCCCAACCCCGTCCTCGCGGTCGTCGCCCACACCGTCGCTGCCCTCGTGGCCGCCCTGAGCGCCCTCGCCACCGGCGCCAGCGTCCGGGTCGTCAACTTCTCGGGCGCCGACGAAAAGCGCCGGACCGGCTACCGCGTCCTCGACTTCTCCCGCGACCCCTTTGCCGTCGCCGACGCACTCCTCACCTACTTCGGCGGCGGCACCGTCCTCCCCCTCGACAC
>JACQVV010000062.1 GCA_016209595.1 Planctomycetota bacterium
CTGTTGCACCGCCAGGTGCAACAGCGAGAACGATCTGCGGAGGCGATGGCCAGGCGGAAATCGGCGCGCGAGCCGCAGACGACTTTGGAGGAGTCGTCGAGGCGAGCAAGCCGAAGCGAGCGGCAGCGAGCGGTTCACGCCGCCAGCACCCCGCACATCGGACGAGGTGTGAGAAATGCGGGTTAATCGTCCGTGAACGCGGCGCACACGACCGGCCTGCGCTGCGGAGCAACGATGGGCAATCACTCGCCAGCGGCTCAAGGTCGTGCCCCAAGCCCATGCCTATGACTCCTCCCGACCCTCTGCCGCCGCATGACGGGCGACGTCCATGGAGTCGAGGTCGCGAAAGCCCCCCGCAAGGGGCGCCCGGCCGGATCCACGACGCGCCCGTCGGCGAATTGAACGACCGCCACTTTGACGCCGGCCAGCGCAGAATCCGGCTCGATGTCAGCGGACGGCGAATCGCTGAGGGCCACGTGGCGGTCGCCGAATGCACAGCCGGCGCACAGAAGCGTCGTCGAGGAGGCGAACGCGATGAGGAGGTTCGCAGCCGTGTCAACGCCCCGCAACGGAAAGCGCCGCGGAGGAGATCGACCGGCGCGTGGCGAACTTCCGGAAAGCCATCGGCTACGTGTGCTCTCTCTCCTCGCCCTAACGACACTTGCCGATGCCTGGACCCGCCCTGGCCAGCGCTTTGCGGAATGCGTCCTGGGCCTGGAGGGCCGGGAGATTCTCGTAGCGCGGCTCGCGCGCCGGCACGTAGCCGGAGTTCGTCGCGTCGGCGAGGCACTTGCTCCCCTTTTCCGTGTTTCCCGTGACCACGAGAGCGACGCCCAGCATCCAGGGCAGGTCGAGAGTGCCGTCCTCGATCCAGTCGAGCTGGTTGCTCGTGTCGTAGGCGGGCTCGAGCCAATCCCGGACCCGCTCGATTTCCGCCACCTCGCCCGTCCTCAGCCATAGGCACCAGAACGGAAGGACCGCGGCATGGGCCACGCCCACGAAGAGGCTCCGCTTGTAGATCTTCGGGTCCGGACTATTCCAGTCAATCATCGCCGCGGTGTGGGCATCCTCGACTCCCTTGAGGTCGGGGGGATCCTCGAGGTAGGCCGCCAGGACGATGCCGCGGTAGAGATCGAAGAGCGCCCGCGGGTCGGAACGGGCCCAGAGTCTCGCGTGGTCCTCCCGGAGACTCCCCAGGACCGAGCCCGCCTCGCTGCCGCGGCCGAGGTGGCAGAGGAGTTTGGCTCGCTGCGGGTCCGCTTCGGGTCGATGGCGAAGGGAGCTGGCCGAAAGACCCTCGATCAGCCTCTCCAGTCGCGGCCTGTCGCCGCTCTTCTCGACCACGAGATCCCGCGGATCGGGCCATTTCCGGAGTTCGCCGGGAAGCTCCAGCCAATCGATCTCAGTCGTCCACCAGCGAGCTTCCTCGGTTCCCTCGCTTGCCGTTGGCTGGGCGAGCACACGAGAGAGACACTCCCGTGCCTCCGGGAATCGTTCCCGAATTTCGTCCTCCACGATGGCCCTCCCGGTTCCGAGATCGATCTCGTCCTCCCAGTGGGCGAGAGTGGCCGGGCTCGCTGCCGGCGAGGACGCCGGAGCGGCAGACCAGTCGATGGACTGGATGGAACGCGAGAGACGATCGAGGTCGCCCCGCAGAGAGTCGAAGATCCGCGCGTCCGGCTTCCCGGTGTTCGCCTCCTCGAGTCGCGCCGGGAATCCGCGGGCACTCTCTTTCGCGGCCTCGATCTTCTCGGCGCGTTCCCTGGCTCTTCTCTCGATCTCCGCGTTGCTCCGAGTCGTCGCGGCGGCGTCTTCGGCCGCTCGCTCGGTTCGGCGCGAGGCCAGCCGCCATCCAAGGATCCCGACCAGGAGGACGACAGCCGCCGCCACCACAACGCGATGTCTCCTCATCCATCGCACGGCCCACACGAACGGCCCGAGCGGACGGGCGAGGATCGGCTCGCCCGCCAGATGTCGCTCGAGGTCTTCGGCGAACGCCGCCGCCGAGGGATAGCGCGCGTCCTTCTTCCGCTCGAGGGCCTTGAGGGCGATCGTCTCCAGATCTCGGGGCAGCGTGGGGACGACCGACCGTGGGCGGACGGGGTCCGTGGTCATGATGCGGTAGAAGAGCGCGGCCTCGTTGCCGCCCTGGAAGGGTCGCTGCCCCACGGCGATCTCGTAGAGGATCGCGCCCAGGGCCCAGACGTCCGTGCGGGCGTCGATGTCTCCACATGCGGGGTTGATCTGCTCCGGCGCCATGTAGGCCGGCGTGCCGATCAGCGTCCCGCTCCGGGACAGAGCGGAGAGGGATTCGTCCACGACGCGAGCGAGACCGAAGTCGAGGACCCGGGCTTTCCCGTCCCGGTCTACCAGCACGTTCGAGGGCTTCAGATCGCGGTGGATGACCCCCGCCTGGTGCGCCGCCTCGACCGCTCGCGCCGCCTGCGCCAGGATGCGCGCTCCTCGTTCTACCGGGAGGCCGAGATTTGCCAGCTGCGCGAGGTCCCTCCCCTCAACGTAGTCCATGGTGAAGTAGGGCTCGCCGTCTTCCTCACCCACGTCGTGGATCGCGACGATGCCCGGGTGCTGGAGCCGGGCGATCGCCCGCGCTTCGCGCAGGAAGCGCTCTTTCGTCCGGGGGTCGTCCAGCGCGCCCAGCATCACCTTGAGGGCGACTCTTCGCCCGAGGGTCGGGTCGAGGGCGAGATACACCTTTCCCATGCCTCCCGCGCCGAGCTCCCCCAGGATCCGGTATCGACCGAATTCCTGCCGAGCCTCTTCGCGGCGAAAGACGCTCGCGCGCCGCGCGTTCCCTCCCGCCACCGGGCGGGTCGAGTCCTCCGAGCGCGAGAGATGGACCGGCCCGGAGATGTCGCCGGGAGCGTCGCTCATGGCGCGCGCGGCAGAAGAGAAAAGGACTCGAGATCGATGTAGCCCCGGGTCCAGGTCCCGTCCGGGAGTCGCACGGCGGGCAGTCGATTCTCTGTGGCAAACCTCCCTCGCACCTCGATCTGCCGCCTGTCCTCGAGACCACTCAGGGCTCCCTCTCTCGCCAGCGACTCGCCGCGAACCACGTGGAAGCGATCCCCCGCTTTCAGCAGGAAATCGAACCGGACCCGTCCCGGCTCGGCGCCGGCCGGATTCTCGAAGACCTCCCCAACGATCTCGCCCTCCGCCACGAACGTCGTTCCGGTCGGTTCCGCCTGGTGGACGACCGGCACGCGAGATGGCGCGGGCGGAGGCGGCGGGCTCTCGCGTGAGGCTAGGAGCGCCGGAAAACCGTACACCGCGGCCGCGAGGAGCAGGGTGAGGGAGAGCGCCCCTGCTGCCCAGGCCATTCTCCGCGAAGGGCGGGAGTGCGGCCGCGCGGACGTGAGGGCCTTCTCCCTGCCGGCCACCCCCAAGAGCTCGCGGAGCTCCGGTCGCGAGAAGACGCCGGTCTCCATGGCCTTGTACCGCTCGTGCGCGAGGATTTCATCGTAGGCCTTCCGGAGGGCGCTCTTTGCCACCTGGCCCGGAGCCGGGACGCCGGCCTCCTGGGACGCGCTCGCCGCCTCCTCGGTCGTAGACCGGACGAGGCTCTCCACGACCTCGCGATCCATCACCCCCTTCTCGACGAGGACGTCGGCGAGACTCGCCCGGATACCGAGCTCCGAGAGCACCCGCTCGACGTAGCAGCACTCGCGCACCTCGTCCGCCCCGACGATCGAGTTTTCGACGAGGAGTCGCGAAAGCGCCCGGTCCCGGTCGTCCAGTCCCTCCTCCTCCGGAACGAGCTCCGACCACGGAACCCGGGAGAGATGCTGCCGCTGCGTCTCGAGCAGGCGATCCCGGCCGACGGGGCCGAGGGCCCCCTCTTCGACCAGGATTTCCCCGAGCTTCTTGACCACACCGACTCCCGCGAGGCGCATCTGGACGAGAAGCGCGTGCCGGACTCTCTCTCTCGTGGTGAGGCCCTTCTCGATGGCGAGATTCCCGAAGCGGAACCGGCGGATCCGGGCGAGGAGATCGTTCCCGAGCCGCTCTTCCACGGCCTTGAAGAGCCCGGACTCGTCGTTATGGAAGATCTCCTGGGCAAGATCCGGCGCGTCCCGATCGGAATCCTCCGCCAGCCGGAGGAACACCTGGTCGGCCTCGTCCTCGGCCGAAGACATGGAGTTCGCGAGGCTCGGCGGCGGCATGAGTGACTCTGTCGTAAACCCCGGCTCGGCCGGCGGAGCGAGTTCGGCCAGCCACTCGAGCCCGGAGAGCTTCTTCTTCTGGACGGCGAGGAGTTTCTCGAGGTCCTTCTGGCCGAAAACCCCGCGCGCGACCAGGACCTCTCCGATTCGCCGGAAGATCCCGAGTTCCCGGACCAGGAGCTGGACGCAGAGGGCGTCCTTCACCTGGTCGGAACTGGCGAGCTTCGCCCGGATCGCGAGGTGGCCCAGGCCGTACTTCTTGAGCTTCTTCATCTTCTCCGGACCGAGCCCTTCCTCGATGGCCAGGAGAATCCCCGAATCCGGCGAGGGAGGCTCCTCGCGCTCGCTCCCAGATGGGCCGCCTCTCGCGAGCTCGCGAGCGCGTTCGCGCGGGAGGAGCCCCATCTCGATCGCAAGCTCCGTCCAGTCTCGCTCGATCCCGTGCCGCTCTAGCACCGCGGCGACCCGCCGGCAGCGAAGGAGATCCTCGGCCGACAGCGTCCCCTCCCTGCGGGCTCGCTCGGAGAGGACTTCCCTCTCGGGAGGCGAGAGGCGGACGATGCCGAGCGTCGCGCCGCGTGGCCGGTCGGGGGAACCTGGCTGGCGAGCCTCGATGTCGGCGAGCGCGGCGAGCGCCGGCCGGGACAGGTAGCGCTTCTCGACCAGGATCCTGCCGAGCGACACCCGGAAGCCCGCCTCCTCGAGCTCCGTCTGGATCGCGAGCGCCTCCCTCAGAGCGCCCCGGGAGACGAGACCGTGGTCGGTGGCGAGTTCGCCGAGGCCCCGGCCCGGGCCCGTCACTTCGCCCACGGCGCCGCCGGGGCCCCTAGGTCCTCGTCCCAGCGCTCGAACCTCACGGGGCCGAGGACCGTGACCGTGACCGAGTCGATGTAGGGTGTCTCGATGAGGGGGAGGTCCGCTTGTGCCGACGCGAGGAACAGGGCGCGGTACTTGAGGGGGCCTCCCGGAGCCGTCCCGCCGAGTGCGCACTCGCCCGAGGCCGAGAATGGTGGCTTCCCCAGGATCTCGAGCTCGACCCCCGTCTCGAGGAGTGGCGGCTGGTGGACCTCCCACGAGATCGTACCGAGCCGCGTTCCCGCGGGAACCCCGAGGTCCTTCGACTCGAAGTACGCATCGCCCGACTTGTAATAGCGGCCCTGGACCCAGAGATCGCGGAGGTCGGAGTCGAGCGTCGCGTCGCCCTCGGGAATGTCGTTCACGGCGAGAAGCTCTCCATACGTCCCATTCGAGGGGGCCTTCACGCGGTTGTAGTGGGGAGGCTTGTCCGGTTCGGAAGAGGGTTCGGTCGCGATCTTGAGTCGGCCGCCGAAGCGCAGCGCGGCGGTGGTGTCGGAGGTAAAGCCGAAGCGGATTACGTGCTCCGCCAGGTATTCGGACGCGCCCTGCTCCCTGGTGCGTGCACCAGGGTCTTTGTACAGGTCCTGACGGGCCTCACCATAATTGGTCCAGTCCATGTACGGACACCAGGAGTGCCCGGCAGGATACGGACAGTCGGCTGGCGTCGTGTCCGTACACAGAGACCCCAACCAGGCCTCCAGATCCTTCAATGAGGCGAAGCGACGCTCCTCACGCCAGGGCGGCTGCAAGTTGGGATCGTAGTTGTCGACGGTCTCAGGCCCCGTAGGCCCGCTCCGGAACCCCCAAGTCCCGCCCCAGTAGTAGACACCCATCGGGCTACTGTAGCTCATCCCGGCTCGTGACCACCCGCCGGAGACAAAGTGGATCTGCGCCCAACGTACGGTTTCCTCCCTCCCCTGCACGGACATCGTCACGTATCTGCCCCCCCACTGGAGCCACACATGCACCCACTCCCTCGCCTCCGTGATCCCCTCCAGCGGGATCTCGATCTTCGCCTCCCGGTTGTTCCCCAGATCCCATCCGAGGAACTTGAGCATCGGGACCCCCGGCCCCTTGTCGCTCCCTTCGGGGCGGCTCGTGTCGTTGTAGATCTGGAAGGTCGAGTCAGCGGCTTCGCCGTTTAAGTCGACGATCGCGTGGAGGCGGGGGGCGGGGCTCACCATGTTCCAGTTGGGCTTGTACCAGAACGCGATGGCGCCGTTCGTGTCCGAGAGGTATTGCTTCTGGGTCGAGAAGCGGGGATGGCGCCCGTCCTCGGAATAGGCCCCGCCGCGGAAGACTCGCCCCCACGGGGGAGGGCCGACGAGGTGACCCACGATTGGGAGCTCGACTCCCTCCCCTTCCTCCATGAAGTTCGACCAGGCCTCGTCCCTCGGACTGAACGACGCGTCGAGAGCGGGCTCTCGGGTGGCGAATTGGGTACGGACGGTCCCGAGCCCGAGCTGGCCGTCGTATTGCTTGAAGAACGCGCGCTCTTCTTCCGGGTATATCTCGATCGCCGGGCGGCCTGACGGTCCCGCGGTCGGGTAGACCTCGCCCGCCTTGAAGTCCTCGATCGTCGTGTCGCGGAGCACGTCGTAGACCGTGGCCGTGGCGTCGATCTTCGAGGAGCCGATGAGTGTTCCCGCCCGGTCGAAAGCAAGCCCGAGAGACTCGATCTCGAAACGGCCCATCGACGAGAAGCAGAACTCGGTCCCGTAGTCAATGAGGTCGGTCTTGTCGATCGACTTGTAGAGCACGGCGTCGGGGTTGAACTTGTTGATGTCGGTGTCGGGACGCGCCTGGGCCTCCACGAGATCCGCCTGCCAGCGGGTGATCGTACCGTTCGTGGCGAGCCCGTCGAGGAACGCGCGGAAATCGCGCGATGTCTTGAACGGATCCACCGTGCGCCGATGTTCCACGATCCCGGCGGCTACCTTCCGGGCGAGCTCGGCGTCGAGCGTTGTCTTCTCGTAGGAATCAGGCTGGAAGTCGGTCGTGTTCTTCTTCTTCGCGAGGTCCTCGAGGCCCGTCTGGGGATTCCTGTGATAGAGGATTCCGTCCATGTAGGCCCAGCCGGAGATGTCCGCGAGAGCGGCGAAGAGCACTTCGGTCGAGGCCGTGTTGACGTTCACGGGCGCCCGGGTCGCGAGCTCGATCTCCTCGTAACTTGCGATCGTCTCGACCTCGATCGGCTGGCCCGCCTTCTCGGGCGTCCTGGGCTTCCCCCGGGGCCGGATGACCGTCCGGTCCCGCCACGGGTGGCAGGCGACGTAGGGAGAGAGGCGCCGGAAGACCTCGAGCCCCTTGCCGGGCTCTCCGGGGGCGAGCGCGAAAAGCACGTCCCTCACCTCCCGCTCGGAGGACCATCCCGCCGGCGGTCTATGGGCGAGGAGCCACTCGCCGATCCCAGGCACTACGGGCGCATCCGGCTTTCCGCGGACGATCTCCTGCCAGAGGAGACTCGTCCTCGCCGCCATGTTCGTCGCGTACTCGGGGTCACCCAGTCCGGCGTTGAGATCGAGCTGGCTCGCCGCGTCCAAGACCCGAATCGCGTAGGCGAGCCTCGGGGAACCCTGTCCCGCCGGCGCGAGAGACCCCGACAGCCCGCGGTTGTCGGAGAGAACCGGCCACCCCGTGACCGGATCAAGGAGGGGGAAGGACGGCCGGAGCGCGTACTCGAGGGGGCACTCGAGCCTGTCGAATTCGTTGTTGGCGAACGACTCCTCGTGGAGTCCCGATTTTTTCCCGTCCCCGTCGAAATCCTCCCCGCCATACACCCACGCCTCGTCGGGCCGGTCGTACGAGCGCACCTGGGCCGACGCGCGGAGGGCCGCCACGGCGTGCTCGACTCCCGCCGCGGCCGCCATCCGGGTTTGTGCGGCGAGCGAATACGAACTCGCGGCCGAGCGCTCGATCGCAAGAAGACGCGCCATCGCGATCGCAAGGACGGCGAGGATCGAGAGCGCCGCGACCACGAGCACGAGCGCAGCCCCGGGATCCCTCCGTTCGGCTCTCGTCCCTTTTCCCGTCATCTTCTCCCCTCCGCCGACGCGCTATTCATTCTGGCAAAATGCATCTTCACTTGCAATAGGGAAGAAGCGCCTGATTTCGGCGTGCTCGTCGCGCGAAGAGATGCGGGTCGAGATTGTCCGCCCGCCCTCGGGGCAGCGACGGGTGGCGCGTTCGAGGAGGCCGCGCGCCGCCAGACGCTGGGTGGGTGCGCGACGAAACTCGGTGAGAAACCCGGGCCAGTAGGTGTCCCGCGCCGCGGACGATGAAGTAGCGTCCGGGTTGTCGTCGGCCCGCCACCAATGTGAGGGGGCCAGCCAGATGGTCCTCGCGTGGTATCCTTCCGGCGTCCAGACCGCGCCCGGAAGTCGGAGCAACTACCTCGATGCGCTGTCCGTCCTGCATGGCAGAGATGATGACCGGTCCGGTCTTCTGGGTCTGCGGACACTGCGGCTCCTCCCTTCGGAGGGAGATGGGCCCCTCGGAGGCACCGGATCCAGCACGGAGCCGCCTGGCTGGGCTGGTAGAGGAGAGATTCCCTTTCCCGATCGCCCACGGCTTCCGCTTGACCCTCGAAGCTGGCAGCGCCGCGGCGGGCCTCAAGAACCTCTTCTTTACCTACGAGACGACGCTGCGGTTCGTGACTCTCGTACTCCTCGCAGAGTTCCTGCGGGGGAGTCGGCAGTGTCCGAGGCTCGCGCAGGAATTTCCACGACTCCTGGTTCCGCATCTCAATGACTGGCACGTCATCCTCTGCACGCTCGCCAAGCATCACTTTCCACTCCCCGCGAGCGGCGAGTTCCCACCCTTTTCCTCCGGAGGCCCCTTCTCCGCCGAACTGGTTCGGGCGACTCACCGGTTCCGGGGGTTCGCGGTGGATGGCAGGAGCGCCCACGAGCGAATCCTCGAGGCGCGGAACAACTCGTGGGCCCACGGCGGGGCGTTTTCCGAGACGAGCTCCGCTCTTCTCAGAGAGACGCTCCTCCCCGTCCTCGAAGGGGTCGTCGAACTGTTCCGCCCCCTGGCCGAGCTCCAGCCCGCGCGCTGGAGCGGGGTGGGTCTGGTCCGGCTCGTCGGCTCGGTTCCGGGCTCCGCATCCGTGACACCCGAGGAGATCGATCCGGGCCTAGCCCGAGACATGGCTCTCGATCCGACCCGGGTGGTGCTCCTCGGACCCCAGGGCGCGCTCCCCCTCTTCCCGCTCCTCGTCGCGGACGCGACAACCGATCCCCGAAGCGAGGATCCCCTCCACGCCTTCGACGGATGGCGCGGTCATGTCATCTATTATCTCGGCGTCGCCTCGAGGACCCAGCGTCAGGACACGGTCGATGCCCTTCGAGCGCTCCTTGCCGGGAAGGAGATCGATTCGGGCTTCCGGAAGGCCGATCTCGTCCCATGGCGGGTGTCGGACTGGGCACGCGAGTCGACCGCCGTGACCCTCTCGAATCTCCGAGGGATCAAGTACTTCCCGGAAACATACCAGCCACGGAAGAAGATCGACGATGTGCTCGAGAACTGGCTCGAAACGGGTCGCGAGAGCGCGCTCCTGGTCGCGGCCGAGGCGGGGGAGGGCAAGACTTCGATGCTCTGTCGGCTCGCTGACCGTTGTCTCTCGAGGACTGGGAGCTCCGATCCTTCAGCCTCGGACGCGGTGCTCCTCGTCCTCGGCCGGACCGTTGGCGGGGGGGAGGGTCTCTTCGACCGCATCCGATTGGCCCTCGGGTTCGCCGGCCCCGCGAGCGGAGGAATCGCGAGTTTCGCGGAATTCCTGGAAGCCTGGGCACGCCCTCCTGGATCGCGCACCGTGGGAGAGCGAGAGCTTCCTCGGCTCGTTCTCCTCGTCGACGCGGTGAACGAGTCGGGCGACACGCGAGCCCTCATCGAGGAGGCGGCCGGCCTCGCGGCCGAGGCCGCCGCGTTCAACCGGCGGCTCGGCCATCCGGTGGTCCGACTCGTCCTGTCGGTGCGGCTCTTCCGCCTGACGCTTCTCCTCGAACGATGGGGAAAGGAACACGACGCTCCCTTCCTCCCCAACCCGCACAACTTCGCTCATTTTCCGGAGGAACGTGGACGCCTCGTGCCCTATCTGGAGCTCCGGCCCTTCTCCGACGAGGAAGCCCGGGCGGCTTATCGCGCGCGGCAGGAGGGCTCGGCACGCCACTCGAGGGTACCCTGGGAGGAACTGGCGGCCGGGACCCGGTCCCTCCTGGGTCATCCTCTGATGCTTCATCTTTTCCACGAGGCATTTGCCGGCCTGAAATCGCGGGGCGCCCCCGGTCAGAGTCTTTCCGATGGAAGCGCCGCCCCCGCCGTATCGCAGCAGGAAGGGAACGCTCCCCTACCCGACGAGCGCCTGGTTTCGTCCGGATCCTCCGTCTTCCTAGCGGAGGGCGGGCTCTGGGACGCCTGGCTCGCGCGAACCTTCGATCCTCGCGAGGGGAGCGGCGCTCTGGAGAAACACGCCCTCGCTCTGGCCGACCTGTGCATCGAGCGGGGAGAGGCGGCCGTTTCTGCGGAACTGGCCGCCGATCTATGCGGCCGCTGGCGGGAAGACGAGATGACAAACGACCCTGTCCGGATCGCCTCGTCTCTCGACCCCATCGAACGTCTCGTCGAGTCGCGTCTCCTGGCGTCCACCGGCGCCGGCGTGTTCGACTGGGCCTCGGACGCCCTGGCGGAGCGGGTCTTCCTTCGAACCCTCCTTTTGCGGGACCCACGCCTCCGGGAAGAGAGCTTCGGCCACTGGCTCTCCTTCCCCAGAACGGAACGTCTCGATGGGGCGCTCGTCCTCGCCGCCCAGTCCGCCTGGAAAAGCGGGCGAACCGATCTGGCCGCTCGTCTCACCAGCCTCCCGTCACGGCGATCCCGCGATCTCCTGGGGCGGCTGGTCCGGCGTCTGGCACTCTCGGAGGTCGGGGATGGAGAGAGGGAGGAGGCGCGGCGTTTCGGCGAGAACCTCTCGCGTCTGTGCGGTGATGTGGTGAGAGCGGGGGGCCCTGCGAGAATCGCGCGGCTCGCCGAGGCCCTCCTGTGGGATGTTGCGGATCGACTGGCGGACCGAGACGGGGCGGCACCGTCGCTGCGGGAGATCCTGCCTCGAGCTCGCGAGCTGGCCGAGGTCCTGGTGAGCCTCACGCCAGGTGACAGGACTCATCTGCGCGCTCTGGCTGTCTGTCACTCGAGCCTGGGGACGTTGGAGGAACGGACGGATCCGGCCCGGGCCCGCGCCTCGTTCCAGAAGGCGGTCGAGGTCGCGGAACAGCTCGTGTCCGACTCGGGGGGACACCCGGCGTACCTGCGCGATCTCGAGGTCGCCACGAGCCACCTGGGCCGGGTCGAGGAACAAAGAGACCCCGTCCGCTCGCGCGTCTGGTACGAGAGGGCGTTCGATATCGCCCAGAGGCTCGCAAGGAGCGAGCCCCGAAACGTCACCTACCTGGCCGACCTCGTCCTTTCGTTGCGACGCCTCGGAGGGCTCGAGGAGCGAAGCGATCGCCGGCGCGCGCGGACCTGGCACGAGAAGGCGCATGAGGCAGCGGGACGGCTCGTCGCGCTCGAGCCCGAGAACACCGTCTATCTGCGCGAGCTCGCTCTCGTCTGTTCCTCGCTTGGAAGACTCGATGAGAGGTCGGATCCGGGCGCGGCCAGGACGTGGTTTGAAAGGGCGCTCGAGATCCACGAACGCCGGTTCGCCCTCGACCCGACGAGGTTGAGCTCCCGCGTCGACCTCGCGGCATCTCTCGTCGACCTGGGCCGAGTCGAGTTCAGGGCGGATGGCCCCGAATCGGCCCGGGCCCGTTTCGACAGGGCACGCGAGATCCAGGAGCGGCTTGTCGCCCTCGAGCCCGAGAATCGTGCCTACCTCGCAGATCTAGCAATATCTTCGAATCACCTCGGAGCGTGCGACGAGAGGACCGATGCGTCTCGAGCGCGCGCATGGTATCTCGCAGGACTCGGAATCCGCGAGCGGCTCGTCCAGTCCGAACCCGAGAACCGCAACTTCCTCTCCAACCTGAGTGTCTCGTACGGATGCCTCGGAGGGCTCGAGGAGAAAAGCGACCCGGACCGCGCTCGCTCCTGGTACGAGAAAGGGCTCGCCATCAACGAGCAACTTGCCACCAGCGAGTCGACGAACGGAGCCTACCTCCTCAATCTCGCCAAGTTCCAGGACCGGATCGGGCGGATCGTCGCGAGGGCCGACCTCGGCAGCGCGCGCGCCAGCTTCGAGCGGGCGCTCGCGGTTCGTGAACGGCTTGTCGCGCTCGAACCGGAGAACGCCGCATATCGGCGCGACCTCGCTCGCTCGCGGGTCAGCCTGGAGCGGCTCGAGGAAGCGGCGAACGCCACGCGCGCCCGCGCGCTCGCCGAGGACGCCGCCAGGATCGTCCCCGACCTCGAACCCGAGGGCGAATGAGTCAGGCGAGCGACTTGTAGAGTCGCTTGAGATCCTGCCCCAGCTGGGACGCCGAGGCGTAGCGAAGATCCCTGTCGAGCGCCATGGAGCGTCGGACGATCCCATCGAGCTCTTCCGGCGCTCCAGGCAGATGCTCGGCTAGCGGCGTGAGTCGGCCGGACAGGATGCGCGAGAAGACATCGCCTCGGCCGCCCTCGGAGAACGGCCTCACCCCGGTTGCCATCTCGTAGAGCGTTGCGCCGAGCGAGTAGATGTCGGCTCGGTGATCCACATGACCCGCGTCCGCGATCTGTTCCGGCGGGATGTAGTAGAGGGTCCCCATGAGGACATGCGACCCTGTGAGGACGCCGGAAGCGCCCAGCGACTTCGCGAGCCCGAGGTCGAGGAGCCGGACCGTCCCCTGCCGGTCGAGAAGGACGTTTTCCGGCTTGACGTCTCGATGGATGATCTCGTGCGCGTGGGCGTGGTCAAGCGCCTTCGTGAGCTGATAGGCGACCTGGACCGCGAGCGGGAGATCCAGCCTTCCCTTTCGATCCAGATGCCGGCGAATCGTCTTGCCCGCGACGTATTCCATCACGAGATACGGCGCGCGTTCGTAGACTCCACTTCCCAGGCAACGAACGATGTTGGGGTGAGACAGACAGAGGAGGATCTTCGCCTCCCGGCAGAATCGCTCCACCGACCGTACATCGCTCGCCAGGGCCCCCCGGAGCATCTTGACGGCGACCGGGCGGGCGTTCGACGTCTCGACGGCGAGGTAGACCTCCCCCATCCCCCCCTGCGCCAAGCGCTGCACGATCCGGTAGTCGTCCACGATCTCAAAAGGACCCCGGCCTCGCGCGACGCAGGCGAAGCAGTAGAACGAGTCCTCCACGGCCGCGGCTTCGTCCGCGGCGATCTCGCGCGGGCCCACGATTCGCCCGCAATCGCCGGCGCAGGGACCGGGCGCGAGACGAGCGATCTGCGAGTCGTCGATCGGGTCCTTCGCGACGACCCGACCCGACGGGCTCCGACGAGGAAGCGAGGGAGCGGCGAGTATCACCTGGATCTGGGATTCGGGGGAGAGCCTCACGACATCCAGATTCTCAAGCCTCGCCCGCGTTGCCCGGTGCCCTCCGACGAGGACGGGGGAGAGCGGATCGAGCGCCTCGATGAGGGCCAGCCCGTCGCGGCAGGCGATCCGGCAACACGAGGAACTGATCGTGGGGTCCTCGAACGCGAGGTCAGAGCCTGGCCCCGAACCGATCAAGGCCACGTCGCCCTCACACACGGCGAATCGTGCCCGGTTGGCCTTCCCCTTGACCACCGAGAGGAGCGCCACGGACCCCCCGGGGGCGGCCGGTCCCCAGAGCGTGGAGGCTTGCTCGATCGCATCCTCTAGGTCGCGGTCCCCCTCGAGAATCGTGTCGATCTCCTCCGCGAGCTCGCTGGCGCCCTCGAGAGACCCCGAGGAGCCGAGGCGTCGAATCTCCGCGATTCCGGACAGCGCCTCCGAGACGAGCGGGACGAACCATCCCTCCTCCGCCGCCCGCGCGATCCCGGCGGCGGATGCCTCGCCAGGGACCACGCTTTTCTCGAGCGTCTTCTCGATTCTCGAGATCGCGGATCGGACCTGCGAGTGCCGGGCGAGGATTTCTTTGTGGGCAAGGCTCCCTGCATCGCCGGGAAACCCCTCCACAAAGCGGCTCGCCACCTCGAAGAGGGAGACCAACCCCCGGACCGTCTCCTCATCCATCATCGCGGGATTCCCTCGCCCGACTCCTCACCTGGATCACCGTGGCGGTTGTAGTAGGATACTCGGGATGCCGATCGAAGAGACGCCGCCGTCGCCAAGCTTGCCGGTCGATCGCAAGTACCTGGAGGACGGGGACGCCGAGACCGACCCCGATCGAACGAGGGGCGGGGGGCAGGGA
>JACQVV010000595.1 GCA_016209595.1 Planctomycetota bacterium
GCCGTGGTGACTCTCTACTCGCTCGCGGACTTCCTGCGCGGCGCGCTCGCGGTGCTCTGCGCGGCGGGACCCGAGGAAGCGGCGAACGTGGCTGCGGTTCAGCGGGATCGCGCGGAAACGGCGCCGTGAGCGAGCCCGCCGTCCCGGGGGCCCGTTGCGTCCCCTGTGTCCTCGACGACCTCGTGGGGGCGATTCAAGCCCTGGACCTGCCACCATCCACGGCCGGGCAGATCCTCGATGAGGCCCTCGCCTGGCTCGCCCGCGAGTTCCCCGGCCGCAAGTCTCCGAGCTACTACATCACGGGCGTCCACCGCATCCTGAAACGCGTTGCCGGACTCCCCGTGCCGTTCGCCGAGCTCCGAGCGTCGTGCAACCGGGTCGGGGTCGAGATCGCGAAGCGCGTCCGCGCCGAAGCCTCGCCCCTCTCCGGCTACGCGCGGTTCCGCCACCTGGCGCTATGGGCGATCGCCGGGAACGAGCTCGATTTCCGTACCGTCGGGACGGGGTACGGCTTCGACGTGGGGAGGATCGAGACACGGCTGCGGGGAATCGTCGAGGAGGGGCTCTCTGTCGACCGCCTCCCCGAGATCCACGAGACCTTCCGCGCCGCGCGCCGCCTCCTCTACATTCCCGATAACGTCGGCGAGATCGCCTTCGACCGGCTCCTCGTCGAGGAGTTCCGGAGCTGGGGCCTCATCGTGAGCGTCCCCTACCGGGGAGGACCCATCACGAGCGACGCCACGCTGGAGGATTTCCAGGAGGTGGGACTCGACCGTGCCGCGGATCGCGTGTTCCGGGCGGGACCCGACACCCTGGGCATCCAGATGGAGGAGATGTCGGACGACCTCGCCCGGGCGATTCAAGAGCACGATCACGTCCTGACCAAGGGGCAGGCGAACTACTACCTCGTGCTCCGCGACGGACCGCGCCTGGAGGCGCTCGTGGCGAGCCTCCTCACCACGAAGTGCGACCTGGTCGCGCGGACGTTCGGCCACGACACCGACCGGATCCGGGTCGCCACCCTCGCGGACTTCCGGACGCGACGCGCGCCGTGAGACGCCGCCTGGGCGTTCTCGCGGCCACGTTCTTCGGCCTGGGCCTCGCCCCGATCGCCCCCGGCACGTTCGGGACGGCCGGGGCGCTCGCGGTCCAGGCCGCGCTCCTGGCAGCGGGGCTCGCCGCGACCTGGACGCCCGCGGCCGTCGCCACGGCGGCGGCCCTCGTGGGCGTCTCCGTGGGAACCTGGGCGGAGAACCACTTCAGGAAGAAGGACCCGGGCCCCTTCGTCCTGGACGAGGTCGCGGGCTACTTTCTGACCCTCGCCTGGATCGATCCGGCCTACGGGACGGCGATCGCCGCCTTCGTCCTCTTCCGCATCTTCGACATCGCCAAACCCTTCCCCGTGAATCGCGCGGAGAGACTCCCCGGCGGGTGGGGAATCGTCCTCGACGACCTGGTGGCAGGTGCGTACGCGAACCTGTCGTTGCGGTTCCTCGTCCACTGCTTTCCGGCGATCGCCGCCGCCTGACCCGGCGGCCCTCGCATCACTTTCGATTTGCCTTGCCCACCGAGCCGCACTACAATCTGGCGTTGCAAAGCCTTACAGTCTCCCACTGTCCCGCGCGAGGGATTCGTCTGGCATGAATCCGGGCAGAGGCCGGCGCAAGAGCGACCGGCCATCGTTGAGACGACGTTCTCCGGCGCTCCCGGGCCAGGCGGGACCCGGCGCGGAGGGCGCGGCGGACGAGGCCGGGGCTGTCGGAACTCCGCCTCCCGCGGACGACGCCCGTTCCAGCCGCATTCTCCAGGCGGTCCAGGGAGTCTCTCCCGAGGGCGCCGCCAGCCGCCGCGCGATCTCAGCGACGGCTTCGACCCAGGGGATGAACCTCGCGGTCAAATTCGCCCTGGTGATCAGCGGCGTCTCGGCCTTCCTCATGGTGACAACCGGGATCACCAACTACTTCCAGGCCAAGAACGCGCTCGACGACGAGGTCGACACCCGGGGGAAGGACCTCGTGCTGTCCGTCGGGGAGCTCGCCGAGCTCTTCAGGAAGAACCAGGCCCAGATCGAGGCCGAGAACAAGGACCAGCCGAAGCTCCAGGAGGCCGATCGCAGGATCCTCAGCGAGCTCTACAGCGAACGCCTCAAGACCCTCGTGTTCATCGAGGCGGAAGGCAAACCGCACCAGAGCGCGACGGTCATGAACGCGTTCGTGACGCAGCGGAAGGGAAGCAGCCACGGCATCCTCTTCTCGGCGAAGAAGACGGAGGACCTCCGGGCGAGCGAGCAGCAAATCTATCCCAAGGATGACCAGGGCACGACCTTCGCGCTGCCCGAGGGTCGCCGGATCTTCAAGCAGGACGGGACGCTGGACGGCATCCCCGTGAGGGGTTTCAAGCGCGAGGTCTCGGCGGGAGAGGACGCTGTGACCGCCTGGGTCATCCTCTCCGCCAAGCAGATCGAGCAGACGAAGACGCGCCTCCTCGTCGTCACGCTCATCCTCGCGCTCGTCGCGATCCTCGTGGGCATCCTCATCTCCTTCATCCTGGCGAGCCGGGTCACGAAGCCCGTCCGCAAGCTCGTCGAGGACATCGCCGTCGTCGCCGCGGGCGATCTCGCCCACAGGACGATCGCGCAGTCGAAGGACGAGATCGGGCTCCTCGCCGCCTCCTTCGACGCCATGACGCAGAACCTGGCGATGGCCCACGACCAGGAGCTGGAGCACAAGGCCCAGGAGCACGAGCTCTCGATCGCGACCGAGATCCAGTCGAACCTGCTCCCGAAGAAGATCCCCCGCTACGACGGGTGGGACATCGACGCCTTCTACCAGCCCTCGAAGCAGGTGGGAGGGGACTACTACGACTTCATCCAGATCGACGAACAGCACGTCGGGATCGTGGTCGCGGACGTCTCGGGCAAGGGAGTACCGGGCTCGCTCGTCATGGCCATGGCCCGCGTCCTCATCCGCATGGAGGCGCAGCGGAACCTCTCGGCCGCGGACACCTTCATCAAAACGAACCGGGTCCTTTCCAAGGACATCAAGCGCGGGATGTTCGTGACCGCGATGTACTGCATTCTCGACACGAAGTCGGGGGTGATCCGCGTGGCAAGCGCGGGCCACAACCCGATGGTCATCTTCCGCGCCCAGATGGGGAAGGTCTCGCTCGTGAACCCGCACGGGATCGCGCTCGGCTTCGACAAGGGGCCGATCTTCGAGCGGACAATCAAGGAGGAGAAGATCCAGCTCAACCCCGGCGACCGCGTGGTCATGTACACCGACGGGGTCCCGGAGGCGATGAGCCCCGATCACAAGGAGTTCGGGGACGAGCAGTTCCATCGGCTGGCGCACAGCCACGGTGCCAAGACGTCCAACCAGTTCATCAACCTCCTCGTCCAGGAGCTCGAGCAGTGGCGGGGAGGCTCCCCGCAGTCGGACGATATCACGATCACAACGGTGAAGAGACAGTAGGAATCCGGGGTCGGGAAAAGGGACGAGAAACGTACTGACAAAAGGGGGTCCTCTGATCCCCCGGAGACGACGACCGGATGCCTGACCCTGCCCGCCCGAACAACCCGACCGCCGGCGCGATCCACGAACGGATCCAGATCACCAACGAGACCAAGAACCTCATCGTGGTGCGGGAGTTCATGACGAAGATGGTCGGCCTCTCGCGGCTGCGCAAGGAGGACGAGAATAAAGTCATCCTCGCGGTGGACGAGGCCATCTCGAACATCATCGAACACGCCTTCGAGGAGACCCGCACCGGGGAGATCGAGATCGAGGTCGACGCCGACGACGCCCGTTTCGCGGTCACGATCCGCGATTCCGGCAAGGAATTCGACCCCAAGAAGCTCGATCCAGGCGTCAACATTCTGGACCACGTGAAGCAGGGAAAGCGGCACGGCCTCGGCATCTTCATCATGAGACAGATCATGGACGAGGTGAACTACATCTTCAAAGAAGGCGTCCAAAACGAGCTGCGTCTCGTCAAGTACATCAATGGTTAGGAGCTCCTCTAGAAACCTCCCATCGCCGGACTCGGTCCGGGTTCATGGATGGGCTCCGAGGCCGGATCGGGGGGAATTCGCGTGAAGGCAGGGAAGGAAACGCAGATGCCGGACTTCCGGATTCAGGCCAAAGAGCTGGAGAACGGCGTCGTCCTGATCAACGTCGAGGGGTACCTCGACGCGCACACCTTCGAACAGATGGAGGAGACGATCGAACGTCTGTTCGACGAGAACAAGTACAAGCTGGTCGTCAACCTCGAGAAGGTGCACTACATCTCGAGCGCGGGCGCCGGGGTGTTCATCGGGGCCATCCACCAGGCCCACGAGAACGAGGGCAACATCGTCTTCCTCAACCCCCATGTCAACGTCAAGGACGTGTTCGACCTCCTGGGCCTCTCCCAGATCTTCTCCTTCGCCTCGCGCATCGACGAGGCGCTGGGATATTTCTAGCCGTGGAGGGTAACGCCCCCGCCCCTCGCACGTACAGGTAGGAGGAGGGTAATAACCATGCGCATCCCGGTGCTCGTCCTGGTCCTCGCCGCCGCCCTGTCTTCGGCCCAGGCGGACGTCATCTACCTCAAGAGCGGGGGGACCCTGGAAGGGAAGGTTCTGTCCCAGACCGAGGAAGAAGTCGTGATCGAGCTCGCCCACGGCATGATGGCGGTCCCCGCCTCGAACGTGCTGCGGATCGAGAAGAAGCCCACGCCGATCGACGAGTACCGCGAGCGGCGGGCGGCACTCGACCCCTCCGGCGCCGCGGCCTGCTTCGATCTCGCGCGCTGGTGCCGCGCGAAAAACCTCAATCGGGAGTACCGCGAGTGCCTGACCCTGACGGTCGAGGCCGACCCCGGCCACGCCGAGGCCCGCCGCGCGCTCGGTCACATCGAGTCGGACGGCCGCTGGTACACCAAGGAGCAGTACGAGGACTTCATGACTTCGCGAGGCTTCGTCCGCTACGAGGGCCGCTGGGTGACGAAGGAAGAGGCCGACACGCTTGCGCGTGCCGCGGAGGCGGAGAAGGAGCGCCAGCGCCTCCAGACGGAGCTCAATCGCCTCGTCCGGCTCCTCGGCCACGAATCGAAGAAGGTGCGCGACGACGCGTACCACGCGATCCTGGCCATGGCTGAGAAACACCAGATCGCCGGCCTTGTCGAGGCCGCAGGGCAGGCGCGCCGCTACTACGAGCAGGTCCTCGCCCAGCGCCGAAGCGTCACGACCGAGATCCACGCGCAGAACGCCGGGCCGACCGAGTTCCGCCAGCTCACGACCACGCTGGGCGGGAACCTCGGTGCTCCCGTGACGATCGAGCTCCCCACCCACACCTACCAGGGCGTCGACACGACGGTCCAGATCCCCGCGGGAGGGAGCCGGTAGCCGCCCCGCCAGATGTGCTTTCACCCGCAAGAACTGCGCAGACAGAGCAAGTTCTCGAACGTCCAACTCCGAACCTCGAACTTCGAACGCCCAACTGGGAAATTCGACGTTCGGAGTTCGACGTTCAGAGTTCGACGTTCCCCGACGGGTCGGTTTGAGGCGGCGCCTCGTCAGCCCCAAAGCAAGCGAGTCCCGTCGGCTGCGACTTCGCCAGAAGCCCGCCGGACGGCGAATTCGAGTGAATCGCGCTTGCGCGCGCTTCACTCGAATTCGCCTCTTCGTTGCTCCTCCTCGGCGTAGCACAAGGCTACGCTGTCGTCGTCGCGCCTCGCCGGCGGGCTTCTGGCTTCGTCTCGCTCGACGGTTCTCGCTTGTTTTGGGGCTAGCAGCCTGGCTCCTGGCGCGGCCGGGGTGCGTGGGATAGCCTAGTCTCGTGCCCCTCGTCTGGAACGTCCGCGACCGCGACCTTGAGGCAAGCCACGAGCTTGGCCGCCGGCTAGGAGTCTCCTCGGTCACGGCGCAGATCCTCCTCAACCGGGGGCTCGGAGACCCCGATGAGGCCGCCCGGTTCCTCGCCCCCGACCTCCTCTCCCTGGGGGAGCCCGAGGAGATGGCCGGGATGGTCGCCGCCGCCGAGCGAATCCACCGTGCCGTCTCCAGCCGTGAGAGGATCGTGGTCTTCGGCGACTACGACGTGGACGGTGTGTCCGCGAGCTCGATCCTCGTGTCGCTCCTCTCCCGCCTCGGAGCAACCGTCGAGTCCTATCTTCCGGACCGCGCCACGGAAGGATACGGTCTCTCCCGCGCAGCCGTGGAGCGGATCGCCACGAAAGGGGCGAGCCTCGTCGTCACGGTGGACTGTGGGATCCGGTCCGTTGCGGAAGCCGAACGGGCGGCCGAGCTCGGGCTCGATCTCGTGGTCACGGACCACCACATCCCCGGGCCGGAGCTCCCTCGCGCGTTTGCCGTCGTCAACCCCCGCCGGCCCGATTGCCCGTATCCCTTCAAACACCTCTGCGGGGCCGGGATCGCCTTCAAGCTCGCCTGGGCGCTCGCCCGGCGCGTCTCGGGAAAGGCCCGGGTGGATCCCGAGCTCCGCGACTTCCTCGTCGAGGCGCTCACCTTCGCCGCGGTCGCGACGATCGCGGATGTCCTCCCTCTCGTCGGAGAGAACCGGGTCATCGCGGCCTTCGGCCTGAAGCGCCTCGCCCGGCCGGCCAATCCCGGGCTCGCCGCGCTGGTCGAGATCGCCGGGATCGGAAGGAACGGCCCACCCACCGCCCAGGATGTCGGCTTCGGGATCGCGCCCCGGATCAACGCCGCGGGGCGGATGGGACACGCCTCGCGAGCCCTGGAGCTCTTCCTCACCACTGACCCCGCGCGCGCGAGAGAGATCGCCGTGGAGCTCGATCGAGCGAACCGGGAGCGACAACGGGAGGAGCGCGGCATCTTCGAGGAGGCGATCGAACGAATCGCGCCCGGTGACCTGGAACGGGAGCGCGCGATCGTGCTCGCCTCGGAGACGTGGCACCGCGGCGTCATCGGAATCGTGGCTGGCCGGCTCGCGGAGCGATTCCGCCGCCCCGTGGTCCTCGTCGCCCTCTCCGACGGGCTGGGGCGCGGCTCCGCCCGATCGATCCCGGCCTACCACCTCTGCGACGCCCTGGACCGCGTGGGTGAACACATGGAAAGCCACGGGGGCCACGCGGGCGCGGCCGGCCTGGAGATCCGCGCGGATCGCCTCGACCGGTTCCGGGTGGCGTTTCTCTCCGACGCGCGCGAGCGCATCCGGCCCGAGGACATGGCCGCCGAGCTCGACATCGACCTCGAATGCCCGCTCGCGGCGGTCGACCGGCGGCTCCTCGCCGAGATGGAGCGCCTAGCCCCGTTCGGCGAGGGGAACCCCACTCCCGTCTTCGTCACGCCGGACCTCTCCGTCGCGGGACTCCCCAGGCGCATGGGCGACCGCGGCCAGCACCTCTCCTTCGTGGTCCGGCAAGGCGACGCCTCGCTTCGAGCCGTGGCCTTCAACCGGGGAGATCTCTACCCGGAGTTCGCGGAAGGGCGGTCCACCTTCTCCCTCGCCTACACCCCCGTTCTCAACCGGTTCCGTGGAAGCGAATCGGTCGAGCTCCACATGGAGGACGTGTCGTTCCCATGACGGACTTCGTCCGATCGGTTTTCGATCTCTTCCGGAAAAACGGGCGCTCGACGGACGAAGAGCACCGGATCGAGCGGGAGACGATGGTCGCCCGGCAAATCGCCGACCGAGGGCTGCGCGACGAGCGCGTGCTCGGGGCCTTCCGCAAGGTCCCCCGCCACCGGTTCGTCCCTCCCTCGCAGGCGCATCTCGCCCACCGCGATCAGCCCCTCCCGATCGGCTGCGGCCAGACGATCTCGCAACCCTACATGGTCGCCCTCATGACGAGCCTCGTCGCCCCCCTCCCCAGGGACAAGGTCCTGGAGATCGGAACCGGATCGGGTTACCAGGCAGCGATCCTGGCC
>JACQVV010000614.1 GCA_016209595.1 Planctomycetota bacterium
ACTCCCCACGGTGACGGACGCGAACCTCGTCCTCGGGCGGATCGCGCCCGACTACTTCCTGGGCGGCGAGATGCGGCTCGACCCCGAGCTCGCGGCCGACTCGATCCGCCGCCACGTCGCGGAGCCGCTCTCACTCGATCTCGACCGCGCGGCGAGCGGGATCCTCCGGGTCGTGAACGCGAACATGGCCAAGGGGATCCGCTCGCGCTCGATCGAGCGGGGCTACGACCCGCGCGAGTTCACTCTCGTCGCCTTCGGGGGAGCCGGGCCGCTCCATGCCGCGGAACTCGCGGACGACCTCGGCATGAGGAAAGTCCTCGTCCCGCTCTATCCGGGGGCGCTCTCGGCCTTCGGGCTCGCGACGAGCGACATCCGTCACGACCACGTCGCCACGCTGGCGAAGAAGGAGAAGGAGCTCACGCCCGAAGTCCTCGCGGCGGCCTTCGCGCCCCTGGAGGACCAGGCACGCAGGGATCTCGCGGCCAGCCGCGTGCCGCCGGAGGCCGTGGAGCTCGCCCGGTCGGTCGACATGCGTTACATCGGGCAGTCCTACGAGCTCAACGTGCCTCTGCCGGGCCCAGGCGACATCGCGCGAGAGGACCTCCAGCGCCTCATCCAGTCCTTCCACGCCCTCCACCGGCGGATCTACGAGTACGGCTCGCTGAACGAGGAGACGGAAGTCGTGAATGTCCGCATCGTGGGGCTCGGGCGGGTCCCGCCCGTCTCGCTCCCCCGCATCCCCCGGGGAGGTTCGGAGCCCTCGGGCGCGTGGAAGGGGGAGCGCCTCGTCCACTTCGACGGGCCGGGGCATATCGAATGCCCGATCTACGAGCGTGGCCGGCTCCGCGCCACGAATCGGGTCGTCGGCCCGGCCGTGATAGAGGAGAGGATCTCGTGCACGGTCGTCCCACCCGGCTGGACCGCGACGACGGATGACTTCGGGAATCTGATCCTCGCCGCCAGCGCGGAGCTGCGGCATCCGGAACCAGCGAATTCCAGGCCAGGAGGGATGCGATGACCCCGACAGCGGACCCGGTGCGGATGCAGGTCCTTCGCTACGCGATGGAGCAGGTCGCGGACGAGATGGGAAAGACCCTCGTTCGCACCGCGCGCTCGACGGTCATCAAGGAGATCAAGGACATTTCTTGCGCCGTCTTCGACGCGCGCGGGAACACGGTCGCGCAAGCGCACCACGCCCCGATGCTCCTCACCGGCTTCGAGCTCGGGATGCGCGAGCTCGTCCGCCGCTTCCGGCCGGAGGACCTGGCCGATTGGGACGTCGTCGTCACCAACGACCCGTATGCCGGCGGCCAGCACGTCATGGACCTCGTGACGTTCACGCCCGTCTTCCACCGCGGGTCGCTCGTCGGCTTCGTCGGCTCGATCGCCCATCATGCAGACATGGGGGGCGCCGCGCCGGGCGGCGTCGCGGGAGGGATGACCGAGATCTACCAGGAGGGCCTGCGCCTTCCCATGGTGAAGCTCTTCAAGGAGGGGCGCGAAGACGCGGAGCTCTTTGGAATCTTGGAGAGGAATATCCGGGTACCCGAGAAGACGCTGGGAGACATCCGGGCTCAAGCCTCGGCGAACTTCGTGGGCGCGCGGCGGGTCCGGGAGATCCACGAGCGCCACGGAACCGCGACGGTCCAGGCATCCCTGGACGACCTTCTCGACTATTCGGAGCGGCGGATCCGCGACGGCCTCACCCGGATCCCCGAGGGCCGCTACACGGGGGCCGACCACGTGGACGACGACGGCATCTCGAGCGACCCCATCCGGATTCAGGTGAACGTCACGATCCGCGGGCGCGAGGCCGAGGTCGACTTCGAGGGCACCTCAGACCAGGTGAAGGGGAATGTGAACTGCCCGCTCGCGACCGTCCATGCCGCGGTCTACTACGCCTTGATCGCCGTGGTCGATCCCCACGTCCCCCCCAACTCCGGCTGCTACCGCCCGTTCCGCGTGAGCGCGCGGCTCGGCTCGGTCGTGAACCCCCGCCCCCCCGCCGCCTGCGGCGCCCGGACGAACGTCAGCCAGAAGATCACCGAGGCGATGATGCGCGCCCTCTCCGACGCCCTCCCCGACCGCGTGATGGCCGGGAGCCACGGCCAGATCACCAACTGCGGATACTCCGGCTGGCACCCCGAGACCGGGAAGCGCTTCGTCTACATCGACATCCAGGGAGGGGGCGCCGGGGCGCGGCCCGGGAAGGACGGCCGCGACGGACAGGACAGCCACCTCGCGCGCTTCATGAACACGCCGATCGAGGCGGCCGAGCTCGAGTTCCCAGTCCGGGTCGAACGCTACGAGTTCATCGAGGACTCGGGCGGGGCGGGCAAGCACCGCGGGGCGCTCTCGCTCCGCCGCGACACGCGGATCCTCGCCCCCGAGATGACGCTCGCCCGCTACGGCGACCGGCAGAAATTCCCCCCCTTCGGCCTCTTCGGAGGCAAGGACGGCGCCCCCGGGCGCTTCGTCCTGAACCCGGACACCGACCGCGAGCGCCCCCTCAAGGCCAAGGGCCTCGACACGCTTCATGCCGGCGACCTCGTGAGCCTTCGCCTCCCCGCCGCGGGCGGCTACGGCGACCCCCTCGAGCGCGAGCCCGAGCGAGTCGCCCGCGACGTAGAGGACGAAAAGGTCTCGATCAAGGGCGCGCTCCGGGACTACGGCGTCGTCCTCGACCCCCGGACTCTCGAACCCGACCTCGCGGCGACGGCCGCGGACCGTGCCCGGCGAAGGACATCCCCCGATCCGGCGTGACATGGCGCCTCCCGGGAATGCGCATCCGCGGCCCCGGGTCCAAGGGAGAGAGCGCGGGGACCTGGGTCCCCGCCGGGAGAGCCCGATGAAGAGAAGACGCCCCGGGGGAAACGTTTTCGGCACGTCCGTCCCCCTCGCGGACAGGGTCCTCGCCCTGGACCGGCTGGGGAGGATCCACGAGTCGATCGCCTCGGCTCGCACCGGCGAGGAGTACTGCCGTGCGGCGCTCGCCGCGCTCGACGTGCGCGTGCGCGTGACGGCCGCGGACCTGGCGAGGATCCCGCGATCCGGGCCGGTTCTCGTGGTCGCGAATCACCCGTTCGGCGCGGTCGAAGGGCTCGCGCTCGCGGCGGCTCTCGCGACCGTGCGGCCGGACGTCCGGATCCTCGCCAACCGGCTGCTTAGCCGAATCCCGCAACTCGGCGACTCGCTCCTCTTCGTGGACGTATTTGCCGGGACGGGCGCTCCGGGCGCGAATGTCTCGGGGCTCCGGGAAGCGCTCCGCTTCCTTGGGCGGGGCGGGCTCCTCGCGGTCTTTCCGGCGGGCGAGGTGGCGCACATCGATCTCTCCTCCCTTCGGGTCACGGACCCGGAATGGAACGCCGGAGTCGCGCGGCTGGCCGCCCGGGCCCGTGCCGCGATCGTGCCCGTGTACATCCCGGGCCGGAACCCTTCCCTCTTCCAGGCGGCGGGGCTCCTCCACCCGCGGCTCCGGACCGCGCTCCTGCCACGGGAGCTCCTGAACAAGCGCCACCGGGCGATCGAGCTCGCCATCGGCGGCCCGATCCCGTGGGCGCGCCTCGTCCGATTTGAGACGGACCGGGATCGAATCGAATACCTGCGCAGGCGAACCTTTTTTCTGGCGGCGCGGCGGCGTGCGCCCGGGAGAGGGGAGCCAGAGGCACCGAGGACGCTGCAAGCCGTCGCAAGCGCCCGACCCGCCGGAGAGCTCGTGGAGGAGGTGCGTCTCTTGCCGGCCGAGCAGCGACTCGTCGCCTCGGGGGAGAGGAGCGTCTTGTGTGCCAGGGCCTCCCAGATCCCGGCCGTCCTCCTCGAAATCGGCCGGCTGCGCGAGCTCGCCTTCCGGGGCGCGGGAGAGGGGACGGGCCGCTCGCTCGATCTCGACCGGTTCGACGAGACCTACGTCCATTTGTTCCTGTGGGACGGCGTCCGTCGCGAGATCGCCGGCGCCTACCGTCTCGCGGCGGCGCACGAGATAGCGGCGCGCTTGGGCCCCGGGGGTCTCTACACGCACACCCTCTTCGAGTACGGACTCGACTTCCTCGCCGAGCTCGGCCCCGCCCTGGAGCTCGGGCGCTCCTTCGTGCGTCTCGAGCGGCAGCGGTCCTCCGACGCCCTCGCCCTTCTCTGGAGGGGAATCGCCCGGTTCCTCGCCCTTCGCCCGGGCATCCGGACGCTCTTCGGCGCGGTCAGCATCTCCAGCGACTACTCTCCCGTCTCGCGCGGGCTCGTCGCTCGCTTCCTCGAGCGGCACGCCTGGCGGGAGGAGCTCGCCCGCCGGGTCCGGCCCAGGTCCCCCTTCCGCGTCCAGGGCGTGGGGCGGCGGCCGGCCCGGCAGGACGCGCCCCTCGCCTTCGATCTCGCGGAGCTCTCGGCCCTCGTTGCCGACCTGGAGCCCGATCGGAAGGGTGTGCCCGTCCTCCTCCGGCGCTACCTCGAACTCGGCGGCCGGGCGATCGCCATGAACGTCGACCACGACTTCGGCGATACGCTCGACGCGCTCGTCGTGGTCGATCTCGCCCGCGCCAACCCTCGCGTCCTGTCCCGGTATCTCGATCGAGGTGTGGACCGGTCCCAGGTCCCCCCGGCCGAGCGGTCCTCGTAGCTCACGGGACCGGGGAGCCTCCTCCTGGAGGCCCGCGTGACGGGGCAGCTCGAGCACCCCAACATCGTGCCGGTCCATGAGATCGGCATGACCGCCGACGGGGGGGCCTACTTCACCATGAAACGGGTCCGAGGGAAGGACCTCGAGGCCGTGCGGAGGAGCGAGGAGATTCCCGCCTCGCCCGGCTCCTGGAGGTTTTCCTCAAGGTATGCGACGCCGTTGCGTTCGCCCATTCGCGGTGCGTGATCCATCGCAACGTCAAGCCGTCGAACGTGATGGTGGGCGAGTTCGGGGAAGTGCTCGTGATGGACTGGGGCCTGGCGAGAATCAGTGGTCAGTGGTCAGTGGCCAGTGGTCAGGAATAACAAAAACAACGACTGCAAGAGGGGCGCGCGGCGCGAAGCGCTACTTCGGATCGAGCTCGACGAGCACGCCCCCCCACGGCGCGAAGCGCTACTTCGGATCGAGCTCGACGAGCACGCCCCCGCCCGGTGGCAGGAGGAGGTTCGCGCCCAGAGTCGCGGCAGTGGTGACCTCGCCGTCCGGCACGACGCGGACCGGGAGGCCGCGCGACCAGATCCCGAGGTCGAGATCGACGGAGCGGCCACGCGCGACGTCGCCGTTCCACAGGCCCAGATACCGCTTGCTCGTGGCCGTGTGGACGAACTCGCGGGCGCGGATCGCGGAGACGCCGTCGCGCCGGTATGGGAAGACACCGCTCGGAAAGTCCTCTCCGCCCCGGCGGCGTTCGATCGGGACGAGGTCGCCCAGAATCCCGCAGAGGGGGCGGATCTCGGCCAGGACCGTCCGGAGGTCTTGGAGGAGCTCGGTCTCCTCGTCTCTCATGTCGTAGAGCCCGAACATGCGAGTGCCGAGAACCGGACCGGAGCCGAACTCGAACGGCTCGACTCCGCGCCGCTCGCAGTGCTCGATGTGGCCGGAGTCGTCGATCGAGTTGTAGCAGAAGACCTCGATCCCGTTTGCGCCGGACAGGATTGCGATCCAGAACTCGCCGCGCAGTTCGGGAACGGTCACGCGCCGGAAGCTTCCCGGGACCCATCGGCCCCCCTCGTACACCTCTTCCGCCGCCCCGCTGACGAAGACGTGGTAGCGCGCGCCCTGTTCCCTGCAAACCGTCGCCGCGTCGTCCGTCGTGTCCTCCGCGTACCACCAGTTCCCGCCGAATTCTCCGGCCTGCGAGTCGCGCCCGATCCCGAAGAAGCCGGCCCGGACGAGGTCGGGTCTCATGAGAGGGACGCCCGCCGCAAGCGTCCGGATGTCCTTGTAGATCATGGCGAGCGTGTGTCGTCCCGGGTCCGCGGCGCGGAAGGCCTTCCCCACCTCGGCGAGGTCGTCGTCGATCATCGGATCGACGGGAGGCTCCTCGACGGGCGTGTAGCCGGCGAGCCAGGGGTGCCGCGCGAGTGCGGGCCAGGAATCGCGGATCCAGGGAAGCATCCGGTCGCGCATCGTCCGGCGGCGGTGGAGGCGCTCCCGGAGGTAGGGCGTCGAGGACGATTCCGGCCCGAACTCCTGGAAGCCCATCGTGGTGTCCAGGACGAGTTCGCCCGTGTCGGGGTCGACGAGCGAGAGGTCGTAATACGACGGCCATCCGCCTCCCTCGTAGAGATACGGGACTCCGGCACGCTCCGCCTCGGCGAGGATCATGGGCAGATCCTCAGGCTGGTTGTGGTTGAACGTCACGTAGTCGAACCCCTCGGCCGCCGCCCTCCGGAAGGCCTCGCGGAAGTACTCGCCAGCGTCCGCCGCTCCGGCGGGCCGGGTCCAGTAGACCATCCCCTCCCGGTCTGCGCCCGCGCCGTAGAGCCCGAACTGGAACGCGCTCCCTTCTTTCTGCTGCGCGTTCGCCGCACCGGCGAGCAAGGCAACGGAGAGAACCAGGGCGAGCGTGAATCGGTTCGTCATGGGACGCGCTCCTCGCGGGGGCCTCGGGGCATCCGTGGGTGCCCCGAGCCGATCATTTCTTTCCCGCCGCGGCCCACTCCCGGAACCGGGCCTCGCTCTCCTCGAACGAGACGCCGAGCGAATCGCGAAATGCCTTCCGGAAATCCTCCGCGGAGCCATCCGCGCGGGCGGCGCCATAGAGAGCACGTACGCGAGGCCATCCGTGGGTCTCGACCAGGAACTCGACGAACGCGCCGCACTCGGGGTAAGTCACGAGGTCGTCCCCGGCGCGGAAACTCCGCGTGTCGAGGATCTCCGGCAGGACGACGTAGCGGCCGTCCGCGAGGAACTCGCCCGTCCAGGCGCGGTTTGTCTTCCCGTGCCAGGGCCCCGCGAGGTGGACCGCGAGCCCTTCTCCCAGGATCGCGGGGGGATTCCCGATCTCGCGAGCAAGAAGGTGGACGATCTCGTGGCGGTCTCGCGCGAAGAGGCTGTGGATCTCCATCTTGTCCCGGGCGACATGCGCGTTCCCGGGATCCCCGATGAACTCTTCCTTCGCCGCGGAGCTCGCGTACTTGTAGAAGGCGATCCGCGCCGCGGGCGCGACTCCCAGGAACGAGGCGGCCTCGCGGCAGGCCGCTTCGTTCGCCACGAGGTCGTCTTCCGTCACCCGGTCGGGGTCGAGCCAGTACATGTCGTAGAGCTCCCCGGAGCGCTTCTCCCAGCGGGGCGGTTCAACGTAGCGGGCGGAGAGGTCGTCGAACCAGGCGGTCCCGGACGAGGAGAGGAAGCACCCGATCCGGGCCCGGCGCGCGCCCGCCGGGACCTCGGTCCGGAGCGCGACAGTCTCCCAGGAGCGCGTGCCGAGTCTCGGCGCCGTCGCCCGGACGCCGAGCGGCCGGTCCCCCTCGAAGATCACGACGAGGTTCGAGTTGGCAAACTGCGATCCGGACGGACGGACGTCCGCCGTCCGCATGCGGCCGGAGACCCGGAGCGTCTTCCCCGGCTCGACCTCGATCTCCTGGGCGAGGACGCGCCAGACGTGGGTGTTGTCCGAACCGGAAAGGACGGCGCATTTTCCGGACGGATCTCCCTCGGGAGCGAGCCGGACGCTCGAAGCCCTGTCCGAGTCGCCGCTCCTCGCTCCTTCGACAAGCGACCAGCCGGCGGGAAGGCCCCCCTCCTCGCCCGCCCCCTCCTCCTCGAAGCCGCCGTTGGCAAGGAGTTCCCCCCCTTCCTGGGCGGACGCCGCCGCGGAG
>JACQVV010000063.1 GCA_016209595.1 Planctomycetota bacterium
GAGGGGGCAGTTCCCCTCCCTCTCACGAGGAAGTGTCCCCGCTCCCGCCCGGCGAGGAGCCGCCCGACCTGGAACGCGAGAAGCGGGCGGGACGTGAGCACATGGAAGAGATCGCGCGCGGTGCCGATCGGATTGCGAGCTTGATCCTCTTTGATGACCTGCCCGACGTGGACCTCTCGATCGAGATCGAGCGGCTCCGGGAGAGGGCCGAGGAGCTCTTCCCCGGCACGGGGTGGCTCTTCGAGATCCTCTACGAAGCACGGTTCCGACGGCTTCGCGAGCAGTGGGGGCGGCGGCAGGAGGGGGAGTAGCGGCTCCGGCGTTTCCGGAACCGCGCCGCCTTCACGCGGCCGCTTGACACGAATCGTGCCCCTTCCTACCATGCGCTCCTCGTCGAACTCTCGCGGGGAGAAGGGAAGGAACATCATGACCATCCGGATTGCCATCAACGGGTTCGGCAGGATTGGAAGAAACGTCTTCCGGGTCTTCCACTCGAGCCCGAAGGACTTCGAGGTCGTGGCCCTGAACGACCTTGCCAAGCCGGCGACTCTCGCGCACCTCCTGAAGTACGACTCGGTCTTCGGGCGGTTCAAGGGAAAGGTCGAGGCGACGGAGACGGGCCTGGTCGTGGACGGGAAGCCGGTCCGCATCCTGTCGGAGAAGCAGCCCGACAAGCTCCCCTGGAAGGACCTCGGCGTCGACTTCGTGGTCGAGTCCACGGGAGTTTTCACGAAGAAGGTGGATCTGGAAAAGCACCTGGGCGCGGGGGCGAAGAAGGTCCTCCTTACGGTCCCGGCCAAGGACGAGATCGACGCGACGATCGTCCTGGGCGTCAACGACCGTGCGCTCAAGCCGGAACACCGGATCATCTCGAACGCGAGCTGCACCACGAACTGCGTCGCGCAGCTCGCCAAAGTCCTCCACGAGTCGTTCGGGATCGAGGCGGGCCTCATGACGACCGTCCACGCCTATACGAACGACCAGCGTGTGCTCGATCTCGTCCACGACGACCTGCGCCGGGCGCGCTCGGCGGGAGTCAACATCATCCCGACCACGACGGGCGCGGCGAAGGCGGTCGGAAAGGTGATCCCCGACCTCGACGGGAAGCTCAACGGGATGGCGATGCGCGTCCCGGTCCAGGATGGCTCGATCACCGATCTCGTCTGCAAGCTGCGGGCCGAGCCCACGGAGAAGGAAGTCAACGAGGCCTTCCGGAAGGCCTCGACGGGGCCGCAGGGTCGCTACCTTGAGTATTCCGAGGAGCCGCTCGTCTCCCAAGATGTCGTGGGGAACCCGCACTCCTGCGTCTTCGACGCGAAGTCCACCCTGCGAATCAAGGGGGCTCTCGTCAAGGTCATCGGCTGGTACGACAACGAGTGGGCGTATTCGAACCGCGTGGCGGAGCTCATCCAGCTCGCGCACGCGTCGAGATAGCCCTTGGAGAAGAAGCTCACCGTCGACAAGGCGAAGATCGAGGGGAAGCGCGTCCTCGTCCGCGTCGACTACAACGTGCCCCTCGAGGGGACGCGGGTCGCGGACGACACGCGGATCCGCGGCAGCCTCCCGACCGTCCGCCACCTCCTGGAGCGGGGGGCGCGGCCGATCCTGGTCTCTCACCTCGGCCGCCCCGACGGGAAGGTCGTCGAGTCGCTGCGGATGGACCCGGTCGTAAAGCGGGCGGGAGAGCTTCTCGGGCGCCCGGTCCGCAAGGCCCCGGGGTGCATCGAGTCCGAGGTGCAGGGGATGGCGCGGGCCATGAAGGAAGGGGACGTCCTCTTCCTGGAGAACGTGCGCTTCTACGCGGGCGAGGAGGAGGGGGACCCGAAGTTCGCCGGCCAGCTCGCCGCGCTCGCCGAAGCCTACGTGAACGACGCCTTCGGCGCCTGCCACCGACCCCACGCGTCGGTCGTCGGCGTCACCCGGCACCTCTCGTCCTCGGCGGGGCTCCTTCTGAAAAAGGAGATCGAGTACGCCCGCTGCATCTTCGAGTCGGGGGAGACCCCCTTCGCGGCCGTTCTCGGCGGGGCGAAGGTCTCGGACAAGATCCCGATCCTGGAGTCCCTGATCGAGACGGTGGACAGCTTCCTGATCGGCGGGGCGATGGCCTACACGTTCCTGCGAGCCCGCGGTGTGGACGTCGGCGCCTCGCGGGTCGAGGAGGCGTGCCTGGAGACGGCCGCCCGGATCCTGGAGAAGTGCGAAGCCGGAAATGTCCGCGCGCTCCTCCCCGTCGACCACGTGGTCGCGCGGTCTCCCAAGGACACGGCCGGCATGCAGACGGTGACCGACATCCCGGCCGGATGGATGGGGTGCGACATCGGCCCGCAGACGGCCGCGCTCTACGAGGGGGAGCTCGCGAGATCTCGGATGGTGATCCTGAACGGTCCGATGGGCGTCTTCGAGAACCCCAAGTTCGCCCAGGGCACCAAACGGATCGTCCGCGCGATGGCCGAGAGCCAGGGGGTCACGATCGTCGGCGGGGGAGATTCGGTGCACGCCGTTGAGACGTTCGGCGCCGCCGAGCGAATGAGCCACATCTCGACCGGCGGTGGGGCTTTTCTGGAGATGCTCGCCCACCGGACGCTTCCGGGGATCGAGGCCTTGGCGGGCGCTTGACGCGCCCGACCTCCGCTGTGAGAATGCACGCCGAACCAGGGAATCGGGCCGCCGAGACCCGGAAGAGGCTGGCGCGCATCCTCGGGGGGCGAGGGCAAGTCTATATGGCACCTTCCCTCCTCTCCGCGGACTTCTCCCGGCTGGGAGAGGAGGCGGACGACGCGAAGAAGGCAGGCGCCGACCTCTTGCACGTGGACTGCATGGATGGCCACTTCGCCCCGAACCTCACCATCGGTCCTTGCGTCGTGGAGGCGTTGCGGAGAGTCTCAGATCTGCCGCTCGACGTCCATCTCATGATCGCCGATCCCGGAAAGTACCTCGACCTGTTCCTCGACGCCGGGAGCGACCTCGTCTCGTTCCACGTCGAGGCCGTGGGCGACGCGCGCCCCCTTCTCGACCGGATTGCCGAGCGGGGGGCCGTTCCGGCGCTCGCCCTGTCTCCCGACACGCCGGCCGACCGGGTTCGCCCGTACCTCGACCGGATCGGGATGGTGCTGGTCATGTCGGTCTACCCCGGGTTCGGCGGGCAGAGCTTCATGGACTCGGTCCTGCCCAAGATCGAGCGGATACGCGAATGGGTGGGACCGGAGTTCCTCGTGGAAGTGGACGGCGGAATCGGTCCCGGAACGGTGGGACGGGCGCGCGCGGCGGGCGCGAACGTCCTCGTTGCCGGCTCCGCGGTTTTCGGCCAGCCCGACCGGGCGGCGGCGATCCGGGCGCTCCTCGCGGGAGCTGCGCGGGCCGGGGGTCGGATGAAAGGAGGCTAGCGTTGGCCTGGAAGAGATCGAAGACGACCCGCCAGACCCGAAAGAAGGAGATGCCGGGCGGCCTCTGGATGCGGTGCAACGGCTGCGGCGGCATGATCTACAAGAAGGTCGTCCAGGAGAAGCAGAACGTCTGCCCGGAGTGCGACTACCATTTCACGATCTCGGCGCCGGAGCGGGTCAAGCTCCTCGTGGACGAGGGGACCTGGGAGGAGTGCTTCGACGACATCCTCCCGACCGATCCGCTCAACTTCGTCGCGACCAACCGATATCGGGACAAGCTTCGCGATGCCCAGTCCGAGACGGGTCTCAAGGACGCGGCGATCGTCGGCAGGGGCAAGGTCCACGAGAACTCGATCGTCCTGGGCGTGACCGATCCCCGGTTCATCATGGGCAGCATGGGGTCGGTTGTGGGGGAGAAGCTCACGCTCGGGGCGGAACTCGCCCTGAAGGAGAGCGTCCCCTACGTCGTCGTCTCCGGCTCGGGGGGTGGAGCCCGAATGCAGGAAGGGGCCCTCTCCCTCTGGCAGATGGCCAAGACGAGCGCGGCGCTTGCCCGCCTGTCGAAGGCAAACCTCCTCTACGTCTCGATCCTTACCAACCCGACGATGGGCGGGACGTTCGCCTCCTTCGCGTCGCTGGGGGACATCATCATCGCCGAACCGAAGGCGCTCCTCGGCTTCACGGGACCCAGGGTCATCCAGCAGACGATCAAGCGCGAACTTCCGAAGGACTTCCAGACCTCGGAGTTCCTCCTGGAGCACGGCTTCATCGACCTCATCGTGTCGCGCAAGGACCTCAAGGACACCCTGGGTCGGATCCTCGACTACTGCTCTCCCGACCGGGACGTGCGCAAGGCGACGGCGGTCCGGCGGCGGCGGCCGACCGTGATCCTGGAGACGCAGAAGTAGGAGGTTCCAGCCTTCAGGGATCAGCCTTCAGTCTTCCGAACCGTCCTCCCGTTCCAGCCTTCAGGGATCAGCCTTCAGTCTTCCGAACCGTCCTCCCGGAGCCTGGAGCTTCTTCTTCTGTTTTGTCTGAAGCCTGAAGTCTGAAGCCTGAAGCCTGTTTACTACGCCTCGTCCTCGAGCTCCAGCTCCACCGGCGGCTCCTCGGGCCCGGCGTCGCCTGAGTCGCTCGCGAGCTCGAATTCGATCTCCGCAGGTGGCTTATTCGAGTCCGCGCCGTCCCCCGGTTCGAGGAGCTCGAAGCGGAAGATCTCCCGGTGGAACTGGACGACGTCCCCGTCGGCCAGGTCGTGGCTCGCCACCTTCTTCTTGTTGATGAAGGTCCCGTTCTTGCTGGAGAAGTCGAGGACGAAATAGGACCGGCTTTTCGGGTTGTAGCGGACTTCGGCGTGGCGCCGCGAGAGGTGGCCGGAAGTGATGGCGAGGTCGGAAGCCGATGCTCGCCCGACGACGACGGGCGAGTACTTGAGGAGGTAGAACTCCTGGGTATACCGGGACGAGACGGGCACGAGTTTCGCCCAGTCCTCCTGGGGGATGTCCGTCCTGGGCGTCTCCGGCGGGCTCGGCGCGTCGCGCGAGTCCTGGTCTTCGTCCGACATGACCCGGAGGCTATCACTCGCCCGCGACGGGTGTCAACGGGAGAGGGCCTCGTCAAAGTCACGGGCCAGAGTTGTCTTGCTGGACGTGGCATCCGGCCCCGTCCACGCGCAATGGGCTGCCGTTTCGCGGTTTTCAACGGCACGGTCTCGTTTGACGGTCACGGTCGCGGTCACGGGTCGTAATCGTGTTCCGTGGGCGTGACCGTGAGCGTGTTCCGTGACCGTGACCGTGACCGTGACCGTGTTGAACTAGGCCACTGCGGGGCCGAATCGCCACGACTTTGACGTAGCCCTGGTTACCGGGACCGGACCCCGAGCCGGCGGGGCTCCTCGCACGCGGAGAGGTCGTGCCGGAAGAGGAAGCAGGAAGGCCCGATGCAGTGCGACCCCGGGCAGACGTCCCGAGGGAAGAGGTGCTCCGGGTGGAGGCTCGTCCCGACGAGTTCCGCCACGCGCCGGCAGGGCAGGACGGAACGGGCCGCGGTCGGTTCCTTGTCGCTCCCGGCCATGACGAGCTTCCGGCTGGAGTGGAGGAACCAGCCGAGGTGGCCCCCTACGAGACGGAGCTCCCCGGGGTCCGGGGCGATTCCTCTTGCCTGCGACTCGAAGAGGCGGAGGTATTCCGCCGCGGTCACCACGTCCGCCGCCTGTACCCGCGGGCTCGCGAAGTTGACGTTCACGCCCGTGTTCCCGGAGCGGCTGCGAACGACGCAGGCGTCGCGGCGGCGGTAGCGGGAGGCCTTCATGAGTCGCTTGTTGTCGCTCTCGAACCAGTCGACGAGGATTCCCGAAGGAGAGAATCGGACAGGGCTCGCAGCGTCCACCGCGTCGAGCGCCTCGTTCCAGGTCCTCTCGTTGTGGTGGAGAGCGTCCAGGCATTCGAAGGTTCTCCTGGCGACCTCTTCCGGCCGGGCCGGGAAGAGACCGTTCCAGCCGTCGATCAGGTTCACGAGATGGCCGACCTGGTCGAGGGGGTCGCTCGATTTCACGCCGACTCCCTCGACGTCCCGGCGCTGGGCGAGGTCGAGGACCTTGCGGAGCGACCGGTCGCTTTCGATGCCGAGATCCCGGGCGACGAGAAGGCTCGCGCAGAGCCGTTCCGGCGGTTCCGTTCCGCCGCCCGCCTCGCTCCGCATCCTGCTCTCCGCATCCCCCTTCGTGCCGGCCCCATCCTCCCGCAACTCCTCCTGGTGATGGTCGAAGCGCCCGCCGCCCACGTCCACCGCGAGCACGCCTTCTTTTTCGAGCGCAACGCCGTCCACCGCGCTCGCGGGGAAGAAGGCGAGGCCGGCGCTCGAGGTTCCGGGATAGCGTGCCTCGCCGAAGCGAACGAGGAGCCAGGCCGAGACCAGGCTGTCGAGGTCGGGGGCAACGTGGAGGACGATCTGCCGGACGCTCATAGGGCTCGAGGGTACCAGCGGGCGGGCCACGGGGCAACGCGGGCGGGTGCATGACCGTTCTTGCGTGACCCGCAAGAGCCGACATACCCCTCGGCGTTTAGCATTTAGCATTTTCGGTTCCTGTTGCTGTTTCCCGTTCTTCCGTCGCGCCAAGAAGCCAAATGGAAAACAGGGAACAGGAAATATCAATGCTGAACAGGAAATGGCGGACACCTGCGCCGCGCGGGCTACAGGGCGTCCCCCTGAGGGACCCTGCATGAACGGTCATGCACCCAACGCGGGCTCACGCTTTGACTCGTTCGCACGGCGCGTGATAGGCTTCTCATAAAGGGAGGAACGGTTCGCATGCCCACCGGCCGCACCCGGGAGTCGCTCGTCCAGAAGATCGTCGTCGGGCCCTTCCAGGAGAATACATATCTCGTCGGTTGCCCCGAGACCGGCGAGGCGGCCTTCGTGGACCCAGGCGACGAACCGGAACGGCTCGTCCAGGCACTCGAGGAAAGCGGGCTCCGGCTGGTCGCGATCGTGAACACCCATGCTCACATCGACCACATCGGCGCGGTCGGGCCGCTGAAGCGCCGCTTTGGGGTTCCCTTCGCACTGCACCGGGAGGACGAGCCTCTCCTCGACCAGGCCCGCGTCCACGCCGCGCTCTTCGGCCTTCCCGCGCCCGAGCGACCGGAGGTGGACCGCTACCTCGAAGATGGGGACGAGGTCAAGGTCGGGAACCTCGTACTCCGCGTCCTCCATGTCCCCGGCCACGCGCCGGGGCACGTGGCCTTCGTCGGGGACGGCGAGGTCTTCTCCGGCGACTGCCTGTTCGCGGGGTCGATCGGGCGGACGGATCTGCCGGGAGCGGACCACGAGACGCTGATGCGATCGATCCGCGAGAAGCTCCTGACCCTGGGAGACGACGTCGTCGTCCGCGCCGGCCACATGGAGGACACCACGATCGGCCGGGAGCGCCGGACGAACCCGTTCCTTGTCGCCGGGAGGTTCTCGTGGTGATGATGCGTGCGCTCGTGGCCGCGATGGTCTCGGCAGCGCTGGCGGCCTCGGTCCGTCCCGCCTCGGCACAAGGAGACGGCGGCGAGGACCGCCCTCGCGGAAACGGCACGGTGAAGATCGAGGTGGAGAAGAGAGGCGAGCGCCGGGCGGACGCTGGCGGCGCCCCACGTCCCGCTCGAACGGATCCGGCGCTCTTCCATACCGAGGTGGACGTCTCCTGGAACGGATTCGCGCCCTCCCCGGAGCTCGTGGATCGCCTTCCCGAGGTCGAGGCGAGGGACGCCGCCGCCCGGCGCGAGGCGGCCGCAAGGATAGCGGCGCGAGGACCCGAGGGCGTGCGGTATCTCGTCACCCTTCTCGGCCGGGGCGACCTCTTCATCGAGGATGCGGCCGAGGATGCGCTGGCACGTCTCGGGGCAGACGATACCTCCCGGGTCGCGGCGGGCCTTTTCCATCCGCACTTTCGCGTCCGTAGCCGGACGGCGACCGTGCTGGGGCGGATGGGAGAGAGGGGGAGATCGGCGGCGCCCGAGCTCGAACGCGCCCTCCTCGACCACAACTCCTTCGTGCGCGAGTCTGCGGCCCGCGCGCTGGGGGCGCTCCGGAGTCCGGAGGAGATCGTCGTGAGGGCGCTCGTCTTCGCCCTGGCCGATCCGGATTCCTTCGTGCGCTTCCGGGCCGCGGACGGGCTCGCGGCCGTGGGGCCTTCCGCGGCGCCCGCTCTGGAGGCGCTCTGCGAGGTGCTCGCGTTCGACGAGGACCCGAC
>JACQVV010000597.1 GCA_016209595.1 Planctomycetota bacterium
ACATCAAGGAGGACGACGCCCGCAACCCGGGTGTCATCGCCGACTGCACCGGCGACAACGCTGGAGACTCGGTGGGGCCGAGCGCGGATGGCTTCGAGACGTACGGAGTGACCGGGGTCGCGCTGATCTCGTTCATCCTCCTCGCGGTCAGGGACCCGATCGTGCAGGTGAAGCTGCTCGTCTGGATCTTCGTGATGCGCGTGCTCATGATCGCGACCTCCGCCATCTCGTACTTCGTGAACGAGGTCATCGCGCGCGCGAGATACCTGGCGGCCGACAAGATGAACTTCGAGGCGCCTCTCACCACGCTCGTCTGGCTCACGTCGGCGATCTCGATCGGAGTGACCTACGCCGTCTCGAAGATCCTGATCGGCGGGATCGGGGACGGGACCCTCTGGTGGAAGCTCTCGACCATCATCACCTGCGGAACGCTCGCCGGTGCGATCATCCCGGAGCTCGTGAAGATCTTCACCTCCATGAAGTCCGGCCACGTCCGCGAGATCCTCGACGCCTCCCGAGAAGGCGGGGCCTCGCTCAACATCCTCTCCGGGCTCACGGCCGGGAACTTCTCCGCCTACTGGATGGGGCTCTCGATCGTCTTTCTCATGGGCGTCGCCTACCTCGTGAGCCGCGAGGGCCTGGGGGTTCACATGGCCGCCCCGGCCGTCTTCGCTTTCGGGCTCGTCGCCTTCGGATTCCTCGGCATGGGGCCGGTGACGATCGCGGTCGACTCCTACGGCCCGGTCTCCGACAACGCCCAGTCGGTCTACGAGCTTTCGCTCATCGAGACCTTGCCCGGCGCGAGGGAGGAGCTCAAGAAGGACTTCGGGTTCGAGCCCGACTTCGAGAAGGCGAAGCTCTTCCTGGAGGAGAACGACGGGTGCGGGAACACGTTCAAGGCGAGCGCGAAGCCCGTCCTCATCGGGACCGCCGTGGTCGGGGCGACGACCCTCATCTTCTCGACCGTCTTCCTCCTCACCGAGCAGCTCACCGTGAACCTCGAGCGGCTCTCCATCCTCTATCCGCCCTTCCTGCTGGGTCTCGTGACCGGGGGCGCGGTCATCTACTGGTTCACTGGCGCCTCGATCCAGGCTGTCTCGACCGGTGCCTACCGTGCGGTCGAATTCATCAAGGGGAACATCAAGCTCGAAGGAGGGGGGGAGCGCGCCTCGATCGCCGACTCCAAGAAGGTCGTGGCGATCTGCACGCAGTACGCGCAGAAGGGGATGTTCAACATCTTCATCACCGTCTTCTTCTCCACGCTCGCCTTCGCGTGCCTCAACTCGTATTTCTTCATCGGCTACCTCGTCTCGATCGCGTTCTTCGGCCTCTTCCAGGCGATCTTCATGGCCAATGGCGGCGGCGCCTGGGACAACGCGAAGAAGCTCGTCGAGGTGGAGCTCCGGGAGAAGGGCACCCCGCTCCACGCCGCGACCGTCGTCGGCGACACCGTGGGCGACCCGTTCAAGGACACCTCGTCGGTCGCCATGAACCCGGTGATCAAGTTCACGACGCTGTTCGGACTCCTCGCCGTCGAGCTCGCGGAGGAAATGAAGTCCGGCTCGCGGTTCGCCCTGGCGGCCGTGTTCTTCGCGGTCGCCGTCGTCTTCGTCTGGCGCTCGTTCTACGCCATGCGGATCCACTCAAGCGGCGGCAAGACCTCGACCCGGCGCGAGGAGCCCGCGGAGGTCAGGGCCGGGTAGGCGCTACGCCGCCCCGGCCCTCCGGCACTCCGCGCCCATGCAGTCCTCGATGTAGGACGAGAGGACGTAGCTCTCGTCGTAGATCTTCCGCAGGAAGGCAGGGTTCTTCTCGCGGTAGAGGATTGCCGCCACCTCGTCGGCGAGCGGGATCAGCATTCGCTCGTGCTCGCAGAGGACGGGTGAGACCCGGGTGGAATCGCCGGTCGTCTGCTGGTTCGTGCAGGCGCAGTAGTTGGAGCAACGGGCGACGTGGGCGCAGCCTTCGCACTGTTCGCGGGGGGCGTGGTTCTTGTGGACGAACCGATCGACGCGCGAGGGGTCGAATCCGGTCTGGACGCAACCGATCGAGTGGGCAGCCTGAGGGGCGCGGTCCTCCTGCACGTACTGGACGCACGGATAGAGTCGCCCGGAGGGGGCGATCGCAACCTTGCGGATGCCGACCCCGCAGCACTCGGTCGAGAGCGAAGGCCCGAGCGCGTGCGAGCGGATCTTCTCGTCGAAGAGGCTGAAGTAGAACTTCTGGCCGGCGCGGCTCCGGCGGATGTAGATCTTCTGGACCTCGCGGTACTCTCCGGCGAGCGTGTCCATCGACTCGCGGGTCCAGGGGGCGGTGTAGGCGAGCGAGGCGGAGATGTAGCGGAAGCCCGCGCCGAGGAGGAAGTCGATCGAGCGGGCGACGAAAGGGGCCGAGGCCGGCGCGATCGTCATGTTGACGGTCGTGTAGGGGAAGAGCTCGAGGATCATCGGGATCTTCGCGAGGATCGCGTCGAACGAGCTCCCGCCCCCGAACTGGGGGCGGTTGGCGTCGTGGGCCTCGCGACAGCCGTCGAGCGAGAGCGAGAAGAGGACGTCGTGCTCGCGGAGAAACTCCAAGGACTCGCGCGTGAAGAGCGTCCCGTTCGTGATCATCCGGAAATGAACCCTCTCGACGGACGTCTCGCCCGACGCGACGCGCTCCCGCGCGTAGAGGACGGCCTCCTTGAGGCGGTCGAACTGGAGCATGGGCTCCCCGCCGAAAAAGGTGATCGTGAGGAAGCGGTCCGGCGAGTTGGCGAGGAGGAAGTCGATCGAGCGGCGGATCGTCTCCTCCGTCATGTGGAGGCCGAACTTCTCGCCCGTGTAGCAGTAGCTGCAGCGGAGGTTGCACCCATGGGTGAGGTGGAGCGCGGCGTACATGGCTACTTCCCCTCCTCTCCCGATCCGGCGTCCGGAGGGAGGCCGGCGAGCGATCGCGCGGCGGCCTCGGCGAGCGCCCCGCCCCGGTGCGCGGCGAACTCCTCCAGGAACTTGCGAGCCCCGGGAAAACCGGGGGTGCCGAGAACGACGAGCGCCTCCTCGCGGACGATATCCTCGTGCCGAGGGTTCGAGGCGGTGGCCATCAGGAAGGCCGCGCCCCGCTTCGACGGGCTCCGGGCGAGGAGGTTCAGGCAGAATCGCTTGACGAAGAGGCTCATGTTCTCCCGGAACCGTGCCTCCAGGAGCTCCTCCCGGCCGGGTCGCGAGAAGTAGCGGGTGAGAACCTGGCAGACTCCCTGGCGGATCCGCGCGTCGGGATCCTCCAGGCGCGCGAGCGCGACGGGGAGGGCGGCCTCGTCGTCCCGGCGCCCAAGCGACTCGACCGCCGCGAGCCAAACGTCCTGGTCACCCGACTGCGACAGCTGGCGGAGGAGCGAAAGGCTCCTCTCGCAGGAGAAGAGCGAGAGCGCGGTCGCGACGCGTGCCTGGACGACGGGGGATTCGTGCGCCGCGAGCCGCTCCAGGATCTCGAGCGCGCCCGGGCTCCCGATCTCGCCCAGCACTTCCGCGGCGAGCGCGCACTCGACCGCGTCGGCCTTTCCCACGATCTCGGCGAGCCGCGGGAGCGCCGCGTCTCCCAGGAGCGCGAAGCTCATCAGAAAATCGCGGTTCGTGTAGACGAAGCCGCCGAGAATCTGCTGGGCACGATGACGGATCTCCAGGTCCTCGTGGTCCTTGGCGGCCTTTTCCAGCGCCGGGACCGCCTGGGCGCCGATCCGCTTGAGCTCGGCTGTCGCC
>JACQVV010000598.1 GCA_016209595.1 Planctomycetota bacterium
GCTGGGGGTTGATACGCAGGGCCTTGGAGAAATCGCGTATCGCGTTGCGGAACTCGCGCTTGGCCTTGTACTGGGACCCGCGGTCGAGCAGCGCCTGGAGGTTCTTCTGCTGGAGCGACAGGATGCGGTCGAGCCTCTCGTCGTCGAGGTAGCCTTCCTCGATGAGGACCGCGACGAGGGGCAGCTCCCGCCCCGAGCGCTTGCGAAGCTTGATCGCCCTGCGGATCTGCTCTCGCGTCAGCAAATCATACTTGAGGGCTATCTTGCAGAAGAGGCGTTCCTCGCCGGTCGCCATTCCTCTCCCTTGACACCCGCGGGGGCGGCGCATAGAGTCTAGCAGTCGTGGGGGGCGGCGTCGAGGGACTCCGCTTTCCCTTCGATCAAGGCCAGCACCATTTCCGGGTACCGTTCGAGATGAGGCAGATCGCACCCCTGGTCGCGGCGGGTTTCGTGCTCCTGGTGCTGCCCGGTTGCGTACTCATTTCCTGGGCCGCAGACCTCGCCGCCGCCGCCGCGCCCTATCTCCTGTTCTTCGTGGAGGCCGGGGACGAGCCGGGGACGCCTCCCGGAGAGCCCCCGGACCCGGATCGGGAGGTCCTCCTCGCCCTCGCCGCCGCCGGCGACCCGTCCCGCCCGCTGCCCGACGGCACTGTCCTTCTCGACGAGGCCGTTCGCAAGGCTCCGGGGGAGCGACTCCTCGTCCTCGCGGTCCCCGCTCCCGAGGTGGGGGCGGAGGAAGACGCGATCGAGCTCTACCGGAAACTCCGGCGCGAAAACGGGAGCGTGGAGGTCGCCGCGGCCGACGTGGGACCGCTCCTCGAATCCGCGGGGGGCGCTCGTCAGATCGAACGGCTATCTGACGAAGGGCTCGTACTCCTCGCTGACGGTCCCCTGTCCACGCTGGCCGAGGGTCCCGCGACCGGGCGGTGAGCTCCCGGGGGGAAACCCCGAACCTTGACCTACCTCTGCAGGAACTGCGGGCGAACCTTCCGAGAGGAGAGGGCAAGCGAGGCACCTGTCTGCACCGCCTGCCGCGTTCCGACCTCCCCCCTGGCCGAAAGCCTGGGGTCCCCCGCATTCAAGGTCTCGGATCCCCTCTCCCCCGACCGATGGGAAGCGGCCCGGATCATGCCCCGCGCGGACATCCCGGAACGCCGCCCCTCCGCGCGGGTTCCGGTCCAGGATAAGAACGAAGGAGGTACGGGCCCAGGAGAGGGCGGGTCCGATCCGGCGAGAGCGCCGAGGCACTCTTCGGGCCGGCGAGCGGTGCATCGCGACGCGCCCCAGGAGCCCGAGCCTCCGGCCCGGGGACCGCTCCCGATCGCGCACGACCTCGTGGCGACGCCTCCGCCTCCTCGGTCAGGGGGAGGGAAACCCGAGGCACCAAACCCCGACCGCCGGTTGCCCTTCACGCCGGCCGAGAAGGGGCGCGAGGCCTCTGTCAAGTCCCGTCGCACCGGCGAAGCCGGCTGGGGGGGGGCCGGGGGGGAGGGACTCCCCCCTGGTCGCCAGGAGGGCAGGGGGGTTCCAGTCCCCCCGGCCGAGGGGGCGAAGCCCTCTCGGGGAGGCGCGAAGGCCAGGGATGGCCGAAGCGCCGACACTGTTGGGGGCCGGATCCTGTCCCGCTTTTCGGGGCGCCTCCCCCTTTCCATCCTGGTTCCCACGAACATCGTTCTCCTCCTAGCGCTCGCCGCCGTCCCCTCTTTCCTGCTCTACCGGAGAACGGTCGAGCTGGAGGAGGACCTTTCGCGAAAGGAAGAAGGCCTCGCGAGCCGCACCGCGGACTGGGAGGACACGGTCGCGCAGCGGATCGACCAGCTCCACGCCCGCCTCGATCGAAAGGGGTCGCTGTCTGAGGACGCCCAGGCCGAGGAGGTCGCGATGGTCCGCCAGGCGTCGCGGGCAGTGATCCACATCGAGCAGACGACGTACAAGACCGACGGGGGGAACCGGTACACGGTGAAGCGTGCCGGGAGCGGTTTCCTCTTCGACTCCGAGGGCTACGCCCTCACGAACTTCCACGTGATCGACGGCTATGACGAGCTCAAGGCGTACCTCCACGGCGGCCAGGAGGTCCACGTGAAGCTCGTGGGAAAGGACCCGCCGTCCGATGTGGCGCTCCTCCGCCTGCTGGACCTCGACCGCGTCGCCGGCCCGGAGGATCTCGCACCCCTTCCCCTGGGCGAGTCCGCGAGCCTCGCCAGCGGCGAGGTGGTCTACGCCCTCGGCAGCCCCCGGAACCTCCAGGGATCGGCCGCTCGCGGGATCGTCTCCAACCCCACTCGTCACCAGCCAAGCCTCATGCTCGAGACGTCCGGGATCAACACGGGGCTCTTCAACAACTGGATCCAGACGGACGCCCCCATCAACCGGGGAAACTCCGGAGGGCCGCTCGTCGATCTCTCCGGCCGTGTGGTTGGAATCGTGACGCGCAAGATGCTCGAGGCGGAGGCGATCGGGTTTGCAATCCCGATCGATCACGTACAGGCTATCCTGCCGCTGCTCAAGCGGGACGAGCTCGTCCGCCGCTCGACGATCGGCGTGCTGCTCGCTCCCTACCGTCCCGATCGCTCCTTCCTGGAGAGCGGAGTCCAGGTGCAGGCTGTCCTCCGGGGGGGGCCCGCCGACGCCGCGGGCATCCGCCCCGGAGACATCCTGAACCGGATCGGGGAGGTCACCCTCGCCGCTCCTCTTGACCGCGACCTCCCGGAGGCATGGAGCCGCATCTCCGCCTGCGAACGTGGAGTGCCGGTGCGCGTTGCCATAAGCCGGGATCAGACGCCGATGGCCGTCACGGTCACGCCAAGGCTCCGGGAGGAAATCGACGACAAGTTCTTCCATTTCCCGCTACTGGGCTGCTCGGTGGCCCCCATCGAGCCGTCGCTGCGCCGGCTTTTCCACGTCGCGGAAAGCCAGGGACTCTGGATCGCGGCGGTCGAGGCGAACGGCCGCTTCGCGCACGAGGGCTTCCGGGCGGGAGACGTCATCGTCAAGATCGGCGGCGAACCGGTGAGCCGCCTTGGCCAGCTCAAGAAGCAGATCGATCGGGTGGAGAACCAGAGCCTCGCGAAGATTGAGCTCGAGTTCAGCCGCGAGGGAACGGCGATGTCCAAGTCGCTCACGTTCCATTTCCTGCAGGACGAGTGAAACGCCCATCCATGCGGTTCACGAAAATGGAGGGGGCGGGAAACGACTACGTCTACGTGGACCTCTTCCAGGAGACGGTCCCGGACCCGGCGGCGGCGGCTCGGATCCTCTCCGACCGCCGGTTCGGCGTCGGGGGAGACGGACTCGTCCTCATCGGCCCTTCGACCCGGGCTGACGTGCGGATGCGAATCTTCAACGCGGACGGCAGCGAGGCCCAGATGTGCGGGAACGGGGTCCGCTGCGTGGCGAAATACGTCCGGGACCGGGGGCGTGTGGTCGGCGACGTCGTCACGGTCGAGACCGCGGCCGGAGTCCTTTCCGTGCGCGTGGGGTTCGGTCCGGACGGGAAGGTCTCCTCGGGCGAGGTCGAGATGGGCCGGCCACGGCTCGCCCGCCGGGAAATCCCCGTCCTGGGCGACGGGGACCGGGCGATCGACGAGCCGGTCGAGGTCGCTGGCCGGGCCCTCCGGTTCACGGCGGTATCGATGGGAAATCCTCACGCTGTCGTCTTCGTGGAGGA
>JACQVV010000599.1 GCA_016209595.1 Planctomycetota bacterium
CGCTAGACAGACGCGCGGGCCGTGTGCCGCTCGCGCCCCCCTGAACCGACGAGAAAGCGAGGGACGCAACGATGTACCTCCATCAGCCAACCTACCGTGACAAGAACGGCAAGCGCCGGAAGCAACGGACCTGGTGCGTCAAGTTCTACGTGGCCGGCCGCTGCTTCCGCGTTTCGACCGGGACGCGCGACAAGCGCGCGGCCGAGCTCAAGGCGCGGGAGCTCCTGCGCGACGCGGAACTCCGCGGGGCGGGGGTCGAGACGCACGGCGCGACCACGCGGACGCCCATCGCCCTGCTGATCGACGAGTACCACGGGGAGCTCCAGCGGCGCGGCCGATCGGCCGAGCACGTGGCGACGACCGCGCGGCGAGTACGGGCCGTGCTGGAAGGGGTCGCGGACCTGACCAAGGCAATCCCGGAGGACCTGCGCCGGCGGCTTGCGAAGGTAGGGCAGGGAGTCGCCCCCCAGACCGTCAACGCCTACCGGACGGCGCTGTACGGGTTCTTCGAGTGGCTGAAGCGAGAGGGACGCTGGCACTCGAACCCGCTCGACGCGGTCCCGCGGGTCGCCGCCTCGGAAAAGACCTTCTCCCGGCGAGCACTGACGGGCGACGAACTGGACAGGCTCCTCGCCGGGGCTCCCCCGGACCGCGCGACGTGCTACCTCCTCGCCGCGACCACGGGGCTTCGACGCGGCGAGATTGAGGCGCTCTCCTGGGGCGCGGTGAACCTCGAAGCCGCTACCGTGACCGTACGCGCCGCCACGGCGAAGAACCGGCGCGAGACCGTCCTTCCCCTCGCCCCGAGGACGATCGAGGCTCTACGCGCCCACCGCTTCCGCCAGGAAGCCCGTGGCGACGGATCGGGAGTCCTCTTCGACCACGTCCCTTCCAAGCGCGAGCTCGTCGCGGACCTCGTCGCCGCCGGGGTCGAGCCGGAGACCGAGGCGGGCCTGATCGACTTCCACGCCCTGCGCGTGACCTTCGCTACCCTGCTTGCGCGAGCGGGTGTTCCCCTCGCGCTCGCGCAACGTCTCATGCGGCACTCGACCCCCGTTCTCACGTCGAACGTCTACACGCGGCTCGAACTCCACGATGCCGCGGGAGCCGTTGCGAGAATCGCGCTCTCTCGCGAGAAATTCATCGTGCCCGCCATCGTGCCCGTGGACGGTCCTGACGGTGCATTTCCCTGCACTACAGCGCCACTCGGACCGACGCGAGACGGATCGGGCGCCGAAACCACGAACGCGCGCGGAATGGCACTTTCAGCCCACTCCGCGCGAAGGATGCGGGAGGGGGGATTCGAACCCCCACCCCTTTCGGGACTGGATCCTAAGTCCAGCGCGTCTGCCGTTACGCCACTCCCGCGATCACGTTCCAGACTACTTCAGCTCGACCCGAAAGACACGCAGCTTCGTCTGCAGGTCTTCGCCCTCTAGCGGCCAGACCTCTACGAGCCAGCCCTCCAGGACAAGGTGCTCGATCTTGAACTGGTCCCCCGGATCGGACACCACGTAGGCCACGTCGCGAGCCAGAACATCGGTCAGAAGCTCCGCGTATCCACCCCACTGAGTCACGGGACAGTACTCAGCCCCGGCGTAGAAGCTGACACGGCCGTCCGAGCTCATGACCGTCCGCCCCCGGGCCCCGCGATCGCCGAGCCACTTGCCGATCTCCTTCTCGTCACGGGCGTGCAGGTCCTGGGGCTTGAGGGTCAGCGGAGCAAGAAGGGCCGTGACCAGCGCACCGGCCCAGAATGCCGCCGGGCGTCGCGCGAACCACCCCTCGGGGCGCGGCCGCGGGACGATCCGCGCCGGGAGCCTCCGCCACACCCAGACGAGGGCCGGGGCCAAGACAAGGAGGCCTCTCCCCGCCCATGCGAGGCACGGAACGGCCATCGACAGGGCGTGGCGCGTGCTAATGTAGAACTCCGTGTGGTTGATCCTGAGGAGGATCGCGGCGAACGAGGCCACGATTCCCGCGAGCCACGGTTCGCCGCGGATGCGGCGCAGGCCGCGGATCGGGAGGAGCCCCAGGGCGACCAAGGCGAGCACCACACCGTGCATCGCGTTCACGAACTTCGCCGGCAGCCAGTCCCCTTCTCGTGCTTTTGCCTCGACCTCCCGTGGGTAGTACGTGTTCCGGAGAGTCTGCTCCCACCGGTCGGGCGCGCCTGGCGCATGTGGATCGCCATGACTCTCTGCGACCCCGTGATCGCGAGCGAGGCTTGCCAAGAGTCCCTCGACGCGACCCTGAATCGCCGGGGAGAGGGGCTTCTCCATCGGAATCGCCCAGAGTTCCGGTTCCTTGAACCGCAAACACTCGAAGAGATCGCCGTATTTCTTGTTCGACGCCTTGGGGTACCCGACCCCCCAGGACAGAGCGGCGATGTAGGGGAACGCGAGCAGGAGATATCCGCCGACCACACATGCGGAGAGAATCGTGCTCTGCTTTCCCCCTCGCTTTCCGTCCGGACCTCGGGTGAACCAGAGCGCTACCAGCAGGAAGGGCAGGAGCACGACCCCCTCCGGTCGCGAGAGGTAGGCAAGGGCGATCCCTCCACCGGCAAGCACGGCGGGAAGGCGCCGGCGCTCCTGGGCCGCCGCCAGGCCCAACCACAGGCTCGTTGCGAAGAAAAGGAAGTAGACGCTCTCGGCAAGGACCGCGCCAGAAAAACGGGCGAGCTCCGGATGAACCGCCACGAGGACCCCTGCCGCGAGACCCACCTGCCGTCCCGCCGCCCGCCGGCACCAGAGGTACACGGCGGGCACCGTGAGCGTCGTGGCAAGCCAACCGACCGCCTGCCCCGCGAGCACCCAGTCGTCGATCGCGAGGTGGAAAAACGCGACGAGCACCGAGAAGAGCGGATGCTGCTCGAACGCGAGGAACTCGCCGTACCGTCCCGCGTCGAGATCCTGCGCCATCCCCACGAGGCCTGCGCTGTCTCCCTTGACGGCGAAGGTCACGAGCACGATGTAGAGGCGCACGAGCCCCGCCGCGCCGAGGAGCCAGGCGAGGTCGCCCAGCACCTTGCGTCGGTCCCGGCCCGGGGCTACGCCTGTGCCGGGATCGGGCTCTTGCGGAGATGATAGTACAGGCATCGAAAAAGGGATTTCTCGTGCTCGCCGAACACCGTCGCGCGGTTCAGCATCTCTTCCAGCTCCCACCATGTCTCGAGGAATCGATCGCGCTCGGACTCCGGCAGGACGTGGTTGTGGAGCGCCTTCAGGGGACCCAGGTTGTAGTAGCGTCTCGTCCGCACGGCGAGTCCCGCCCGCTCGAACTCTCGTTCCAGCTCGCGGTCGTACAGTGGGATGTCATAGTGACTTTCGTTGCCAAGCCTCGCGAGGAGTGCTTTCGCCACCCGCTTGCCCAGGAGCGCTGGACGGCGGGCGGGGAACTTCCCGCCGAAATGCGCCGAGTCAAGCGTGAGGAACACCTCCCCGCCAGGAAGCACATGGCGAGCCGCTCCCGCGATGAAACGGGGATAGCGCGCGAGGTGCTCCAGAACCTGTGTCGAAACGAGGAACTCGAACTGCTGTTCCCCGAGCAAGCGATCGAGCTCGTAGGCGCTCCCCTCCAGGAGCTCTACGCGGGCGCTCCATCTCGCGCCGGCCATCTGGCATAGAGTCTCGTCGATCCCCGCGACGTCGACCCCCACGAGCCGAAAGTCGAGCGTATCGTCCTCCAGGAAAGGCCGCCAGAGCTCCAGAGGCCTGCCGGGGCCCACACACCCCACGTCGAGGACGCGCGCACCGATCCTCTGGCGCAGCGCCTGCGCCATGTCCAGAGCGAGGCGGTATTTCGCCACGTTCCCCGGGTATTTCGCGAGGGAAAGCGCTTCCGTCACGATCCGGCTGAACCCGATTTGCTGGTGCGCCCACAGGGACTCGAACCCCGGACCGACGGATTAAGAATCCGCTGCTCTACCAGCTGAGCTATAGGCGCGAAGCGAAAAGGTACCCCCGAACGACGGGGCGACACTTTACGGTTCCACTCGCCGGGAGTCAACCCACGCCACGGGAGGTTCCTCGCCTCGACGTTTTTCTTGGGGTGAGTGAGGGGACTTGAACCCCCAACATCCAGATCCACAGTCTGGCGCTCTAACCAGTTGAGCTACACCCACCGCATGTTCACCTGACGCGCCTGGGAGGATTCGAACCCCCGACATTCGGATTAGAAGTCCGACGCTCTATCCACCTGAGCTACAGGCGCCCACCGCCGGGCGTCCGGAGAAGTACAACGGCCGCCGGCCCCGGTCGGTTTGCGCTTCACCGCCCATATTTTAGCCTCTCCCCCAGGATCTCCGGCAGTCCCGCGTCGATGATCTTCTTCGCCGCCTTGTCGATGTCGTAGTCAACCCGCCGGATGTGAACTTTCTGCGTGTCGGTGTCGTAGACCGCGTACGCCGCCTTCGGGTTCTCATCCCGGGGCTGGCCGACGCTCCCGATGTTGACCAAGGTCTTGGAGTTCAGGTCGATGTCGATGTCGTAGTCCATCGTGAACGAGACCGTCGGACCCTGGAAGAACGCTACCGGGACGTGGGAGTGGCCCAGGAAGCACACGGGGGTCTCCAGGAGCTCCAGCGACAGGTGGGCGTCGTAGCTCGTCTGGATGTAGTCGAACATCTCCGGGAAGTTGAGCGTCCCGTGAACCACGGTCAAAACGTCCTCGTGCTTCTTCACGAGCTCCAGGTCCCGCAACCACTGGATCTGGTCCTTCCGGAGCTGCTCGCGAGTCCAGAGGACCGCCTGTTTCGCGTACGAGTTGAAGAAGTCGATGTTGAGCTTCCCGGCGATCGCGAAGTCGTGGTTCCCCGCGACCGTGATCGCCGCTAGCTCACGCGTCCGGTCCAGGCACTCCCCGGGATTGGCGCCGTAACCCACGACGTCGCCGAGGCAGATGTACATCCCGACCTCTTCCTTGGCGAGCTCGCCGAGCACGACTTCGAGCGCCTCGAGGTTGGCGTGGATGTCGCCGAAGAGTCCGAATTTCAAGACATCTCGTTCCTTCGCGCTCGCGTCTTCGTCCGCCTCGTTCCTGCGGCGGAACTCTCCTCTAGGCGAGCTCCCGTTCGCGGAAGAGAACGAGAGCCAAGAACAGGATTCCTGCGGTGACCGTCAGACCGTACGCCCACGTCCAAACGATGTAACCGTGCGACACGGGGCTTCCCGTGGCGATAGCCCGGTCGATACTAAAGTCCTCCAGAGTCGGGATCAAGTAATATAGTATCCGTGCGATCCATGTCCAGCCCCGTTCCTCGCACAGCGCGCGGATCGCCCCGCTGAAGTGTCCGGCGAGGAAGAAACCCAGGAGGACGATCGCCGACCCCTCGAACGGGAGCCACGTCGAAAGAAGGACGGCCATGGCCGTGAGGATCGCCGCCTCGCCAAGCGCCAGGAGCGCGCCCTTCACCGGGAGCTCCGATGCCTCGTAGAAGACCGCGAGAACGCTCCAGTGCGATTCCCCCTCCTCTGCCAGCCGCGCTCCGACGTCCATCTCGAGCCAGACGCGAGTGAGGAGCGACAGCGTGAGGAGAACGACCGCGAACAGGACGGCGCGATAGACCCCGAGAAACTTCCCGAGGACATAACTCGCTCGGCTCACGGGTTTCGAGAGCACGGTAAGCGCCGCCCGGTTCTCAACTTCCTCGTAGATCGTCCGGGAGGCCCCCAGAACAGCGAGAAAAAGGGAGCACACGCTCATCGAGGCAACTCCCATCTGGAGTACTTCGCTCGTGATCTCCCCGGAGAGCTGGAAGAAACTGATGGAGTACGAGAGCCAGATGAGAACGAGGGCCACACCAAGAACGATGTAGTAGGCGGGATGGCGAACCACTTCCCGGTACGTGCTCCCCGCTATCACGAAGGCCTTCATCGTTCTCCCTTGGAGCCCATTCACGAATCCGTACCTGAGCCGGCGCTCCGCCCGGCGACGGGAGGGCGCTTGCGTCGCTTCGTGGTCGCGCGTACCTCCCCGGGAGCCTCACTTGGGCGCCATTCTAGCATGCGGGCGCGCCGGCCTCCCCGTGGGTCTACGACACGCCGTCTCATGCAAGCGCGCCTCGCAGCCTTGCGTGCCGCACGATGGTTGTCGCTGGCACCCGATGGCCCTCTCCCTCGTGGTATACTGCGATGCTACTCCCCACAGGTTGTCTAGAGGGATTGCCATGCTCAAGAAGCGCCTCGGGCGCGGTCTCGACTCGCTCATTCCTCAGGCCGAAGCGCCCGCGGCCATGCCCGACAGGCGTGGAATCGAGATCGCGCGCATCCAGCCTAATCCGTATCAACCCCGGCGAGAGTTCTCCCCAGGCGAGCTGGACGAGCTCCGCCGTTCCATCGGCGAAAAGGGCCTCCTTCAGCCGATTCTCGTGCGACAGACGCCGGACGGTTTCCAGATCGTCGCGGGGGAGCGACGGCTCCGAGCCTGCCGCGAACTCGGCTGGGAGACGATTCCGGGGACGGTCGTTGACGTCCCTGACGGACAGATGCTCGAGGTCGCACTGGTCGAGAACCTTCAGCGACAGGATCTCAACGCAATCGAAAAAGCCCTGGCGTTCCGGCAGCTCATAGACACCTTTCACCTCACGCACGAAGAGGCCGCACTCCGTGTGGCTGTGGACCGTTCCTCGGTCACCAACCACCTTCGCCTTCTCGATCTGCCTGAGCGAGTGCGCGAGCACGTCGCGGAGGGCCGCCTGTCCATGGGCCACGCCCGCGCTCTGCTTGCCCTGCCCCCGACCGAAGACAAGGAGCGCGCGGCCGACAGGGTGCTGGCGAGACAGCTTTCCGTGCGCGAGACTGAACGCCTTTGCTCGAATCGCAGCGGCAAGCGCGGCGTCTCCGGGCGCCGGGAACCAGCTGGGGATGACGATCACCGCATCCGGCATCTTGAGCGAGAGCTGGAGCAGGCGCTTGCAACCAAGGTCCGAATCACGCGCCAGAAAGTGGGCGGGCAGATCGTCATCGACTTCTATACGGACGCGGAATTCTCGCGCCTGCAAGGAATTCTGTTGTCGAGGGCCTGAGGCGCAGCTAGCCTTTCCTCTTCCCTCCAGCAGTTCTCCACATGTTCTCCACGCTGCTGGCCGCGGGCCAAAGTGCTGTCCCCGGCCATCGAGGGACCATGTGTATCGTAACGTGTTGAGACACTGATACATGGATCGCAGCGACAGGCCAGGCGGATCGATCGCGCCAACCGCACGTCCTCTTCCCAAGGCTATCCACGATCCAGGCGTCGATGTTCCACGTGGAACCTCGTAGCTACTACGCCCCGTTGTTTCACGTGGAACGTGCGCGACAGGGATGTCCTAGACGTCCAGGTTTCGAACCTCAAGCGCATGACGTTCGATGAATTCCCTCCTCGGGCCGACGCCGGCACCCATGAGGATCGAGAACATCTCGTCCGCTTTGATTGCGTCCTGCAACCGTACTTTCTTGAGCGTTCGCTGCTCGGGATCCATGGTCGTCTTCCAGAGCTGCTCCGCGTTCATCTCCCCCAGACCCTTGTAGCGTGTGATCTCCAGGCCCTTCTGCCCGAGCTTCTGGACCGTTTCCAGGACCTCCCGTAGGGACGTCGCCGGGGTTTCTCCTTCCTCCGATCGCAAGAAGAAGTCTTCTCCCGGCGCTTCACCCTCCCCCTGCTCGCTGCCCAGAAGGGCCTCTAGCTGGAATCCTTCCCCCTCCAGCGCCGTCACCGTCTTCTCGATCTCCCGGGAGATCCTGAGATCGATGCACCCCAACGATCCCTCGCGGCGGGAGACGGGACCTCCTCCTTCACCTTCCCGGACGAGCTCGAGATCCCTAGCCTCCCTGGACGAGAGCTCTCTTATGTATTCGTTCACTTCCTTGTCGTCGTAGAAGAAGCGCTCCTCTCCCTGGTGTTCGAGACGGCAGATCGGCAGTTTCCCGCTTCCCTTTTCCCGCATCCGAAGAAACTTTCGGGGGTCGATCCCCTTCTTCGCCAACCGCGCCATGTGCTCCTCCATCTGCTGGACGAGGCACATGAGCCGCCCGAACTCGTCGCTCGACAGTTCTCGCCGGCTCCCGTTCCTCTTCACCGCCAGGATCGTCTTGTCCATTCCCATGCGGAGAAGGGCCTCTTTCATCCCCGTCTCCGTGTGGACATACTCCTCCTTCTTCTTGCGCGAGAGCTTGTACAGCGGCGGTTGGGCGATGTAGAGGTGTCCTTGCTCCACGAGGTCCGGCATGTGGCGGAAGAAGAACGTCAGGAGCAGCGTCCGGATGTGCGAACCGTCCACGTCCGCATCCGTCATGATGATGACGCGACCATACCGGCGTTTTTCCAGATCGAATTCCTCCGTTCCGATCCCGGTGCCGATCGCCTTGATGATCGTGCTGATGTCGCTGTGTGCAAGCATCTTGTCCACGCGCGCCTTCTCGACATTGAGGATCTTCCCCCGTAGCGGCAGGATCGCCTGGAAGCGCCGGTCCCTTCCCTGTTTCGCCGTGCCCGCCGCCGAGTCTCCCTCGACCAGGTAGAGCTCCGTGTTCTCCCGGTCGCCACTCGCGCAATCGCTCAGCTTTCCCGGAAGACCGCCGCTGAAAAGGGCACCCTTCCGCCGCGCAAGGTCCCGTGCTCTGCGCGTTTCCTCACGCACGCGCGCGGCCTCCGCGCCCTTCCGCACGATCTCTTGGCCGACCTTCGGGTTCTCCTCCAGGTGCCGCGAGAGCGTCTCGTACACGATCCCCTCGACGATGCCTTGGACGTCTCGATTTCCGAGACGGGTCTTCGTCTGGCCTTCGAACTGCGGGTCCGGAATGCGCAGGGAGACGACCGTCGTGAGCCCTTCCCGATAGTCTTCCCCCGAGGGGAACTTCTCTCCCTTCACGACGTTGTAGTTCTTGGCGTAGTTGTTGAGCGCCCGCGTGAGTGCGGCTTTGAAGCCGCTCACGTGGGTTCCTCCTTCGCGTGTGTTGATGTTGTTGACGAACGACAGGACCATCTCCGAATAGCCCTGGTTGTACTGGAACGCAACGTCCAGCATCACTCCCGACTCACGGTTCTCGCCGGCGAGCGTGACGACACCCTCATGGAGCGGCTCTTTGTTCTCGTTCAGGTGCTCCACGAAAGCGCGAATCCCGCCCTCGTAGTGGAAGAGGCTGTCGCGATTCTCGGCGCGCTCGTCCACGATCCGAATACGGATCCCAGGATTGAGAAAGGCGAGCTCCCGCAGGCGCTCCGCCAGGACATCGAAGTTGAGCTCGGTCGTCTCGAAGATCTCCGGGTCTGGTCGGAATCGTACGAGGGTTCCGCGCTTCTTCGTCGTGCCACGTTTCTCGAGCTCCGCAGCGGGCTTTCCCTTCTCGTACGACTGGAAGTAGATCTGCCCGTCCCGGTACACCTCCACCTCCAGCCATTCCGAGAGCGCGTTGGTGACCGACACGCCCACTCCATGAAGCCCTCCAGAGATCCGGTACGTCTTGTGGTCGAACTTCCCCCCCGAGTGGAGGGTTGTCATGATGACCTCGAGCGCCGGTCTTTGCAGCTCTTGGTGGAGGTCCGTTGGGATCCCCCGCCCGTCATCCAAGACGCTCGCGCTCCCGTCCACATGGAGCGTTACCGCGATGTTCTTGCAGTACCCCTCGATCGCTTCATCGACGCTGTTGTCAACGACCTCGTACACAAGGTGGTGGAGGCCGGCAGGACCCCGATCCCCGATGTACATCGACGGGCGCTTGCGGACGTGGTCGATCCCTTCGAGCACCTGGATGGTGCTCGCGTCGTATCGGTGATGAGGGATCTTCTTTTCCTCTAGCTCTGCCCGATTGCAGGCGTCGCTGCAGAAGGTCCCAAGCGGCGTGCCGAGAGTGCACTCCACGCACAGCGCCTTCCCGCATCTCTTGCAGGTCGCCGTTGCCGCGACCTGCGGGTGCTCCACACAGCGTCCGAGGCTAGTTTCCTGTTCGTCCATGCCGCTCCTGCAGACAACCCAGACGGAACACGATCCGGTCGACTGGCTGGTCCCGGTACCGCGCCGACCACTCCGATGCCCATTTCCGCGCGAAGAACATCTGGAACTCCTGCAGCAGGGCGGGCGACTCGACCACCACGGTCAGGACCCCGCCCTTCCAGGAAAGCACCCGGCTCGCTTCCGCCTGTTCCCGCCCCACGATCGACCCCCAGCGTTCGGCGAGCGTGCTATCGTTGCGCCCGACGCGCCGCCGGAAGCTCGCCAGAACGGCTCCCAAAACATCTCGGACGGCAACCGGCCCCGGCTTGAGATCATCCACCGGATCCATGTATTCGACTCGCCGGCACCGCGCTCTGTCGCTCAACTCGGAGTGCTCTCCCTGGCGTCGATCAGGATCGGCATGACGAGATACCGAAAAGCCTCCCCGTCATGGAAGATTGCCCCTTCCTCTGCATTCTCGAAGCGGATCTCGATCGTCTCCGCCCCCATCGCCGCCAGGCCCTCCGCCACGTACGTCGGGTCGAAGAAGACCTCCTCCGCCGCTCCCTCGTATTCGATCGGGACGCGAAGCTCCCCCTCCCCCGTGATCCCGCTTCGGCAGGCAAGGATGAGCTCCCCCGGGTGGAGCCGGAATTCCACGGCCCGCAGGTGCTCTGTCGTGAGGAGCGCGATCCGGCGGGTGGCGGAGAGAAGCAGCCCCCTTGAAACAGCGGCCCTGCGCGAGCGAGGGCGTCCATCCAGATGCGGCCGGAAATCCGGGAAGGCCGCATCGTCTCTCACAGTTGCGATCACCGTCCCCCGGTCCGTCTCGAACTCCACCTTGGCATGGTCGCAAGAGATGCGCACGAGTCCAGTCGAACGTTCGCAGAGCTTCCTCGCCTGCGAGAGCGCCGCAGGCGCGAGCAGGACCCGCTCCTTTCCCGCGAGCGGTTTCTGGAGCGCGCCCGCGTAGGCCGCCATCCTGCGCCCGTCTGTGGTCACCACGGTGAAGCCGTCCCCTTCGAGCTCCAGAAGAATATGGTCGAAGAGGTACCGGCCCTCCTCTGCCGCCCGTGCGACCTTCCCGCGATCGAGACCCTCCACGAACGTCTCCACCCGAGCCGCACCGATCGCTTTTGTCTTGACCACGGGTCGCGACGGAAAGGCTGCCGGGTCCGCCGTCGGGAGATCGAAATAGCCGTCCGTGAACATCAGCCGGCAGCGGTTCTCGGCGATTTCCTCGATCCGGATCCGATCGTCCCGCCCTTCTCGGAGCAGCTGGACGACCTTGTCGAGCGGCAGGAGGAGTTCCCCCGGGTGCTCGATGGTCGCCGCACCCTCCTGCAGCGCGAAGTCGACGTACACGTTGAAGTCGGTCGCCGAAAGCACGAGACCCTTCCCCGCCCGCAGGATGAATCGGTTGTCCAGAGCTTCGTTGACGAGCCGCTTGGGCACCGCCTGCCCCACGATCTGCACCGCGACGAGAAGCTCCTCGCGCGAGCAGTGAAGCGACAGCCCCGTCGCTAGTCCGCTTCGGTCTGGAACCCGGAGATCACAGGAGCTCGGGGTTTCTTCTGCCCCCCGGTCGTCGGCGACGGCGGCGTTTTTTCCTCGTCCCGGCTCACGGGCTCCTCGCTGGCCGGCGGACGTCCCTCGGACTCGAGCCCCTTCTCCCTTGTCAGGTTTTCCTCTTCCGCTGCTTCCCAACCCCCGTCCTCCTTTCCTGTAATCTTTTCTGTCGGAACCTCTTGCGGCGTCCCTCCGGGTGACTCCTCCTTGAGAGGCACGGGTGCCTCCTCCGGACGAGATAGCGCCTCGCCCGACATCTCTGCCCCTTCAGTCACGTCTATGCGCTCCTTACCGGATCGTCCCGTCGCCTCCTTCGCATCCTCTGGCTCCGGCGCGACGGCCGTGCCGCCAGCCGCTGCCGTCCGTGACAGCCCGAGTTTCTCCATCCCTTGCCGAACATCCACCCACCCGCGTTCCGAGTTCACGTAGATCGCTCCGCAAACGACTGCCGCCGCCAGGATCTTTGCAAATCCATATGCGACTCGATTGTCCGTCTTGAGCAGCAAGGTCTCCCGAATGTCCGCGGAAAGGGACATCTCTATCCGCTGGAGCTTCAAGTAGACGAAGAAGAGCAGCGCGTAGATCAGCCCCGCGGGCAAGAAGTTCTCGCGATCGTAAAGCCACGTCGCTTCGATCAAGGCCAAGAAGCCGACGAACGGAACCATGTCCAGGAGGAGCAAGCGGAACATCTCCACTCCCTCCGTACGCTAGAGAAAGGATAAGTAACTAATAGATCTCTCAGAGATCTTCATCTGGAGCGTGAAATCTGTGAGAAACGTTCGCCAATGGTCTACGGGTCTCGGCAAATCGGTTGACGAAACACGATCCGCTTTGTGGATGAGGGGTCGACAGTCGTGTGGATGAAGAACCAAGAAGTACCGCCGCGAGTGACAGGGACGGGGGAAGGCGTGGACGCGAACTTCGAATCCACGCATTGTAGCGGGTTTGTCCACGTGAAGTCCACCACCGAGCAAGGGAGCTCACGTGCCCTTTTGCAGGCGACGGACGAGGCGGTCGAGAAGAGCGGAGAGTTCGGTATCAGTGTCCGCGGATCTCTGGATCTTGTCGATCGCGTAGATGACGGTCGAGTGATCGCGGCCGCCGAGGTAGCTCCCGATCTCCTCGAGGGAGCTGTTCGTGAGTTTCTTCGCGAGGTACATGCAGACCTGGCGGGGAAAGGCGATCGACTTGGCGCGTTTCTTGGACTGAAGATCGGTAAATTTTAGGCCGAACTCGTCGACGACGACATCGATGATGCGGCTCACCGTGGTGGTGGGAGTGTGCGTCGGAAGGAACTCGCGGAGGGCGGTCTTGGCGAAGTCGAGGGTGATGGTCGAAGTCTGTAGGGCACGTGCTTCGAGAGAGAGGATGTTGATGGCCCCCTCGAGCTCGCGAATGTTGGTGGCGACGCGTTCGGCGATGTAGTGAAGAACATCGTCGGAGATCTCGAGGTTCCGAGTGCGGCTCTTCTGGCGAAGGATGGCGAGGCGCGTCTCGAAGACAGGTGGTTCGATCTTGGTGACGAGTCCGGTCTTGAAACGAGAGACGAGTCGGTGTTCCAGGGTCGGGATCTCGGACGGAGGGCTGTCGCTGGAGAGAACGATCTGCTTTTTTCCCATGTGAAGCGTGTTAAACGTGTGGAAGAACTCCTCTTGCGTCTGTTACTTGTTGGCGAGGAAGTGGATGTCGTCGATCACTAGCGCATCGATGTGGCGGTAGCGGTAGCGGAAGGTGACGAGCTCGCCTCTCTGGATGGCCGCGATGAACTGGTTGACGAACGACTCGCACGAGAGGTAGAGGATCCGCATGTCCGGGCGCCGGGCGAGGAGCTCGTGGCAGATGGCCTGGAGAAGGTGCGTCTTGCCGAGGCCGACCGCCCCGTGGAGAAAGAGGGGGTTGTAGGCGTTGGCGGGGTTCTCGGCGACGGCAACGGATGCCGCGTGGGGGAGACGATTGGAAGGCCCGACGACGAACTGAGAGAAGCTGTAGTTGGAGTTGAGCTGGACTTCGGAGATGAAAGAGCTCGGGCGGGCGGGACCTTTCTCGGCTGGAAGGGACGGAACGAGCGGGACGGCGGAGGCGGGATCGACCTCGAAGAGGATGCGCGGGGCCTGCCCGGTGACGCGCTCGAATGCCGACTGTATGAGGGGAGAGTATTTGCCGGAGACCCAATCGCGGGTGAACAAGTTCGGCACTGTGAGCGTGGCCGAATCCCGATCGTAGTCCCGTAGCCCGAGATTCTTGAACCAGCTGTAGAACTGGTGCTCGCCTATGTCACGCTGAATCTCGTCGAGGACGTCTCTCCAGACCCCTTCCGCGAGATGCGCCATGGCCCCAACCTCCCTCTCTCCATGGGCAGCTACAACCTGCTGAAAGCACATCACTTACGCATTTGTTCAAGTGTAACAAAACCATCGCGGGCTGTCAACAGAAATTCGATCTACGTGCGCACGTTTCGGCCGCGAAGCCGCTCGAGCACGCGGCGGAAGGCGCTCGCGGTGCGCGCGAGCTCCTCGGGAGTGAGGTCCTCCTCCAGGGAGAGACGGAGCGAGGAAAGGGCGGCGCGCTTCGAAAGACCCATGGCGAGAAGGGTGTTGGAGGGTTCGATCGCGCCGCTTGAGCAGGCGGAGCCGCTCGACACGGCGATTCCCTCCAAGTCGAGAGAAAGAACCAGCGTCTCGGCGGAAAGCCCGGGGAACCGAACGTTGAGCGTGTTGGGTAGAGTCTCCTTGGAATCGCCGTTCAGGATGAGCTCCGGAGAAACCTCGCGAAGGGAGGCGAGCAAGGCGAGGCGGAGCTCCGCGAGGTGCACGCGGCGTTCCGCGAGCCGTCTCGTGACGAGCTCGAGGGCGCAGGCGAAACCCGCGGCGGCGGCGACGTTCTCGGTCCCCGGCCGGAACCCGAGTTCCTGGTGCCCGCCCGCGAAGAGGGCCGAGAGCGGCACTCTTCCGCGGCGAACGAGAATTCCTATCCCCCTGGGGCCGTGAATCTTGTGGCCAGAGGCAGAGAGGTAGTCGGCGGGGACGCGCGAGAGGTCGAAAGACTCGCGGCCGAACACCTGTGTTGCGTCCACATGAAAGAGGACGCCGGCCTCGCGACACCGGCGGGCGACATGCTCGACCGGTTGGAGCGTTCCGGTCTCGTTGCTCGCGGCCATCACCGAGACGAGCTCCGGACCGCGCGCGAGGCATGCTTCGAACTCGTCGAGCTTGAGGCGGCACGAGGAGTCGACGGGAAGGAACTCCACGCGATGGCCGTCCGCCGCGAGAGAGCGGGCGCAGGTGCCGACGGACGGGTGCTCGATCGAGCTCACGGCGAGAAAGCGGGGGCCCATGGTCCGGGGGCGTCGTGAGCCGCGTAGCGCGAGGTTGTTCGCCTCGGTCGCTCCCGAGGTGAAGAGGATCTCTGTGGGAAGGGCTCCGAGAAGAGAGGCGATCTTCTCTCGGGCCTCGTCGAGTCTCCCGCGCGCCTCCCGCCCCTCGCGATGAAGGCTCGACGGATTTCCGGGATAGGCGCGCTGGACGTGCGCCATCTCTTCCAAGACTTCAGGGTAGGGGAAGGTGGCGGCGTTGTGGTCGAGGTAGACGCGAGGCGGAATCACTCGCTCAGTCGGTCTCCAGGAACGTCCCCCGCGTAGACTCGGCGAGCTCCTTGATGAGAGACCGGGCGGCTTTCGTTTCCTCGTGCTTGCCGATTCCGATCGTGTGGAACTGTATGTTACGGTAGCGGTTGAGCTCGCCCAGACGCCGCAGGACATCCTCCTTCGTCCGGAAGGTCCCTTCGGTGATCGTGGTGGCGTCGGTGAGGAGCACGATGGTGTCGACGTCCGGATCGTCGAAGCATGCGGCGAGCGCGTCGTAGATGTTCGTTCGGCCGGTGTCACGTGCGAAGATCCAGCTCTGGACCATCTTGGCGAGCCAGTCGGCCGACTGCCCCTTTGCCACGGGGACGCCGCGCTGCAGATGGGGCGACCAGGGGGCAACCTCGGTGGCGAAGACCACGAGATTGAAGTAGCCGTCCTCGGGATAGCCCTTGAGGCAGTTGATGTACTCCTCCTGGGCGATCGCGATCCGCGACTGGCTCGACCCTTTTGCTTTCTCCTTCATCCCCTGGGAGAGGTCGGTCACGAAGAGGACTCGCTTGGAGTAGATCTGGATCCCGTAGTAGGTGACGACGGACTGGTCGGCGGCTTCGCCGTCGTTCTGAGATGAAGCGATGGTGCGGAGCGCGTCGGCGAGGTCCTTTCGGAGACGCCCCTTTTCCTTGCGGAGCTGTTCGACGAGGATCGGGATCGACGCCTGGTCTCTCGCGCGTTCGATCACCCGGATGGCGGCGACCTGGACCGACCAGTGGGCGTCCGCAACGAGGGTCCTCGCGTGCTCCAGGGCACGGTCCGGCTTCACTTTCGCGAGCGCCTGCAAAGCTGCGACTCGCGCCCGGAAATCGGGGTCGGAGAGAGCGGCGACGACGGGTTCCACGGCCTCCTCCCCGGCGAGGGCCGCGTAGGCTTCGAGAGCCGCGGTCTTGGTCTTCCACTCGGGGGAGCGAAGTTTCCCCGCGACCGCCTCCTTGGCCAGGGGGTCGGCGAGTCGCGCCAGCGCCCGGAGCACCTGGACGGCGGCGTCCTCGCGGGCGACGGACAGCGCTTTCACGAGGTTGGGAACCGCCGGCTTGAGACCGAGCTCGGCGATTACCGCTGCGATGCCCGCGAGGGTCCGGAGGTCCCGTGTGCCGGGGAGCGCGCGTTCGTGGAGGAAGCGGAAGACCTCTTCGTTCGAGAAAGTAGTCAGGCCCTGGATGGCTTCGTCGTGGACGTAGTCGTGCGGATCGGCGAGGAGGCGAACGAGAACTTGGGCGGCCTCGGGCGTCTGGATCTTCGCGATGGCGCGCACGGCCTTGGCGCGTTCCTGAGGGTCGGGATCCTGAGCCGACTTCAGGAGCTGGGCGAGATCCTCCTGCGCGGGAGCGGAGAGCTCGAAGGTGAGGAGGCAGACCGGGACGAGTAGGCAAAGGGACGCGGTGCGCATCGGTGGGAGCTCCGGTCGGAGAGGGTGTTCCATTCAAGGCAGGCTACTACCCCCAAAACCAGACTGTCAAACCGATTCCGGTCCGGCGTGCCGGTTGACACCGCCGGAAGGCGCTGGTACGGTGCCGCACCAGGGCAGGCTTTGCGCGGAGCGAGAGAAGAGAGCGAAGGAGGGGTCCCGGAGATGCTGCTCGGACGTGTGATCGGAACGGTCTGGGCGACCCGCAAGGACGAGGGGATCGAGGGGATGAAGCTCCAGATCGTGCAGGAGGTCGATCTCGCGGGGAAGGCCATTGGCTCCTTCGTGATCGCGGTGGATAGCGTCCAGGCGGGCGTCGGCGAGATCGTCCTCGTTGCGAAGGGCTCGTCCGCCCGGCAGACGAGAGTCACGAAAGACAAGCCTGTTGACGCAGTCATCATGGCGATCGTGGAGAACCTCGAGGTTCGCGACGAGAAGAGCCTGCTCAAGGAATACCGGGAGCGCGAGAAACAGGTCGCGGGAGGGCTCGCCAGATTCCGGGAGACGTAGGGACGGTGGACCGCGAGGAGGTGAGGAGGCGCGTGCGCCGGGAGCTAGAGACCGCGCTCTCGGCCGCTCGTGGCGCCGAGCCTGTCGCGGCACGCGCGGAACCTGCTCCGGCGCTCGATTTCGTGTCGGCGCGGGAGGTGGAGGAGGCGCACCGAGCGGGCGTCCGCAGGATCGAGGTCTCGGCCCGCGGGGTCGTCACGCCGCTCGCCCGAGACGCGGCGGCGAGCCACCGGATCGAGATCGCAGTCCGAGCAGCTGCCGAGCGACATGTCGAGGCTCTCCCGGAGCAGCAGCTGCAGGTACGCAAGATCGCGGTCGCGGCCGATCATGGTGGGTACGCGCTGAAGGAGCGAGTCGTTCGTCGACTCGAGGCCCTCGGCTTCGAAGTCGAGGACCTGGGCACCAAGTCCGCCGAGGCGGTGGACTACCCGGAATTCGCCTACCAAGTGGCCAAGAAGGTCGCTTCGGGCTCCTGCCAGCGGGGGATCGTCGTGGACGGCATCGGGATCGCCTCGGCGATTGTGGCGAACAAGGTCGCGGGCATCCGGGCGACGCCCTGCCAGAGCCTCTCGGAGGCGAAGTCCTCTCGCGATCACAATGACGCGAACGTGCTCACGCTGGGAGGGAGACTCCTGGGCGAGGGGCTCGCGCTGGAGATGGTCGAGCTCTGGCTCTCGACTCCGTTCGGCGGCGGGCGGCACGCGCGTCGCGTCGAGCAGATCGCCGAGATCGACCGGCGCGAGGGGCGGAAGTGACATGCCACGGCTCGCGCGGGTGATCGGCACGGTCTGGGCGCCGGAGAAGTACGCGGACCTCGAGGGCGCGAAGATCCAGATCGTCCGGCCCCTCACCGCGGAAGGGGAACCCGACGGCCGGCCGTTCCTCGCGGTGGATGCGATCGGAGCGGGCGCGGGCGAGCTCGTCTTCTACGTGACCGCCTATGAGGCGGTCATGGCCTACGGAAAGGACCTCGTCCCGATCGATGCCGCGCTCATCGGGATCGTGGACCGGGTGGATTTCGTGGAGCCGGCGCCGGGAGAGCTCCTGACGTGATTCTTGCGCGTGTGACGGGGACTGTGGTCTCGACGCAGAAGAACCCGCACCTCGCGGGGCACCGGCTCCTCGTGGTCCACCCGATCGACCTCGACGGGAAGCTCGTGTCCACGTCGTTTCTCGCGGTCGATGTCGTGGATGCCGGCGTGGGCGATCGAGTGCTCGTGATCGACGACGGTGGGTCCGCGCGGATCGCGCTCCACGACGAGGGCGCGCCGCTCCGGAACGTCGTGGTGGGCGTCGTGGACGACATCGAGGTCGATCGGGGGTACCTCGCGTGAAGGGGAACGCGGACGCCGAGAAGCTCATCGAGGAGATCACGGAGCGCGTGCTCCGCCGGGACGGATGCACGAACTGCCCGTCGGGTCACGGCGGGGGGCGCAAGTGCCACGGGTCGCCCGACGAGTCGCAGTGGCTTTCCGACGCCGCGCGGGTTGTCGACGCGATCGTGCAGGCGGGGGCCGCGCGGCTCTCCACCCGCTGCAAGCTCCCGGAGGTGCGGGGCGACCTCGCGCGGATGATCGACCACACGCTGCTCAAGCCCGACGCGACGCGGGACGACCACGTGCGGCTGTGCGAGGAGGCGGCCCACTATGGCTTCTGGTCGGTCTGCATTCACCCGGCGTATGTCGCGTTCTGCCGGGATCTTCTCACCGGGAAGCCCGTGCGGATCTGCACGGTGATCGGTTTCCCCCTGGGGGCGAACACGCCCGAGGTGAAGGCTTTCGAGGCCGAGATCGCCCAGCGCGACGGTGCGACGGAGCTCGACATGGTGATGAACGTGGGCGCGCTGAAGTCGAAGGAGCTTGCCTACGTCGAATCCGACATGCGCGCCGTGGTTTCGGCGCGACACCCGGGAAGTCTGGTCAAGGTGATCCTGGAGACGTCGCTCCTCGCCGATGAGGAAATCGTCCGTGCCTGCGAGATCGCTCGCCGGGTCGGCGCGGATTTCGTCAAGACCTCGACAGGCTTCGCCTCGGGGGGCGCGACCGCGACGGCGGTGGCGCTCATGCGGCGCGTTGTGGGCGGTGAGATGGGGGTGAAGGCTTCGGGGGGCGTGAAGGACGCCTCACGGGCCGAGCTCATGCTGCGGTCGGGAGCCGATCGGATCGGAGCCTCGGCGTCCGTAGCGATCGTCACCGGAAAGACGGAAGGAAAGGGGTACTAGCTCGTGGCGGCTGCGCCGGAGGGCGAGACGAAAGCGCCCGTGTCGGGAACGGACAGCGGAAGGCCTTCGGGCGCGCCCGAAGTGACCGCGGTGCCGGAGGGCACGGTCCCGGCGAAGAAGGCGGATCCGGGCGGTCAGTGGGTCCGGGAGTGGATTCTCGCGTTCCTCGTCGGTGTGGCGCTCATGGCGAGCTTCCTCTTCGTCACCGGGGAGGTCCAGTGCCCCGCGTGCGGTGGGGCCGGGACTCTCCGGGCGAGGACGGAGCGCGGGGGGTGGGAGGGGACGGGGAGCGGAGTTCCATGCCGTCCGTGCGACGGGAGCGGCAAGGTCCGGCGAATTTGGTGGTGGCTCGGGGGGGGCGACTGAGCGGAGCTCGCTCGCCGGGTGCCGTCTACGCCAGCACGCGGAAGCGGCCGGAGCTCTCGCGGGGCCGGCTACGCCCTCTCACGAGCCGGCGGAAGTGGCGCACCTCGTGAAGGCGGAGCTCCACGGGAGTCTTCCGAACACAGACGGAGTAGTAGCCGCATCGCTTGAGCTCGCGCTTCAACGTGGGGGTCACGGGGTCGTTGCGCCGGACGAGGACGGTGCCGTCGGGCGTGACGATCGGGCCGACGAGGTCGTGATCGGGAAGGAGCTCGTCGGTGAGGATGAACTTGTTCCTCTGGGCGATCGCGAACTGCGGGAGGTTGTCGTACCCGTCGAGGACGTAGACGAACTCGATCCCGACCTCCTCGAGCCTCGCGATGTCGGTGTGCGCGAAGCCCTCGGCCGAGGAGAAGAGAATCTCGCCGCTCTCATGGAAGACGTGGAGCTCGGCCGGAGCAAGATCGAGGAGCTCGAAGATGTGGACGCGTCTCATGAAGGGCGCCTGGCGGCAGATCGCTTGCGAAGTTCTGGAGAGGACGGGACTTGGGTCGCAAACCCCATGCCGCCGGCCTCTGCACTCGGCGCGCTCAGGAAAGCCTTGTGTCTCAGGGCCTTGCGCGGGGACAGCCAAGAGGATGCCACGTATTGCCCTCGTTACGGAAGGTAACGGAGGTCCAGATTCGTGACACAGTCCGAAGGACTGGAGGGGGGGTCCGGGGGGGAGGCCGAGGGGGCGAAGCCCCCTCGGGGAA
>JACQVV010000600.1 GCA_016209595.1 Planctomycetota bacterium
GCGAGGACTACCTCCTTGTGCCCCGCGAGCGAGCGAAGCTCGCGTCCGGTCTCGGCGTCCCAGACCTTGAGCGTTTTGTCCCAGCTCCCCGAGACCATCCACTTGCCGTCGGGGGAGACGGCGACGGCGCTGACCCAGTTCTCGTGCCCCACGAGGGAGCGAAACTCGCGGCCGGTCTCCGTGTCCCAGACCTTGAGCGTCGTGTCCCAGCTCCCCGAGACGATCCACTTGCCGTCGGGGGAGACGGCGACGCACCCGACGGCCCCGGCGTGCCGGAGCCTTCGGTCCCCGAGGAGCCCCGCCCATCGCAGCGTTCCGTGCTCCGAGACCATGAGGTCCTCGTCCGGAGGCCCCGCGAAGTACCGCTGGGTCCAGTCCGCCCCGTCCGCGCCCTCCTGGGCACGAGCGGGAACGAAGGCGGCGAAGAAGAGGAGCCCCAGAACGAGGCTCCAGGGGCTCCGGATCGCGGCGAGCCGTGGTGATCGTAGGGTCATCGCTCTTCCTCCCGCCGGCGGGTCAGGGTTGGTTCGCATGGTCGCGCCCGGGAAGCCCGCTGTCAATCCCCGGCGAGCCCCGCTCCCCGCGGTGCGAGGTCCAGCTCGACGATCTCGCAGAGGGCGTGGCCGATCGCGATGTGGGACTCCTGGATCCTCGGCGTTTCCTTCGAGGGGACGGCGAGGACGAACCGGGCGTGGGCGGCGCAGTCGGCGGGGTCGGCGCCGGTGAGGGCGACCGTGAGGGCGCCGCGCTCTCGGGCGAGCGCGAGGGCCTTGACGACGTTCTTCGAGCGTCCGGAAGTGGAGATGCCGATGGCGGCGTCGGCGGGGCGGACGAACGCGGCGAGCTGGCGGGCGAAGACCTCCTCGTAGCCGTAGTCGTTCGCGATCGCGGTGAGTTTCGAGGTGTCGGTCGTCAGGGCGACGGCGGGCAGGGCGGGGCGATCGGCGAGGTAGCGCCCGACGAGTTCGGCCGCGATGTGCTGGCTGTCGGCCGCGCTTCCGCCGTTCCCGAAGAGGTAGATCGTGCCGCCGGCGCGAAGGCAGGCCGCGAGCGCCATGCCGACCTCGTGGACCTTGCCGGCCAGGTCGCGGGCAAGGGCGCGGTAGATTTCGGCCGAAGTCTCGAAGCGTCGCCGGACGTCGTCGGGGGTCATTTTTTTGAGTACTTGGAAAGGATCCGGTCGATCAACCCGGAAGTCGAGAGCCCTGGGGCGAGAGGGCACAGAAGGACCTCGCCTCCCTCCCGCTCGACCGTCTCGCGGCCCACGACCCCCTTGTCCTTCCAGTCCTCGCCCTTCACCAGGACGTGCGGGCGGATCTTCTCCACGATGCCGGCCGGCGTGTCCTCGTCGTAGACCACGACGTAGTCCACGTCGGAGAGCCCGGCGAGGACGCGGGTTCGTTCGGCCTGCCCGAGAATGGGCCGCGTGGGACCCTTCAGCCGCGCGATCGACGCGTCGGAGTTCACGCCGACCACGACGACGTCCCCTTTCGACCGGCAGAACTCGAGGATCGCGAGATGGCCGGGGTGGAGGAGGTCGAAGCACCCGTTCGTGAAGACGATCCGCCGCCCGAGGCGCCGCTCGTCCTCGAGCGCCCGCACCAGGTCGGTGAGCGAGAGGATCTTCACGTGCCCCAGCCCCGCCGGGAGGAGGAGCTCCTGCTGGAGCTCCAGCCGCGAGACCTGGGCGACCCCGAGTTTCCCGACCACGATCCCGCCGGCGACGTTCGCGATCCGGACCGCGTCCTCGAGATCCGCCCCGCAGGCGACGCAGAGCCCCAGAACCGAGAGGACCGTGTCCCCCGCGCCGGTCACGTCGTAGACCGCCCGCGCCTTGGCCGGGAAATGGGCCCACGGGCGATTCTCGCGGAAGAGGCTCACCCCGTCCTTTCCGAGCGTCACGACGAGGGCAGGGAGTCCGAGCTCGGCCCGCAGCCGTTCGCCGCCACGGGCGAGCGCCTCCATCGTGTCGAGGGGCTCCTTCGCCACCCGTTCGGCCTCGGGGCGATTGGGCGTGAGAAGGTACGCGCCCCGGTAGCGCGCGAAGTCGATGCCCTTCGGGTCCACGAGGACGGGGACGCCCGTTCGTCTCGCTTCCTCCATGATCCCGGCGAGGAGCTCGGGAGCGAGGAGCCCCTTCGAGTAGTCGGAAACGACGACCGCGGCGCACCGCGAGATCCTGTCCCGGACGTGCGAGAGGATCCGGGGGAGAATAGCGGGCCCGATGCCCTCGCGCCGTTCCCGGTCCACGCGGAGCACCTGCTGGCTCGCGGCGATCATGCGCGTCTTCACGGTCGTCGGGCGTTCGGGGTCGGGGAGGACTCCCTCGACGTCGATCCCCCATTCGCGCAGAAGCCCGAGAAGCACGGCGCTCTCCGGATCGCTCCCCACGACTCCCACCAGGCTCACCCTCGCCTCCAGGCGGACGAGGTTCGCGGCGACGTTTCCGGCTCCGCCGGGACGGAACTCCTCCCGGGTGACGTCGAGGATCTGGATCGGCGCCTCGGGGCTCACGCGCTCCACGGTCCCCCAGACGTACCGGTCGAGAATCACGTCTCCGACGACGAGGATCTCGGGGCGGCCGAGCCGGCCGATCGTGGCGGCGAGCGAGTCGGTCATCCCGGCGTCTCGCGAAGGTTGGCGAGAATCGCCACCCGGAGCAGCGGCAGGAGAATCTCGTGGTGCCCCGTGAGGCGGTAGCTCTCCCGCACGGGCCGCTCGCAGACGTTCACCCGGGGGCGGTAGTGGCGGAGCATGTCGAGGTCGGCCGTCGCGAGATCCGCGACGGGCGAGCCGAGGTTTCGCGCGACGTTTACGGCTTTCAGGAAGACCTCGGGGAGGATCACGGCCGAGCCGACGTTCAGCCAGACCCCGCCGCCCAGGCCCTGGACGAACGAGACGAGAAGCCGGAAGTCGAGGTAGGACGCCTCGCCGAGCGCCGCGGCGTCGACCCCGGGGTGCATGTGGACGATGTCGGTCCCGATCGCGACGAAGACGGTGGCCGGGAGGTCGAGGCGCGTCGCGGCGGCAAGGATCGAGAGGTGGGAGTACGGCGCCCCGCTCTCCAGGATCTCCCGGCCCACGGCGCGCCCGAGGCCGCATCGCTCGCGCGCCGCCCGGCGAGTCGCCGCGTTCATCGCGTCCCCTGTCTCGGCGGCCATACCGAACGAGCCGTCCACCACGCCGGCGGCGACGTCCTCGCTCGTCTCTCCGGCGCGCGCGAGCTCGAGGTCGTGGATCGCCCCCGCGCCGTGGAGCGCCACGCCATGGACGATTCCGCGCTCCATGAGATCGATGACGAGCGGCGAAAGGCCGCACTTGATGACGTGGGCGCCGAGAGCGAGGCCGACCTTGGCGCCCGATTGCACGGCGCGCGCGATCCGCGCGGCGAGCGCCTTGAACTCGCGCCCCACCAGGATATCTGGGAAGGACTGGACGAGCTCGGCCGCCGTCGCCTCCGGCCCCACGAGGCGGACGAAATCCTCCCGCGAGACGAGGCTCTTCCGGCCGGCGATCGAGTAGCGCCGGACGCCGGAGAGGTCGGCGGGCTCGAGCGGACCGCCGTTCATCGTGCTGCCTCCTCTTGGATCACCGTCGCGCAGGGCGCCTCCGAAGGCGGCCGCGATTTCCAGCGCCTGTGCGTCCACATCCACTGGTCGGGGTGGCGCCGGACGAGCTCGCCGAACGCGGCCGAAAGCCGGGCGACGAGGGCGTCGGTGCCGATCGATGCGACCTCTTCCTCGGTCGCGACGTCCGAGACCTCGAACCGGAAGAGCATCGGCGCGACCCGGATCACGGCGCCGACGAGGATCGGAACCTTCTTCTTCTTGGCGACCAGGGCCGGTGCCGAGAAGGTCGAGGCGGGAGACCCGAGGAAGTCCACGAACTTCCCGCTCGAGCCGGCGTTCTGGTCGATCAGGACTCCCAGGACGACCCCGGGCCGTCCAAGGGCTCCGAGCATGTCGAGCATGGCCCCCCGCTTGTGGACGTAACTCGCCCGCTCCGACCCGCGCAGGCGATCGACCCACGCCTCCAGAAGCGGGTTGTCGAGCTCGCGCGCCACTCCGACGAATCGGACCCCGCGGGCGGACAGGAAGGGCGAGGCCATGTAGAAGTTGCCCAGATGGCCGGAGACGAGGACCGCCCCTCGCGGGTGCCGGAAGACCCCGCCGTGGCGCTCGTGCTCTTCGGACTCGAAGTGCCGGTCGATCGTCTCCGGGCGTAGGATCCGGCTCGCCCAGAGGAGCTCGACCAGCCCCAGCGCCAGCCCTTCCTGGGAGCGGGTCAGGAGGTCGACTTTCTCGGCCCGCGACAGTCGGTCCCCGTAGACCCGGTCGAGGTTTTCGATCCCTACGCGGCGATGGCGGCGGTCGACCCGCGCGGCAAGACGGCCGAAGAGGCCGGCGAGCCGGCATGCGGCCCTGAAGGAGAGGGCGAGAAGCACGGTCGCCACGAGGCGGACCAGGGCGTACTCGATCCGGAAGCGGACCCATTTCAAGGCGCCGCGGCGCTTCGCCTCGCGCTTCGCTTCCTTCGCCTCGTTCGTGCGGAACACCTAGCGGCCCTCCAGGACCCGGTCGAGAGCGAGATCGAGCTCGGCCTCGCCCGACACGATCGCGATCTCGACCGATAGATAGGCGAATGTTCGCTCGCTTGTCGCCCACCGCGTGAGCTTCACGGCGTCCTTCTCGGTCGTCACCGAGATCGCCGCCCCGGCCTCGCGTCCCGCCGAGAGGAGCCGGTCGAGCTCGTCCTCGCCGTAGGCGTGATGGTCGCCCAGCGCGTCGAAGCGAACCACGCGGGCGCCGAGCGATTCGAGCGTGCCGCGGAATCCCTCGGGCTGGCCGATGCCGCAGAAGGCGTGGACGGCGCGACCCGCGAGGAACCCCGCAGGCGACACGGCCCCTCCAGGCACCTCGACCACCCCCACGGGCCGGTGAACCGCTTCAACCACCGGCGCTCCGGAGAGGCGTGAAACCGTCCGGCGGAGCTCCGCCAGAGTCTCCGCCGAGACCTGATCGGCGCGCGTGAGGACCACAAGCCCCGCCCGCGCGAGCGAGGAGGGCGGCTCCCGCAGGAGCCCGCCCGGGAGCAGCCGGCCGTGGCCGAAGGGCTCGGTCGCATCGACGAGGACGACGTCGAGGTCGCGCGAGAGACGGCGGTGCTGGAAGCCGTCATCGAGAACGAGGCAGTCGGCGCCGTCCTTTTCGACCGCCTCACGCGCCGCCCGGACCCGGTCGGGATGGGCGCGCCGCGGCACGTCCGGGAGCCAGGAGGCAAGGAGTGCGCCCTCGTCGGACTCCCCCCGCCCCGTCGTGGCCCCATAGCCCCGCGAAACGACGGCGGCTCGCCGCTCCCGTGCGGCCAGACGCCGGACGAGCTCCCTTACCATCGGCGTCTTCCCGGTGCCGCCGACCGTCAGGTTTCCCACGGAGACGACCGGCACGCTCACCCGATGGACAGCGAGTACGCCAGCGTCATAAAGGTAGAGTCGGAGCCGGACTGCCAGGCCGAAAAAAGGGGGAGCATCCCCGGAGCACGGCCGAGAGCGCGACCCCGAGCGGCCCGCGACGCCGCCCCGAGACCACCGATCGATAGAGTTCGCTCATATCAGGCTTCAGGCTTCAGGCTTCAGGTTTCAGGCTTCAGACTTCGGTGCTCAGTTTTCAGGAAGGCGATGGCGTCATCCGAAGGCTGAAAACTGAAGACTGAAAAAGGGGAGGATCCATGCCGCGAACGATCTTCGCATGCGTGCTCGTCGCGCTCGCACTCGCCGGATGCAGCCACCACCGCGAGCACCACTCCTACAACGAGCCGCACAGCCACAACTCCTACAACACGCCCGACCATCCCGGCGAGCTCCACGACCAGGACGCGCACCGGGATACGGTCCACCGCCACGAGCACTTCGGCGGGAACGAGTAGCGTGCGCCGGCTCCTCGTCGCCTCGTTCATCGCGCTCCTCCTCTCCCTCGCTCTGGGCGCCTCCGGGTGCAGCCACCACGCGGACCACCACGCCCTGGGCGAGGTCCACGCACACCACGCCCCCCACGTCCTGGACGTCCACGATCCTTACGACGCCCACCACGAGGATTCGGACCCCGACACGGTCCACGGGCACTAGCCCGGATAGTAGCCGGGCTCCGTCTCGGGCGCCTGGCGCGTCCCGCTCCCGGAACCAGCGGAAGGTCATGGCCTCGGGCCGAACGCGCGCGTACGATCGAGCCCTGACAACCCTGGTGCCAAGGAATCCGGATGCCCGGCGCGCACGAACCGAAGGAGACCGTCTCCGGCCCATCCCCTGAGGGGGCGGGGAGCGAGGCGCTCCGCGCGATGCTCGGCGTCCGGTCCCCGGAGCCGGGCGATCTCGAGACGGCCGCGTGCCCCGCGCCACTCCCGCCAGGCCAGCCGTTCCCATCCTCGACCGACAAGCTCGGGCGATACCCCGTGGTCGAGGAGCTCGGGCGAGGCGGGATGTCGGCCGTGTATCTCGTCCGGGACGAGGAACTGGACCGCCCGGTCGCCGCGAAGGTGCTCCGCGCGCACCCCGCTTTCCTGCGCCCCGACCAGCTCGTGCGCTTTCATGCGGAGGCCCGGATCACGGGACAGCTCGAGCATCCCAACATACCGCCCGTCCATGAGATGGGACGGTCCGCGGATGGCCGGCCCTATTTCACGATGAAGCGCATCGAAGGCGAGTCGCTCGCGGCGATCCTCGCGGGGGAGAAGGCGCGCGAGCTCGAAGGCCGGCCGGCGGAGCTCTCGCTCGCCGAGCTCCTCCAGACGTTCCTCAAGATCTGCGACGGCGTGGCGTTCGCCCACAGCCGCGGCGTCATGCACCGGGATCTCAAGCCCGCGAACATCATGGTGGGGCGCTTCGGGGAAGTCCTGGTCGTCGATTGGGGGCTCGCCAAGATCAGGGGGCAGGGGGAAGAGGGCAGAGGGCAGGAAGAAGAGAAACAACAACAAGAGGCCGGCGTGGCGGGCGACCCCGGCAGCCATCCTTTCAAGACCGAGATGGGCTCGGTGATGGGAACGCCGGTCTACATGTCGCCCGAACAGGCAGAGGGACGTTCGGACGAGATCGACGAACGCTCCGACATCTACTCGCTCGGCGCCATGCTCTACGAGCTCCTCTCCCTCGAACCGCCGTTCACGGGAAAGACCGTGGAGGAAGTGATCTCCAAGGTTCTCACGGAGGATCTCGTTCCGCCTTCCCGGAGGGCCCCCGGGCGGAACATTCCCTGGGAGCTGGACGCGGTCGTCCAGCGCGCCATGGAGCCGCGCAAGAAGGACCGCTACGGGAGCGTCGAGGAACTCAGGGCCGACGTGGCGAGGTTCCTGGGCGGCCATCCCCTCGAGGCAGCGACCTATCGCGTCTGGCACCTCCTCGCCAAGTGGGCGAGCCGCCACCGGCCGGCGGTCACCGCGGGAGGGGTCGCGGCCGCCGTGGTCCTCGCGTCCGTGGCGGCGGCGTTCGTGCAGATCGCGGGGGCAAGAGACCGGGAAGCCCAGGAGCGAAGGAAGGCAGAAGACGCGCTCTCGGCCTCGCAAACGGCGCTTGAACGGGAGAAGCGAGCTCTCGCCGGAGAGGCCGAGCGGCGGGCCGAAGCGGAGTCGGCCCTCGCGGACGCGCTCGTCTTCAAGGGCGACGTGGCGCTCTCGGAAGGACGCCTCCTGGATGCGGGCGTCTTTTTCTGGGGGGCGGCCCGCAGGGCCGAATCGGCTCGAACGTACGCCGCCCGATTCGCGCTCCCCAGGCCCTTTCTCGTCCTTTCCGGCACGCTTCGGGGACACGAGGGTCTCGTGGTCGCCGTGGCCGGGTCCCGCGAAGGGGATCTCGTCGCGACCGCGAGCTTGGACGGGACAGCCGGTGTCTGGGACGCGCGGACAGGCGAACGAAGGCTCGCGCTGCCCTCCGGACGCGGCCCTGTGACGGCCGTCGCCCTCTCCCCAGCAGGCGATCTCCTCGCGACCGGCGCGGCAGGCGAGCTCCGACTCTGGCGCCTTCCCGACGGGAATCTCGCCGCCGCGCACGAAACCCCCGGGGATGTGACAGCGCTCGCCTTCTCGCCCGATGGCTCGCTCCTCGCAGCGGGCCTGGCCGGATCGAACGAGACCGGCAGCGGGGAAAGCCCGCGCGCGTTCCTGTGGGACGTCGCCAGGCAAGAGCTCGCCCGGACGCTCCCCGTGCCCCGGGACGTCTTCGCCGTCGCGTTCTCGCCGGACGGCCGGCGGCTCGCGACCGGAGGCGCGCTTCCCTCGGAGATCTGGGACGTGGCAAGCGGCGAGAAAGTGCGCTCGCTCGCTGGACACGACCTCTACGTCACGTCCGTCGCGTTCTCTCCGGACGGGAAGCTTGTCGCGACCGGAAGCGCCGATCGGTCGGTGCGGCTCTGGGATGCTGTGGACGGAGCCTTCGTCCGCGCGATCCGGTGCGCGGCCAATGCGACGAAATCTCTCGCCTTCTCGGCCGAAGGACGCCTGCTTGCCTTCGAGAACGGCGACGGGACCGTCCTCCTCCACTCGCTTGAGGAGGAGGCACCCCTTCAGCTCGTGCGGGCCCACGACGGGGAAATCCCCTCGATCGACTTCCTGACGGAGAATCCCCGCCTCCTCACGGCCGGCGCGGACGGTGCCGTGCGGATCTGGTCGCTCGACCTCCAGGGAGGCGAGCGCGCCTTCCCCGGCGACTCGAGCGCGCTCCAGGGGCTCGCCTGGGCGCCCGATGGCGGGAGCCTTGCTACCGCGAGCCGGGATGGGACGGTCGAACTCCGCGAGGCCCCCTCCGGGCGAGTCCTTGCCCGCTGGACCGACGGACAGAAAGATGCCGCCGCGGTGGCGTTCTCGCCCGACGGCCGCCTGCTTGCCGCCGCGAGCGACGGGAACTCGATCCGGTTCCGGCTCGTCCCGGACGGGAGCGTCCTCGCCTCGGTCGCCGTTCCCCCGACCGCCGCGATCGAGTTCTCGCCGGACGGCCGATGGCTCGCCGTGGCTTCGTTCGACCGGAGCGTGAGGCTTGTTCGCCTCGACGGATTCGCCGTCTCGCGCGCCCTGGAAGAGATGCCCGACTGGCCGACCTCGGTCTCGTTCCATCCCGACTCGAACCTCCTCGCGGCCGGGTGCATGGACGGGCTGGTGAGACTCTGGGAGCTCGAATCCGCCGATCCCGCGCCGGTGAGGGCCTGGCGCGCCCACGCCGGCGGAGTCCGGGGAGTGCGGTTCCTGGCGGGCGGGAGCGTCCTCGCGACCTGCGGGCAGGACGGGAACGCGGCCCTGTGGGACCCCGCCTCGGGCGCGAGATCGACCGCGCTCCGCGGACACCACAACTGGGCGGTCTTCTCCCTCGCGGGCTCCCCCGACGGCCGGCTCGTCGCCACGGCAAGCGAGTCGATCTGGCTCTGGGACGCCGCGACCGGCGCCCGCCTGCGGGCCCTCTCGACCGCCGGCCACGCCGGATTCGGACCCGTTGCCTTCTCGCCCGACGGCCGGCTCCTGGCGGCGGGAGACCAGGCCGGGACGCTGCACCTCTGGGGAGCGGACGCGCCCGCCTCCTTGGCCGAGGCCGAAAAACGGGCAGGCTGTTCGCTCCGGGGGCTCGATCTCGTTCTAGATTCCGGGAGGCCGGAAGCCGGGGGTCCAGAGGGCCCTCCTCTCGAAGGAAGCAGTCGAGGGAATTCGCGTTGACAGACCTTCTTCCCCGGATTAGCGTCACGAACGGGGTTTGCCCGAAGCGTATGGAGCGAGAACACTCCGAGAGCACAGTCGATCACAAGGAGAGAAACATGGCGGAGATGAAGATCAAGGTGGGGACGAAGATCGAGCCGGCCGAGGCGAAGAAGCTCGATCGCGGCAAAATGGGAGTCGGGACGGTCAACAAGCCCAAGGAAGCCGAGGTCGAGGCGCAGTGTCGCTTCTGGCAGCAGATCGTCTGTCCGTGGTGCCATGGCGTGAGCTGGTGCTACGTGGACGATCAGGTCTACCTCTGGTTCACGTGCTGCTGGTGCGGGTGCAGCTTCCGCGCCTAGCCGTCCAGACACGCTGACAGGGTACGGGGGATGAAAGGAGAGAGTCCTCCATCCCCCGGCGCATCACCCGGCCGGGGGGAGATCCCGCCCCGAACCGCCGGCATGCCGCCGAAGGGCGCGCGCGTGTCCGGCATGGGGCAGGAAGCGCCCCCTCCCCGCCCGGGCCAGCCGGCGGAAGGGGTGCCGTACCTCCGGCTGTACCGCTGGGCCTGGCTCGTCGTCTCGGGAGTCCTGGGCTTCTATGCGCTCAACGTGGCCGTCGCGGTCGCGAGTCGTCTTGTCGTCCAGTACAACGTCCAGGTCCTTGCCATTGCGATCTCGGGACTCGGGAGCGGCGGAGCCGATGCGTCCTCCGGATCGAAGGCCGGGGGAGAAGGCGAGACAGGAGCACCCGCGGGAGGAGGGTTCCTGTCGAGGCTCGTCCCGTCGAACGTGAGCACGGCCGCCGTCGTCTTCGCGACCCTCGCCATCGCCGGGATCGGGCTCGTTTTTCTGGAACGTATGCTCACGTCCTGGACCGACAACCGGATGGTCGGGCGGCTCCAGGAGCGGCTCCACGATCGACTCCTCATCCTCGGTCCCGCCTTCCACAGCCAGCACGACCTCGGCCAGACGACGGTCGTGGTCACGCGCTACGCCGGGGGATCGCAGGTCCTCCTTCGCGAGCTCATTTCGACTCCGATCGTCCAGGGCGTGAGTCTCGTCACCGCGCTCGTCTTCCTCGCCGGGAACCTGTCCGCGGTCGCCGAGACCCCCCTCTGGATGCGCGGCCTTCTCCTCGCCATGCTCGTCCTTCTCCCGGTGGCCGGCTGGTGGATCTCCACGCACGTCCGGGCCGCCTTCAGCCTCGTTCGCGACAGCGACCTCGCCCTCGCGAGCGAGTTCACGAATTCCGCCTCGCTCCCCCTGGAGGTCCAGCTCATGGGAGCCGAGAAACAGCGCCGGGACGCCTTCGCGGTCCGGGTTCGCGATCTCGTCCGGAAACGCGTCGCCGCCGTGATCCGGAGCGAGCTCGCAACCCAGTTCCAGGGCAGCGTCCCGACGATCCTCCAGGCGGTCTTCCTCATCTACGGGGTGTTCTTCGCGCTGAAATCGGGGAATCCCGCCGCGGCGGGCGCGATCCTCGCGATCTTCTACTTCGTTCCCGCCGCGATCTCGCCCATCCAGCAGATCCTCCAGTTCTTCGTCGGGCTCTCCGCCTCCTGGCCCCAGGTCCAGAGCGTGCTGGAGATCCTCGAGGCGAAGCCGGAGGTCGCGGAGAAGGAGGGCGCGACCGATCTCGCCCTGGAATCCGCCCCCGACGTTCGCTTCGAAGGGGTCTCGTTCCGCTTCTCGCCCGACTCTCCCTTCATCCTCGATTCGCTCACCCACGCATTTCCGGCCGGGCGCGTCACGGGGATCGTCGCCCGGGCGGGGCAAGGGAAGTCGACGCTTCTCAATCTCCTCGCGCGACTGCGGGATCCCGAGTCCGGCGCGATCCGGATCGGCGGCCGGGACGTGCGGGACGTGACCCTTTCGAGCCTGCGCCGGACCGTGGCGAAGGTCTCCCAGTTCCCCCTCTTCCTCGCCGACTCGATTCGCGAGAACCTCCGGCTCGCCCGGGCCGAGGCGACCGACGAGGAATTCGAGAACGCCCTTCGCCGGACGGGACTCTGGGACGTTCTCGTGAGGGTGACGCCTCCCGGCAAGGGACCGCTCGACTACCCTCTCCCGCGGGCAATCGGCGAGGGGCTCTCCGGCGGGCAGAGGCGAATCCTGGGAGTGACGAGGGCCCTGCTCTGGAAGCCGAGGATTCTACTCCTCGACGATCCGACGACGGGAATCGACGCGATCGGGAAGCGCGAGCTCGAGGCCGTGCTCCGGGAGATCGCGCGCGAGGTCACCGTGCTCCTCGTCGACCACGACATCGAGTTCGTCTGCCGGATGGCGGACGAGATCTGCTGCCTGGAAGCGGGCGGCTTCGTCGAGGTCGGACCGCCGGCCGAGCTCGCCGGGCGGCAAGGGTATCTGGCCCGGCTGCTCGCGGCGGCCCGGGCGGCCGACACCGAAACCGAGGAAGGCGTTTCCCCATGACGAGTCCCACCGAGCTCACGACCTATCTCGCGATCCTTCCCCAGACACCCGAGGCGAAGATCCTGGAGCTCCTGATCGACCTCGGAAACCGTGTTCTCGGCGCGGACGAGGGCTCGCTCCTCGTTCTCGACTCGAAGAGCAAGGAGCTCGTCATCACCATGGTCGTGGGGAAGCGGATGGGCGAGGCGCGGCTCCAGGGATCGCGCGTACCGCTGGGCAAAGGCCTCCCGGGGCTCGCGGCGCTCACGCGCGAGGTCCAGATCTCGGGGACGGCGGTCGCGGGAGAAGGCGAAAAGGCCGGGGATAGACCCGAGCGGGGGCTCCCGAGCGCCGCCATCGCGGCGCCCATGATTGTGCACGAACAGGTCGTCGGCGTCCTCACGGCTCTGAGCTTCGCTCCCGGCCGGAAGTTCACGAACCGCGATGCGGAGATCTACGGCCGTTTCGCCGCGGTGGCCGGAGTCGTGGTCGAGCAGCGGCGGCGGCTCGCGGCCTATGAGTCGGCAGCCGTCCCGGGCGGCACCGTGTTTCTCAAAACCGCGAAGGAGATCCCCGACCTGGAGGAGAGAATCGTGGCCTCCGTCTCTCGCCTGGTGAAGAGGGGACCGGAGACGATGCTCCAGGTGGCGAGGATTCTCACGAGCCTGGAGTCCCTGATCGCGCCCGTGCGCGCCGAGTGACGGCCGTGTCGTCAGGCCTCCTCGACGCCCTGGGCCTCGGAGCGGACGACCTCCTCCGGCGCGACCTCGCACCCGTCGAGGTCGCCGTCCTCGACAGCGGGATCGACGCCACGCACCCGGATCTCGCGGGCCGCGTGGCCGCCGCGTATCGGATCGAGCTCCAGGACGACTCGCCGCGCGCCGTCGAGGCGCCCGTGGGCGAGAACACGGACGACTTCGGCCACGGGACGGGCGTCGCGAGCATCATCGCCCGGCTCGCCCCCAATGCCCGCCTCGTGGACGTCCGGGTGCTCGACGCGTCGAGCCTGGGCAGGGGGATCGTCCTCCTGGAGGGGCTCCGGCAGGCGATCCGCCGGAGGTCCCGCGTGATCAACATGAGCCTCGCCGCATCCTCGGAGTTCCGCCCGCAGCTCCTCGCCCTTTGCGAGGAGGCGTACCGCGCGAACCAGATCGTGGTCGCGGCGCGCCGCAACATGCCGCTCTCCGACAACGGCTTCCCCGCGGAGAACTCCTCCTGCATCGGCGTCGACCGGGAGAACCTCCCTTCCCCGTACCGGGTCCTCTACCGCCGCGACTGTCCGATCGAGTACGTGGCGCACGGGGACGACGTCGTCGTGGCCGAACCGGGGGGAGGCCATGCCGTCCAGACCGGGACGAGCTTCGCGACTCCCGCCGCTTCCGCGCTCTGCGCGGTCGTCCTCGGCGCCTTTCCCGACCTCGTGCCGTTCGAGGTCAAGACCGTCCTCAAGGCGATGGCCGACAGAGACTCCGCTGGCACCGGCTGATCCTCTGAGGAGGAGGCGGAGCTGCTATGCGTCGCTCGACCTGACCCGCTTCACGCCGCTGGAATCCGACAACCACCGGATCGGCGAGCTCGCCGTCCGGCCGGTCGAGGAGCGCGACTGGGCGCGCCTCGGCCAGCTCTGCGGGTTCGCCTTCGGCCGCGTGCCCCCGTTCTGTTCCCTGACCGACGAGGAAAGCGAGGCGGCAGGGCGCGACTGCATGGAGCACGTCCGTCGCGGCGGGGATGGCCCGCTGGTCCCCGCGGCGAGCGTGGTGGCGGCCGGGGAGAAGGGCGAGGTCCGGGCGGCGCTGCTCGTCGTGCTCAAGCCGCCGGGCTATCGCGACGACCCGTGGCGCTGGGACTCGTGGCGGAACACCTCCGCACCCGACCCTGCCGTCGACGCGGGCAAGGCCCAGGCACACCTGGACTGGGTCTTCGTCAGCCCCTGGTACGCCGGAAACGGGGTCGCTTCGTCCCTGCTGGCCCGTAGCGCCATCGCCTTGCGTGACTTCGGCCATGCGAGCCTGACCAGCTCTTTCATGCTCGGCAACGGCGAGTCCATGGCGTGGCACTGGCGCAACGGATTCGAGCTCCTGCCCAATCCGGCGTCCATGCGCAACTTCCAGCGCCGCCTGCGCGAAGCCGGCGCGCACCCGTAGTCCCCCAGGGCTTCCTGCCGCGGCATCGTTTCGATGTTTCTGGTGCTCACGCCCCGGGATCAGCGCGCGGCCTCGTGGGCGGAGCGAGCCCGCCGGGCACCCGAGAACCTCGCCCCTCGCGCGCGATGGGCGCGCCCGGCGCGGTTGCTTGCGCTTCGAGCGTGCGAAATCAACCCGCTCGTCCCTCCCCTATCCGGGAACCGCGGCACTCGGAGCCGCCAACGGGCCGGTGGAGGGATCCGCCGCAACGCATTCGAGACTCCCAGCTGGCCCTCCGAGCCTTCCGGACCGCCCTTCGAGCCTCCCGGGCCTCTGATCCCGCTGCCAGACCCTGCACACGCGAACCCCTCCAGGCTTCCGGGGCACGAGCCTCCCGCGGTTCGAGTGCGTGACCGCGTGGCACCTCGTACACAGCACGACCAGGTTCCCGGGGTTGTTCCCTCCTCCTTCTGCCCTCGGGTCCACGTGGTGGACATGGACGAAGAGAGTCGCGTGGCACCCGCACACGCCGCACCTGCACCCGTCACGGATGTAGACGAGCCGCCGGAGCGCGACATCCGGCTCCGGCGCTCTTCCCGGCCGTCCCAACGCCGTCTCGAAGGCCGCCCGGAACGACTCTTCTTCGGAGAGCGACGGGTCCCGCCATCGCGTTTGCATCTCGGCCCATGTCCTCGGTTCGGGCGCGAGCGCCCGCGCGACCCTGTCTTGCTCCCGCTTCCTGGCGGCCTCTTCCTCGGCCGCCACGTCGTAGATAGCCGCGCCCATGGCCCGGATCTCCTCCATCCTCGCGGCCTTGACCTCGATCGTCTCCCCGCCCGGCCCGAGCATCCATGAGAACCCCGAGCCCCGTTCCTCGTGAACGAGGATCCGGTACGACTCCCAGAGCGGCGCGGGACCGCCCCACCTGGCGAGCACTTGCCAGAGCGCCTCTTCAATCGCTTCGGCGGGGGAGACCGTCCGGCCGAGCCTCTTCGCGAGGAGCCTCGAGAGCACTTCGAGCTCCCGCCAAACATGCTCCGGGAGCTCGATCTCGACCGGAGGGAGCCCGGACTCCGTGCATCCCCCTCCC
>JACQVV010000603.1 GCA_016209595.1 Planctomycetota bacterium
CCTCCGCGGGATCACGTTTTCCAGGCGCTACCGGATCATCCGGGAGATTGCGCGGGGAGGGATGGGCGTCGTCTACGAGGCCCAGGACCTGGAGCTCGGACGCCGCGTGGCGATCAAGGCCGTCCGGACCGGCGGGGACCCGTCGATCCTCGTCGCCCGACTCAGGCGAGAGGCCACGGCGCTCGCCCGTTTCCAGCACCCGGGGCTCGTGACGATCTACGAGATCGGGACGGCCCGGGAGGGCGTGACCTCCTCCCTCGTCCCCTACATCGCGACCGAGTTCGTGGAGGGCCGGACGCTCGGGCAGGTCGTTCCGGAGATGCCGCTCGCGGGCCGGGTGGGCGCCCTGATCCGCACCGCGGAGGCGGTGGACCACGCGCATCGGGCGGGTGTGGTCCACCGGGATCTCAAGCCGGCGAACGTCCTCGTGACGGGAGACGGGCGAATCGTGGTGATCGACTTCGGCCTCGCGCGCTGGATCGGTGGCGCTTCCGAGCTCACGCAGACGGGCGAACGCCTCGGGACCTTCCATTACATGGCGCCCGAGCAGGTCGAGGGCCGGCTGGACGAGATCGGGCCGTGGACCGACGTCTGGGCGCTCGGGGTGATGCTCTACGAGTTCGTCCACGGGCGCCGCCCGTTCGAAGGCGAAGGCCCTCTTGCCATCGTCCAGGCGATCCTCTCGGGCAACTTCGCCGAGCCGGCCAGCGCTCCGCGCGCTCTCGGATGCGTCTATCGAAAGGCCCTCTCGAAGGATCCACGAAGGCGCCACGCATCGGCCGCGGAGTTCGCCCGCGCGATCTCCGGCTTTCGCGGGGACGAGAGTCCCGCGCCCACGCCCTCGCGTCAGAGAACGAGGAGGCCACGACCCGCGCCCGCGCGCGCGTGGGCGCCCTTCGCGGCCGGGGTCCTCGTCGCGCTCGCGGGGATCGCCGTCTGGATGGCGAGCCGGCATGACGTTTCGGACCTCCGCCCCATCGTGGACGCCCCGGAGGAGAAGCAGGCTCCGGAGTCACGCGAGGTCGAACGGGCCGAGCCGACCGATGTCGTCGAGCCACCCGATCTCGTGGCGCTCCGGGCTGCCGCGCGCGAGGACTTCGCGCGCGGCGCGTGGAGCGACGCGCAGGCGGCTTGCGAACGCGCGCTGGCCGCCCATCCCGGCGATCCCGAGATTCTCCGGCTCCTGGCGCGCGTCCACCTGAAGCGAGCCCAGCGGGAGGCGCACTGCGCGGTGACCACGGGGCGCGGCGGCAAGGTAGACCCGGCCCTCACGATGGACCGCGAAGAGATCGACCTGGCGCTGGCGCGTTTCGAGGAGGCCTTCCTTGTCGAGAGTCGCGCGAGCGCTCCAGGCGGGGCCTCGCCCCAGGAGGACCTCGACCGGCAGGTGGCGCTCGCGTACCGCGCCTTGAAGGAAGGAAGGAGCGCGGATCTCGCGGCCCTGTGCGAGGAGAACGCGCTTCGTTTCGCGGGCAGGCCGGGCGGAGAGGAGTTCCCCCACCTCCTCGGCTGGAGCCGGACCGTCCCCGAAAGCCGGCTCGCGGCCTGGGACGAAGCCGTCCGATGGAGCCAAGGCGATCCCTGGTTTCTGGTGCTGCGCGCCCTCGCCCTGTACGCCCGCGGCGAATGGGACGGAGCCAGGTCCGATTGCGAGGCCGCGCTCTCGGCGGACCCCGTCTCCTACGCCGCTCGCCTCCTCCTCGGGCTCTCCCTGGAGGCCGGAGCAGACCACCGGGAGGCCGAAGCCGAGCTCTCCCGAGCGATCGAGCTCCGGCCGGATCTCGCGGCCGCGCTTCTCGCCCGCTCGCTGTCCCTGCGGATGTCGGAGCGGCCGGACGAGGCGCTCGCGGATTGCGACCAGGCGACCCAAGTGGAGCCCGGGAGCTCCGCGGCGCACCACCAGCGAGGACTCCTCAGGTCCGAACGCGGGGATCGGGCGGGGGCACTGGCCGACTACGATCGCGCGCTCGAACTCGATCCGGGGAACCACGAGACCCGCTACCGTCGCGGCTCCCTCCTCTTCCTCGAGGGCCGCAGCGACGACGCCCGTTCGGACCTCCTGGCCGCGGTGAGCGGCGATCCCGGCTCCTGGGAATACTGGCGGGCTTACGGGCTCCTCCTCGACAAACTCGGGCGGCGCGACGACGCGCTTGACGCCCTCTCCCGGGCGCGGGACCTCGCTCCCGGAGACCGGCGCTCGGAGATCGAGGGTCTGATCGCGAGCGTCAAAGGACGCTAGCGGGCCTCCACGGGCGAGAGCTCGAAGGTCGCGGCGAGGCCGTCGGCGATCGCCAGGCCCTCGAGGGCGAGCCACAGGCGGCCGCCCTCGACCCTCATGCGGCCGGCGCTGGTCTCGCGGGCGACGAGGTCGCGGTTGGCCTCCACGAGATCGAATCCGTGGCGTTCGCGAAAGAGGGCGAGATCGATCCCGTCCGCCGTGCGCAGGCCGAGGAGTACCGCCTCGAGCGCGAGCTCCATCGCCGTGAGTGTCTCCTCCCCCGCAATGGGACGCTCGCTTCGACCGACAGCCGCCTCGTAGTCGCCGAGGGCTCGGTGGTTCCACCACCGCCGGGCGCCGTCGAAGGAGTGGGCCGAGGGACCGAGACCCAGGTAAGGGACGTGGCGCCAGTACTTTTGGTTATGGGACGATCGGTGTTCGGGGGAGGCGGCGAAGTTCGATACCTCGTACGCGGGATACCCGGCGTCCGCCAGGTAGCGGTGGGTGAAGAGGAAGAGATCGGCCCGCTCCTCCTCCGGGAGCTCGGCCAGCTCGCCCCGAGCACGCTTCCTCCCGAGGAAGGTGCCGGGTTCGACCGTCAGCTGGTAGCACGACAGATGGTCGGGGGAAAGGGCGAGCGCGGCCTCGAGGTTCTTCCGCCAGGCGTCCTGGGTCTCTCCCGGGAGCCCGTAGATGAGGTCGAGCGAGACCGTACCAAAGCCGGCGTCGCGGGCGGTCTCGACGGACCGTATTGCGTCCGGGGCCCGGTGGCGCCGGCCGAGGAAGCGGAGCTCCGCGGGGTCGAAAGACTGGACGCCGAGCGAGAGAGTCGCGGCGCCGAGATCGCGCCAGCGCCGGGCCCGGTCGCTGTCGACGTCCTCCGGGTTCGCCTCGAGAAACACCCGCGCGCCGGGTGCACCGGTGGCCCCCAGAATCCGCCCGAGCTGGTCCGGCTCGAGAGACGAAGGCGTCCCGCCGCCGACGTATACGGTGTCGAAGCCCCAACCAGCGAGGTCCCACAGGCGCATTTCCGATACAAGGCTCTCGACGAACCCTTCCCGGTCCATAGGGCGTCCGGTCGTGACGGCGAAGTCGCAGTAGGGGCAGATCGAGCGGCAGAAGGGAACATGGAGGTAGAGGCCGGGCCTCACGACTTCTTCTCGGTTCGGAGCACAGCCACGAAGGCGTTCTGTCGCCGCCTTGGCACTTGGCCAGGACGTCCTTGCGGTAGGGGTTGATGGTCGTCGAGGATCCCGTGTATCGGGTAAGCGCTCCCGATCAGTGTTCGGGCAAGTACGTCGCTAGCACGGACCAGCGCCCATCTTTCTTCGCCAGGACGGCGGTTCCCCATACGCCTTCCGCGGGCAGGCGGACGCAGAGGACGACAAGGTCGCGTACCGACAGGGCAAGGTCCGCGTAGAGGACGCGCTCTGCCTCGCCGGCCCCCCGACCCGACGGAGGCGGCGGCTCCGTCTCGGCCCTCGCAAGCGGCACGCGCGCGAAGCCTAGGTCGAAGTCTGGGTCTCCAGGATGGAGCCCTCCGAGCACGATCCGGGCGAGGTCGTCATGGTAGTAGGTCCGGAGGACATCCGAGCCGAGGAGCACGGCCAGGATCTCCCGGCTTTCCACCGCGCCGAGCACGGTGGGCCCGCCCGCCTCGACGGCCTCCGCGAGCTCGCGCGCGGCGCGAGCATCTCCGTCGCGCGCTGCCCGAACGAGCGAGAGGAGCGAACCGTTTTCCTCGCCCTCTTCGTCGGCCCAGGCAACCGACCTGGGGTCGCCGGGGTTCGAGCGGGACAAGACGGCGATCGAGCTCGCCAAGACGAGGATAGCGGCGCTCGCCACGACGCGCAGGCCGGTTTTCTGCATGGCATAGCCTCCTGGTCCGCGGAATAGGTCCGCAAGCCTCCACGAAACACAAACCGGCCAGGCCGGGAAGGGAAAGGACGGCGGACCGGCAGCGTGTCCTCATTGTGCATCGAATCGTGGGATGGATGCGAGGCCTCGTTCACGGGGCGAGGCGGCGCCACCGAAGAGAGATCCAGCCTCCCGGGTTCATCTCCTCGACCGTGAAGAGGGCCCAGACGTCCTTCCGGATCTTCCCTTCCCACTGCCACCCTCGAAAGACATAGGTCGCGCCCGGCTCGACCCGGAGCTGATCGGAGTACCCGGAGCGGGGAAGACGTTTGGGGTCGTCAGGGGGGGCTCCCTCATGCAGAGCCAGGCCGTAACGGCCCGGATCCCCGGAATCCTGGGCGAGGGGGTAGACGTGCAGCGCCGCGGCCCCCGCGTGCCTGATCGCCGTCGAACGCTGAGCGTATTTCAGGCCGCCGCGTCGTCCCTCGATGAACTCGAAGCCGGAGTGGAGATCGCTCTGGTAGACCCCAGCATCCCATAGAACGATCCGCCCGGAGGGAGGCGCCCGGGAATCCGCCGGCGCGCAGCGGCGCGCGGCCTCGCTCTCACTGAGCGAGTAGAGGAGCACCCAGTCGAACTCTACCTCGTTCTCGGTGACGCCGCGGACGAGAAGATAGGCGATCGCGTCGTGGTGTTCCGACCAGGTTCGGACGAGATAGGCCCGACCGACCACGGGCTCGACACTGCGAACGATCCGGAAGGGGGCGGGATCCGAGGGCGCGGCGAAGAGCTCGTAGGCCCGGATCGGCTGCCCATCCGCCAGGAGGCGTCCCCGGTCGTCAAACCGGACCGCTTCGGACGGGACGCGACCGAGCTCCACGAAGTGGATACCCGCTAGATCTCCGGAGAGCGGGCCGTGATGCCTATAGCCAACATAGGTCAGCTGCTCTTTGCCCCTGTGGAGCGGGACGAAACAGAACCTGCTGCTTCCCATGCCGACGGTCGCGTGCCGGGAGACCCGGTCCAGGCCGAAGCGCTCGCGGACTCCCGAGAAGACGATTTGCTCCACATCGTCTTCGTCGACCTCGACTTCGTTTCCGTCCGCGGCGAGGACGTACCGGCCCGGCGGGCGGTAGTCGACAAGGGCTCCCTGGACGGAGCCGCCGTCGTGGCGGAAGAGGGTGACCTCGCGATGCTCGTGGGCGGGGACCGGCACGGCTCCGCCGAGAAGGAGCGCGAGGAGAAAGGCGTGACACTTCATCGCTTGTCCTCCTTCTCGCTACGGGCAGGCCCGGCGAACTTCGCGCCGTCCCTCCGCAGCACCTGCCAGTGGATCTTCACCCAGCGGGCCGGATCGATGTCCGTGACCTTGAAGATCGCCCAGACGTCGGAGTCCATATCCACCGAATGGACGAGATAGGTGCGGCCCCGGCGAAGGGCGCACTCCTTGGCCAGTTCGCCGCCAGCGAGATTCTGAGGATCCCCGGTATCCGTCAGCTCGGGGTCGATCTCGCGGATGCCAGACACGCCGCCCGGACAGTCGCCGGATTCGTCGCCTCCACAACGATGGGCCGCTGCCACCGGGAACGGCCCGCTGTTGCCGAACAGGATGTCCCAGTCGTTGCCAGCGATCTCGCCGCCGTCCCTCGTCGCGAACTCGAAGCTGTAGGTCGCCTTTATATAGTCGCCGTACCGGAAGCGCGACCAGAGCAGCGCATCGCCCTCACGCCACTCGGCCCGGCTCGCCCACTCGCGCGCCTCGGCGACCCGGAAGCCCAGGAGCTCGACACCGGTCCAGGAGAGGAACTCCTCCCATCGCAGGCGGACCGAACCCTCGCCCACTTCCACCACCTCGAGGACGACGACCAGGTCACACCCCCTCCCCCCGGCGGGACTCACGGCCCGGTAGAGATACCGGTTCCCGCTCCGAGGCGAGACCTTCCCGGATAGCCTCATGGGAGCCGGATCGAGGAAGCGAGCGAAGAGCTCGTACGTTCGTAGCACACGATCGCCCGCCACGAGACGGCCATCCTCGAGCCACCCGAGATCGAGCCCAGGAGGAGCGTCCTTGACCGCCGTGTCTCCTCTCGCCGAACCGAGATCGACGAAATGGGAGTAGGTCATGCCGCCGCCCGCGCCCTGCAGGAGACCGCGCCAGAACAGGATCATGCCTTCCGGGCTCTCCTTCACCCGGAGGTTGAAGTTGTATCTCTCGCCATCGGCGAGGACGACCTCATGAACCTCGCGGGCGGCGGGGTCGAGGGGGCGGCGATAGCGGCCCTCTCGCTCGAGATGCCTGCGCACGTCGGCGAACTCCACCTGTTCGACATCGGCCTCGGGGACCTCGATCTTCTCCCCGGAGGGGGTCGCGAGGACGTAGGTCTCCTCGGGAAGATAGTCGACGAACCTCCCCGAAACCGGGGAGCCCTCGTGGCGATGGAGCACGACCTCCCGATGCCAGTCCGCCCCGGCCGGCGGGAGAGCGGGCCAGGCGAGACAGGCGGCGAAGACGAGACTCGCGCACACCTGGAAAGGAAAGCGAATCATGGGCGTACTCCCTTACCGGATCACTCTGGCGCAGTAGCGGTCGAGGTTCTCCCGGACGACTTCCACGGTCACGACCGGGTTCCCGCGGACCCAGGAGCCGAGTTCCGCGGCCTGCTCGGCAGCTATCTCGCTCTCGCGGGCCCTGTCTTCCGGGGTGGCGTCCGCGACTGGAAACATCTCCTGTTCGGCGCGGAGGAGGGCCTTGGCGCACTCGCGAACATCCACACGCGCGGCCCAGCGGACCCGGACGGTGAAAGTGAACCCCCGCGGATCCTTGACCTCGACTGGCGCATCCGCCTCGAAACGCTCGATGCGGAGCCACCCGCCGAAAGCCGCTGAGGGTACCTGCACTGGCCCGAGTTCGATCGCCATGTCCGAGGACGCGGACCCGATCATTCGAGTCATTTCGACGACATCGCCGCGACCGAGAGCGTGCAGCAGATTCTCCGCCGCCAGGGCGGGAGAGTCCGCGCCCCAGGGACTCTCGATGGGCGACAGCGCGTCCCATCTCCCGTCCCCCCCACGAACGAGGTACATCCGGTGCTGGGACGACTCGAGGTGGCGCTTGAGGACCTGGCTCAGGCGCTCCAGATCAGCCAGTTCGCTCTCCTCTTCCCCATGGTTCTTTAGCCAGGAGCGGGTGTTGGAGAGCCAGGAGCACTCGTCGAATCGAGCGGTCCAGCGGAAGGGCACCTTCGCCCGATCCTCGTTCGCCTCGGGCTTCCCGATCTCGAAGCGGTCGACTTGGAGCGCGCCGACCACGATGGAGTCCTGGAGGAGCTCCATGCCATCCGCGTTCGCCGCGATGGTGAGTCCCGGCATGGGAGACCCGATCGGTCTGTAGCGCAGGGACTCGAGCAGCGTAAGAGCCGCGGACTCCGGAGAGTTGCCCTGAGCGAGGCCTCTCCCGGCGAAGAGCGCGACGAGGGCGAGAAGGGAGAGGGCCACGGTCCCGCAGGTCCGCATTCCCCGAGTCAGTGTCGCCGGCACTTTCTAACCTCCTCCGAGTTCTTGGCAAGGGGCGCAGGAGCCGATCGGCTTCGCACCGGAGAGTCCGCGCTCCAGTGCGAACGCCCTTCACCTTCCCTAGAGAAAGATCTCGAGATTCGCCGAGGGCCGACGAAGAAGAATCTCGATCGCCGGTGGCGCCCCTCTACTCTTCCCCTTCCGTCAACTCGTCTGGCAAGGAGAGGAAGTGGATCTTCTGGTCGCCCGTGCCAACTGCCAGTGTTCTCGTGCCGGGCTGCGATTCGATCGCGAACACCTCGGCGTCGCAGGGGGCGAGCGCGAGTTGCTTTCCCGACTCGACATCCCAGATCCGGATCGTCCGGTCGTTTCCCGCCGACGCCAGCCAGCGCCCCCCCTTGGCAGCCACAAACGCCAGCAGAACTCTGTCCATCTCGTTACCCTTGGGCGCGTGGCAGCCCGCGAGGGTGTGGAGGAGGCGGTTGTTCCGCAAGTCCCAGATCCAGATCGTCCCCTGGCTCCCACCAGCAGCCAGGAGCCGTCCGTCGGGGCTGAAGGAAAGCGACGTCACTTTGTCGCGGGCACCCTCGAGCTGCGTTCTCTGATCGTCCGCCGCGAGGTCCCAGAGGTAGACGTCGGCTTCCCCGCCGCAGTTTCTATCCACACAGGCGAGGATGTTCCGTGTTGGATGAAACCGGAGGACCAGGCTCGGGCGCCCCTTCGTATTCTTCGGGTTTACGGGCAGATTGGAGCGGAGAGAATCTCGCTCAAGGTCCCAAATCCGAACCGCACGGCTGAGTTCCTGTGGCTGGAAGGCGAGATACCGGCCGTCCGCCGACATCGAGAGCGGGCTTGGAGCGTAGTACAGGCCGTCAAACGTGCGGAACAGTTTTCCCGTGGTCGCATCCCAGATCTGGACTTTTGGGTCGTGGTCGGACCCTGAGATGGCCCTCACTCCGATTGTCGCGACCCTGCGGCCACGAGGGTCGAGGGCGACGCCGAAGTTCCGCACGTTCTCGGTCGAGAAGAACAGCAGCTGGGTGGAGTTCTTCACGTCCCAGAGCCGGATGACCCCGCCGTACCCCGCGGAGACCAGTAGCGCGCCGGCTAGCGCGCCGTCCCTAGAGAAATCGAGGGCCTGGAGCCTCGCTCCGTGGTCGAGTGGCGTTCCTTCCTCCCACTTCCAGCGGTCCCCTTGCTTCGCGGCGCCGTTCCCGGCCCCACGATCCGGCGTCGGCTCCGCCTGCCCGCCGCCCGGGGGATCGGCGGGTTCCTCCTTGACCGGCCCGGGGGGTTCCTTGGGGGGGCCCTCCTCGGTGTCTTCGCCCGACCCAGAGGCAAGGGCCTTCTTCGCCTGGTCAAGCCAGGCTTTCGCTTCCGCCCGTCGCCGCCACCCGGGGGACGCGAGTTCGAGGGCGCGCTCGACCTCGGCGATTCCGTTCCCCCTCGCTCCTTCATCCCAGTAGACACAGCCGAGGATCACATGGGCGTCGGGCGAGAGCGGGGCGAGGCCCAGCGCCTTCTCGATATCCGCACGGGCTCCCTCGCGGTCTCCCGCTCTCAGTCTCGCGTCCGCCCGTCCTACCAGCGCGTCGACTTGCCTCGGGGTCAGCCGGAGCACCTCGGTGAAGTCATCGATCGCGTCCTGGAGCATCCCTTGCCGTGTCCGGGCGACCCCGCGATTGAGACGGAACTGGAGGTTCTCCGGTTCGATCTCCAGAGCGCGGTCGAAGTCGGCGAGCGCGCCCGCGAAGTCGCCCTTCTCGTGTCGGGCGACGCCCCGGCCATAGTAGGCCCCAGCGTGCCGGGGCGAGCCGCTGAGCAGCTGGTCGAAATCGGCGATCGCTCCGTCCGGGTCTCCTACCTTGACACGGGCATTGCCGCGATTGTAGAGGGCCATCTCGGTCCCTGGCTCGAGGCGGAGGGCCTCGGTGTAATCCTCGATCGCGCCGGCCAAGTCGCCGGTCAACTCCCGGGCGGCGCCACGATTCGTGTAGGCCACCACACTGTCGGGGTCCCGCACGAGGGCGGCCGTGAAATCGCCGATGGCACTGCCGTACTCGTCCTCGTAGATCCGCATCACCCCGCGACAGACGAGGGCCTCCGGGATTCCCGGTTCCCGCTGGAGCGCCTCCGAGTAGTCGGAGAGGGCACCGTGGATGTCTCCTTTCTTTTCGCGGAGGATTCCGCGCAGGACTCGGGCCGGCGCGTAGTCGGGGGCGAGCTCGATCGCGCGATCGAAATCCTCGATGGCTCCGAGAAGGTCTCCCCTCACGTCCCGAGTCATCCCCCGAGTGGTCATCGCCTCGACAAACGTCGGAGAGATCGCGAGCGCGCGATCGAGATCGGCCTCTGCCTCCGCGTACTCCGTTCGCTCGAAACGTACCGCCGCTCTTCCGATGAGGGCGATCGGGAAGGCCGGCCGCGCGGCGAGGGCGGCGTCGAAGAGATCCGTGTCGCCCTTCTTTGGCGCCGAGACGGCCGCTGCCCAGAGGAGGAGATCGACGCCCGATCCGGATCGGGAGCGGTCGAGGGCATTGAGAGCGATCTGGCGGGCCTCCACGCCGGACCCGCGCGCATATGCGGCGAGCGCAGCGGCGCTCTCCCCGTGCGGGCCGGGAAGATCTCGAACGAGCGCGAGCTCCCTGGCCGCTGCCGCGGCGAGCCTGGGCTCGTCCGGGCGGACGGAGCGGATGTTGGTGAGGTAGAACGTCGAGCGAGCGAGGTAGAGCCTCTCGGCAAGGACGACACCGAGCTGGAACCGCGCGGAGGCTCCGCCTCCCCGCTCGACCGCTGTCCGGAGCGCTTCCTCGGCCCCGGCCCAGTCGCCCAGGATCTCCCGGGCGCGCCCAAGGATCTCGTACGCCTCTGCGAGTTCGGGGACCTTCTCGATCGTGGCGGACGCGAGGTCCCGTGCCTCGGCGGCGAGCGCGGGCGGCTCGCGGCCGCCCGAGTCTCGACCCTCCATCCCCGCGATCGCAAGGGCGAGCCGCGACCGTGCCTGGGCAAGTTCAGCGGGCTCTTCGACGACCGGCCGCGAGGGATCCGAGAGCTCCGCTTCGGCCGCGCTTTCGACAGGCAGCTCCTCGCCGCGGAACCCGTCGAGAAGGGCCCAGGTCACGAGGCCGAGGACGACGGCGAGGGTGCCCGCCCCGGCCGCGAGGACCCAGGCCGGCTTCGGGCCGGGACGCCAGATTCTCTCGATCCTTCCCGTCCCCTTCGTGGCGACGCGACGGCCGGAGAGATAGCGGGCGATGTCGTCGGCGAACGCCTCGGCGCTCGGGTAGCGCCGCTCGGGGTCCTTGGCGAGCGCGCGGGCGGCGATGGCCTCGACCGATCGCGGTGTCCCTGCCGCGACCTGGCGGAGTGAGGGCGCCTCCTCGGTCAGGATTCGGGCGAAAACCTCGGCCAATGTCTGCCCCGGGTGCGGGGGCTGGCCGGCAACGGCGAAGTAGAGGACCGCGCCGAGTGCGTAGATGTCCGTCTTCGGTCCGATGAGGTCCGGGGAGCCCTCGACCTGCTCGGGCGCCATGTAGAACGGCGTCCCGATGGCCGCGCCTGTGCGCGTGATGGCAGTCTGCGCCCCCGAGATGCGGGCGAGTCCAAGATCGGCCACCTTCGGCTCGCCGTTCCTGGAGACGAGGATGTTCGCGGGCTTGAGGTCGCGATGGACGATCCCCTTCTGGTGGGCGTAGTGCACCGCCCGGGCGACTTTCTCGACGAGGCGGAGAATCCATCGCAGCGACATCTTCTTGGTCTTCAGGACCTCCTCCAGCGGCGCGCCGTCCACGAGTTCCATGACGAGGAAGAATCGCCCTTCCCATTCGCCCGCGTCGTAGACGGTGACGATGTTCGGGTGGGAGAGCCGGGAGAGCGCGAGCGCTTCGCGCTTCAGCCGCACGCGGGAGGTGTCGGCCCGGCCCGTCGAGTCGTGGAGGACCTTGATGGCCACGGGGCGCTGGACATTCCGGTCGACGGCCCGGAAGACCACGGCCACGCCTCCCTCGCCGAGGACGGGGCCGATTTCGTAGCGGGGATGCGAGAAGGCGGCGGGCGGCCCCTGGCTCTCGCCCTCCCAGGTTTCGTCCTCGCGCGGCGGTCTGGAGCGTTTCATCGGGGACTCATCTTCCCACCCGCTTGCGGACCTCTTCAAGCCGCGCTTCGATCGCCGGGTCACCCGGCCGGAGCCGGAGAGCCGCCTCGTAGGCCGCGACGGCCTCCTCGGGCTGCCCGAGACGGTCGAGAACGTCTCCAAGCGCGATCCGGACGTCGGCGTCTTCCGGCGCCGCGTCGGCAAGGGTGCGCAGGTCGTCGGCGGCCTGGCCGAGCGCACCCGAGGGATCGTCGCCGCGCGCCGCCTCCCGGTCCGCGAGCAGGCGGCATGCCGCGGAACGTATGGCCCGCGCGCCCATCCCTCCGGGTTCGAGCCGCACGGCCTCGGTCGAGTCGGCGATGGACTTCCGGTAGGAGCCCGCGGAACTCCTCCCGCCGGCCTCCGCCGCGCGCCCGAGGGCCTGGTGCGCGTACGCCCGGAACAGGAATGCACTCGCGTCCTGGGGGCGGGAGGCAATCGCCCGGTCGAGACGGTCGATCGCCCGGGAATAGCCCGAGGACGCATCCCCCGACCCGGACCCCCGCTCTCTTTCGATGGCGATCTCCGCGGCAGCCAGATTCCGGAAAGCAAACGCCCATCCGCGGTCGGCTCCCGGCACCCAGTCGGCCGAGGCCGCCGCGTGCCTTCCGGCAAGGTAATTCGAGAGGGCTCGCATCGCGCGAACCTCCGCCTCGAGGAGCGAGCCGACTTGCGGTCCCTCCTCGGCCTGCCTCCCCTCCTCGGAGGGAGGATTCGCCGTTCGATCCGCGAGCTCCCGGGCGGCGGCGTACCAGGCCCCGGCCCCCCCGGGCCACCCCTCCCCGGCAGAGACGGAGCGGACGAGAAGTTCGTGCGCCTCCTCCCGGATCGAGGCGACCGCCCCTGGTTCCGACCATGAGAGAGCGGGCGGCTCCCCGTCGGTTCCCCCTCCAAGCGGGGGAACGGCTCGTTCGAGGTAGAGAGCGACCCGCGCGCGCGCCGCCAGCAAGAGCTCCACTCCGCCCGTCCCACGCGGAGCCGGCGGGCCGGTGCGGCCGGCGTAGAAACAAGCCAGGTCCCGCCACGCACCGGCCTGGTCTGCCGCCGGACCCTCGCCCCGGCTTGCCTCCTCGATCGAGGCCAGCGCGTCCTCGATCTCCTCGGAGCTCGACGACGCGCCATGGTAGGCGTCTTCGAGCCGGCGCATCGCGACGCCGGTCTCTCGCGCGAGCTCCACCCACCTGGGAGCGAGTCGGGTCTCTTTCTTCGCTCCGGACGCAGGAACGATCGGGTCCGCCACGGACTCGTCGCCGGCGAACCAGCCCCGGGCGATCGCGAGCCCCACGACGAGGAGTGCGATGAGCCCTCCGGCAAGGGCGGCGGCACGGGAGCGGCTTCGGATCGAGCGAGGAGGGCCCTCGGGGTCGCTCGTCTCGGCTTCGAACTCGGTCTCTCCGAGAGCTCGCCCCAGGTCCCGTGCGAATTCGAGCGCCGAAGTTTGGCGCCGTTCGGGATCCTTCTCGAGGGCCCGGAGCGCGACAGCCGCGAGAGCGGGATCGACGTCCGCCCCTCCGGTGGAAGGAGGTTCGGGCGCCTTCCGCAGGATCTTCGCGAAGAGCGCCTGGCTCGAGTCGGCGCGGAAAGGAGGGACCCCATAGAGCGTTTCGAACAGGATCGCTCCCATGGCGTAGATGTCGGTCCAGGGCCCGACGCCCCGGTGGTCGCGAAGAACCTGTTCGGGGGCCATGTAGAGCGGCGTTCCGATCCACGCGTCGGTGCTCGTCAGGCGCGTCCCGCTATCATCGAGCTTCGCCAGACCGAAGTCGACGATGCGAGGACGCCCCGTAGAGTCGATGAGGATGTTTCGCGGCTTGAGGTCGCGATGGATAACGCCATTCCTGTGGGCGTGGCCAACGCCCAGTGCAATCTCGCGGACGATGCGGAGTCCCTCCTCGCGGCTCAGGCCCTCTCCGGCGAGTTCCTGGTCCAGGGTCCGGCCTTCGACGTACTCCAGGGCGAGGAACGGCCGGCCACGATCGACGCCGCGGCCCAGGACACGAACGATGTTCGGGTGCCGGAGGCGCGCGACGGCCTTCGCCTCGCGACGGAAACGGGCGAGGGTGTTTCCTCCTCTCCGGCGTGCGAGCATCACCTTGAGGGCGACCGTGCGCCCGGAATCCAGGTCCTGCGCCCGATAGACGACCGCCATTCCACCGCGGCCGAGCTCGCGCTCGATCCGATAGTTCCCTATCCGATCGGGGACGCCCTGCGCCCCGGCGGATCCATCGGAGTCGGACGGATGTTCGATGTCGCCGTCCCCGGGCGACGTTCCGCCCCGCAGTCTCAGAAGCTCGGCGATCTGCGCTCCCGTCAGGACGCCGCGGCGAACGAGAATCTGGTCAAGGCGCAGGCGGCATCCGCCCGAACCGCGCTCCTCGCGCGCGGCGTCCACTTGGGCAGGGGTTGCGAAACCCAGCCGCAAGCAAAGGTCCGCAAACTCCTCCTCGCCGACGTCCGCCACGACATGCCGCAAATGTTCGATATCCACTCGCCGCACTCCGGCTGGCATCGCCAAGTGAAAAGATATGCCCCGGCGGGCGCCGGGTCAAGGAAGGGTCTCTCGGAACGGAGCCCCGAGGAATGGCCCTTTCGCCATGGAAGCGGAGCGAAACACGTGTAGTCTAGCTCCTTACCGGAGGCTGGCTCGTCGATGAAAGACCAAGCGACAGAGATGGGGGGCCCGGGAGGGGGCTTCCCGGACACTCGCTGGGAATCGATTCTCGACGCGCGGGACGGCAAGGGCCGCCGCGACCACCTCGAGCGACTCTGCCGGGACTACTGGAAGCCGGTCTACCTCTTCATCCGGCACGACGGCCGCCGCCCGAACGAGGAGGCCAAGGACCTCACCCAGGCCTTCTTCGCCAGGCTCCTCTCCGGGGATTTCCTCGCCGGTCTCGACCCGTCCAAGGGACGATTCCGCACGTTTCTCAAGGCCTGCCTGCGGCATTTCCTCTTCGACGCCCGCAAGGAGCAAAGGACGCTCAAGCGAGGCAAGGGCGCGACTGTCCTTTCCCTGGACGACGCCGAGCTTCCCGTGGCGGCGCATGGAACCGCGCCAGAGGCCGCTTTCGATCGAGAGTGGCTCCGGGGCATCCTCGAGGACGCCGTCGCGGAAACGGAGCGCTCTCTCGCGGCGGGCGGGCCGGACAGCGCGTTCCGGTTCTTCCGGCGCGTCGACCTCGACCCGGCCGCGGGCGGCGCGCGGCCCACCTACGCGGAGGTTGCTCGCGAATTCGCCGTCCCCGAGCAGGCGGTGAAGTCTGGGGTAGCCCTTGTTCGCCGGAGGCTGCGTGGCGCGATCCAGGCGAGAGTTCGCTCGTACTGCGCGAGCGACGACGAGGCGGACCGCGAGATGCGTGAACTCTTCCCCTGACGAATCAGCCACTCAACTGCTGTTGCGATAGGAGCATGCAGTCCCAAAAGGATGCTGAAACTTGCCTTGGGCAGTTGGTGACGTGATCGCTTCGCGGGCGGCACTCACGACTTCTTCTCGGTCCGGAGCACGGCCACGAAGGCGTCCTGGGGAATCTCCACGTTCCCCACGACCTTCATTCTCTTCTTCCCCTTCTTCTGCTTCTCGAGGAGCTTGCGCTTTCGCGAGATGTCGCCGCCGTAGCACTTGGCCAGGACGTCCTTGCGGTAGGGGTTGATGGTCGTCCGGCAGAGGATGTCGCTGCCGATAGCGCCCTGGATTGGGATCTTGAACTGATGCCGTGGGATGGTCTCGGCGAGGCGCTCGCAGTAGTGGAGCGCCCGGCTCCTGGCCTTCTCCCGGTGGACGAGGTAGCTTAGGGCGTCCACGCGCTCCTTGTTGACCAGGATGTCGACCCGGACGATGTCGGACTCGCGGTAGTCGAGCGGATCGTAGTCGAAGGAGCCATAGCCGCGCGTGAGGTTTTTCAGCCGGTCGTAGAACTCGAAGAGGACCTCCGCCAGCGGCATCTCGGCTTTCACCTCGACCCGGCCGACCGCGAGATGGCTCATGTTCTGGCTGGCGGCGCGGAAGTCGCGGCAAAGACTCATGACGGGACCGATGAATTCCTCCGGGATGAGGATCGTCGCCTTGATGTAGGGCTCTTCCACCCGCTCGATCCCGTTCGGGTCGGGCCAGTCGCTCGGGTTGTCCACCTCTTTGTTCTCGCCCGACTTCAGGGTCACGTGGTATCGGACCGACGGGGCCGAGAGGATGAGGTCCATCCCGTACTCCCGCGCGAGCCGCTCCTGGAAGACGTCGAGGTGGAGGAGCCCGAGGAACCCGCAGCGGAAGCCGAATCCGAGGGCCGCGGACGCCGTCTTCTCCCAGACCAGCGCCGCGTCGTTCAGGGCGAGCTTCTCGATCGCGCCTGCCAGGTCCTGGTAGTCGTCGCTCGCCATGGGGTAGATCGAGCTGAAGACGACCGGCTTCGCCGGGCGGTAGCCGGGGACGGGCCCGGCGGCGGGACGGCGCGCGTCGGTCAGCGTGTCGCCGATGTCGATGTCGCGGATCCTCTTCACCCCGGCGATGACATAGCCGACCGAACCCGCGCCGAGCGACTGGGTCTGCACGCGCCCGAGCCGGTGGAGCCCGACCTCCTCGACCTCGTACCGGGCGCCCGTGTGGAGGAAGAGGACTTCCTGGCCCGGCTGGATCGTCCCGTCGAACACCCGGACGAGGAGCACGGCCCCTCGGTAGGGATCGTAATAGGCGTCGAAGACGAGAGCCTTTGCCGGCGCTCCCGGGTCGCCCTTCGGCGGGGGCAGTTTCGTCACGATGCCCTCGAGGACTGCTTCGATGTTCGTCCCCTCCCGGGCGCTGATGGGGATCGCCTCGAAGGGGTCGAGATCGAGGTCCTCGTGGATCTCGATCCGGATCCGATCGACGTCGGCCGAGGGGAGGTCGATCTTGTTGATGATCGGCAGGATGGCGAGCTCGTGTTCCATGGCGAGAAACAGGTTCGCCACGGTCTGGGCCTCGACCCCCTGGCTCGCGTCCACCACGAGGAGCGCCCCCTCGCAGGAGAGGAGGCTCCGGCGCACCTCGTGGCTGAAGTCGACGTGCCCCGGCGTGTCGAGGAGATTGAGGACGTATTCCCGGCCGTCGGCGGCCGTGTACCGCAGGCTGATCGTGGCCGCCTTGATCGTGATGCCGCGCTCGCGCTCGATGTCCATCGAATCGAGGATCTGGTCGCGGAAGTCCCGCTCGGCGATGGCTCCGCAGGCCTGGATCAACCGGTCGGCGAGCGTGCTCTTGCCGTGGTCGATGTGGGCGATGATGCAGAAGTTTCGGATGTGGTCCATCGGCCCCGGGAGCCTTACTCCTGCCCCTGGACCTCGATCTGCGGCTCGGTGGCCTGCCAGTCGTCGAAGCCGAGCTCCTCGACCTCGATCACGGCGAGGTAGACCTTGTCGCTCGCGCCGGCGGGGATGGGAGTCTCGGCGATCACGGCGCGCACGCGGGCCTTGACCTTGAGGCAGATGCGCCCGCCGTCCGGTTGGTTCCGCTGGTCGAGGATCTTCTTGAAGATCTCTTGCCGAGCGAGATCCTCGTCCTGGATCCAGACCTGGATCCGGTCGCGGTTGACGAGCGTGGTGCCGACGACGGGGGGCGTGGCAAAGATCTCGGCGTCTCCCGGCACGAGCCCGTAGAAGACGACGGTCTGGCCGAGCGGGAGGACCTCGTCGGCGCTCCGCGGCCCGGCCTGCGAGGGAGGGGTTTCGGATTCCTGGTCAGCCTTCTCCTGCTCGCGGCCACGGGCGAGGTCGGAGCGGTAGACGAGGAAGGCGGCGAGCGCCGCGACGGCGATGGCGCCCCCGCCGATCCCCAGGAGGAGCCCGATGGGGTTCCTCTTTCCCGCGCCCCTCTTCCCGCGACGTGCGGCGAGCATCGCGGAGCGCGCGATGCTCTCCGCCACTCCGGGCCGGTCCTGGTAGCTCGGATCCTGGTCCACCATGTCCCGGAGCTCGGCCACGGAGACGCGGACGGTGCGCTCGGTGAGGGGCCGGCGCCGGCGCTTGGTCTCCTTCTCGTAGAAGTCGCGGAAGGCCTTTTTGGTCGAGGTGAGCTCGCGCGCGTGGGCGGAAGGCCCGAGGTCGATCACCTGGAGATCGACCATGTCGGCCTCGGAGACCACGGGAAGGTCGTCCCGCACCTCCATGAGGGTCTCGCACCGCAGGCACAGGATCTTCCGCCCGATCTCGATCCCGGTGACGTTGTAGACGGCCTTGCAGCTCTCGCATGTGAGGAGGCGCTTGGCGCCGGGGGGAGCCTCCGCCGAGGAGGAGTCCATCTCGTCCAGGTCTTCCTGCTCGGGCAGCTCGTCCTCGTCCTCAGGCGGCCGGGGTTCCGGGACGGCGGCAGTCGGGCGGCGGGTCTTCTCGGTCTTCTCTTTCTTCTCGCCCCTTTTCTTTTCCGGCGCGGGGGGCGGCGGGGCAGGTTTTCTCTCCTCCACCTCGCGTGGAGGCTCGGGGGGCGGCGCTGGGCGCGCTGCTTTCGGC
>JACQVV010000097.1 GCA_016209595.1 Planctomycetota bacterium
CGGCTCGCTTCGCTCGCCTCTCCTCTCCCCCCGCCCGTGCACGGCGTTCGCGACGCGAACGCCGCGCCCGGGTCCTTCCCCGGGGGACGGAGAGTCGTGTACCGGAAGCCCGGCTCCGGCGTCCCGAGCAGGATCTGGCCCCCGCACTCGACCCACGCGTGGGCCGCGAGACTCTCGCCCTCACCCCTCGCCACGCCGATCTCGAGCCGGGCCCGGTGCCCCTCTCGCGCGAGGAGAACCTGGGCCGCGAGCGCCTCGGCGAGGCAAGACGTGGTGCCGGGCAGGCGCCGGCCCGCCGCCGACACGGCCCAGGCGATCCTCTCCTCGGGGACGCGAACGCGGCGGCGGAAGACGCGCCGCCGCGAGGCGAGGAACGCGAGCACGGCCCGGATCCTCCCGAAGCCAAACCACGCCGGGACGGCCCGCAAGGCGGCGAGAAGAAGCGCGGCGTGGACGAGGATGGCGCGCTCCCCCGAAGGCAGGGCGAGGAAGCGAGAGAGTCGCCTCATCCACCAGGCTCCGACACCTCGACCAGCCCCTCCTTCGCGAGTCGTTCGAACATGGCAATCAGGTCTCGCTCGCATCGCTCGGGCTCGACCTCGTACTCCGTCTCGATCGCGCGGCGGACCTCGTCCACGGTCGTCGGAGTCTGAATCAGGCTCCAGATCCGGGCCCCGACCTCATCGAGGCCATAGTATGTTCCCGTCCCGAGGTGGAGGATGACCGCCTCCCGGGCGAGATCGCAGGAGATCTGCTCCCGGGCCGCGACGACGCGTGAGGACCCGCGGGGGACGGCCACGAGGGGATTCTATCCTGGCTCGCGGGGAGCCGGCTAGTAATGACCCAGGGTCCCGGCCGCACGGGCGTGCCGGGCGGCGAAAGAAAAGCTCGCGAGCCCCAGGGGAAGAAGCACGACCGCGAAGACGAGGAGCGGTCCGATCGAAGACATGAGTTCGGGCCACGCCGCGCCCTCGAGGAGCGCCGCGCGGGTCCCGCGGATCGCGTGCGTGATCGGCAGGAAGGACGCGAGGATCTGGAGCCATCCCGGGAGGACCTCCACGGGATAGAGGACGCCGCCCAGGAGCCAGGAGAGGGCGCCCACGGCATAGCTCACCGGCGTGCCGCGCTGGTAGACCAGGATGAAGCTCGCCGAGAGTATCCCGAGCCCGCCGAAGGAGAGGACCGCGAGCAGGACGATGATAAGGGCCCCGCCCAGGCTCCCCGCGTGGAAGGAGAAGCCGAAGAACGCCGCGCCCAGACCCAGGTAGAGGATCACCGCGACGGACGCCGAGAGGAACGGAAAGACGGCCGAGTAGACGACGATCTCCGGGAGCGAGGTTTGGGTGGTGAGAAGCGCCTCGAGAGTCCCGGCGAGCTGCGCATCCCGGATCTTCCGGCCGAAGATCTCGAGCGCGAGCGAGAGATACTCGTACAGGGCGACGCCCACGAGGACGAAGTCGAAGTAGTCGGCGCCGGAACCGCCGAATCCCCCGGGCACGCGGTTCCCGACGAAGCGGGAGAGGAAGTAGTATGACGCGAGCGTGAAGACGGCCGAGCCGGAGCGCAGCGCGAGCGAGAATCGGTAGCTCGTCTCGATCCGGAAGTCGCGCTCGAGGAAGGCGAGGAGCTTCCTCATCCCGCGCGGTCCCCCGGCTGGGCGAAGAACCGTTCGACCTCGGGCCAGGCGCCCTGGGACGAGATCCTCCCCTCGTCGAGGACCGCGGCACGGTCGCAGCAGGCGCGGCCCTCTTCCAGGCTGTGCGTGGCGAGGACGACCGTCTTCCCCGACCGTGAGGCGAGATCCTCCCTGAGCGCCCGGCGGAACGCCGCGGCCGAACCCGGATCGAGGCTCCGGCTCGGCTCGTCCAGGAGGAGGACGGGCGGGTCTGCGAGGAGCGCCCGGGCGAGCCCGAGGCGCTGCTGCATCCCCTTCGAGTAATTCATGACCGGGACCCGCCCCGAGCCTTCGAGCCCGAACCTCGCGAGGAGCTCCTCGATCCGCCGCGCCCCCTCCCGGCGCGAGAGACCGTCGAGCGCGGCGTAGAAGGCGAGGTTCTCCCGCCCGGTCAGACGGTGGTAGAAACCGCGCTCGGGATCGAAGAGACAGCCGACCCTGCGGCGCACCTCGCCCGGTTCGCGGGTCACGTCGCGGCCCTCGACGAGGGCCCGGCCCGCGGTCGGGAGGAAGATCGTGGCGAGGACTTTGAGGATCGTCGTCTTCCCGGAACCGTTGGGGCCCAGGAGCCCGAAGACCTCTCCCCGCCCGACCTCGAGGTCCACGCCCGCGAGGGCCTGCTTCCACTTCCGCGAAAGGGGCCGCCGGAGCACCTCCCCGAGCGGGCGGCGCACCGGGAATCGCTTGATGAGCCCATGGACGACGACCGGCGCGCCCTCCCGCATCTTTCTCACGACCCTCCGAACGCCGGGATCGAGAAGCTAACTCTCGTCTCGCGCTCGTTCTCGGCGATTACCGGGGCTGTCCCGTGCTGCCGGAGCGCGCCCTTGGCGTACTCGACGGGAAGAACGCGAGGTCCGAGCTCTTCGGCCGGGAGCGCCCGGCTCTCGAAGGCGGCGGCCAGCGGCGGCTGGACCCCGCACCGGGCTCGAACGCCCAGGACGACGGCTCCGCCCATGGCATACGCGACGATGTCGATCTCCTGGCCCTTGGGGAGCCGGTCCTCGAAGGTCCGGACGAGATAGTAGAGCGCGCGCCCGAGTCTCCGCCGCGACCCGGCGATCCGAGCGGGGGGCGGATCGGGGAGCCGGACCGGACGCTTCGCCCAGGCGAGGTAGCCCGCGAGATCGGCGAGGAGCTCCTTCACGAGGAACGGCTCCGGGTCCGCCCGCTGGAGGTCGGGGTGAAGAACCTCTCCAAGGTCGTCCACCAGGTGGCGCAGGTGCTCCGAGCAGCTGATGACATGGCCCAGGTCCACCTTCCTCTCGGTCCCCGCCGGCGCGGGGTCCATCGCGAGGAGCTGGGCTCCGGTCACGACTCCCGTGAGCCAGTTGGCGATGTCGTGCCTCAAGGCGGAGAGCAGGGTGGCCTGGAGCCGCTGGTGGGCCGCGAGACGCTCGTGGAGATCGACGAGCGCCCGCATCTGGGCGACGAGGACGTTCGGGTTGTCCCCCTTGTGGAGGAAGATCTGGGCTCCGGCGTCAAACGCCGTCTGGACATTTTCAAGCGTGGGCTCCACGCCCGTGAAGAGAGCGATGGGCACGGAGTCGATAGACCGGTCCTCCCGGATCCGGCGGCAAAGACCGACCCCGTCGAGGTCGGGCAGGATCCAGTCGAGGACGAGGAGAGCGGGCGCGAGCGAGGCCAGCTGGGCGAGGAGCTCCTCGCTCGAGGCGAACCTTCTCACCTCGTACCACTTCCCGAGGAGCTTCCCGTAGAGCTCCAGGATCTGGGGCTCGTCGTCCACGAGTACGACGAGGGGCCTTCCGGTCACGGTGAACCCTTCGGAGCCTGGACCACGCCGCGCTCCTCCAGGAACCGCAGGAGCTCCTGGGGCCGCCAGGGCTTTTGCAGCACAAGGTCGGCGAGCTCCCGCCCCGACCCCAGCAGGTGCGAGTGTCCAGTGATCACCACCACGAGGAAGGGGCGCGTCCCTTTCGGCCACCGGGATTCGAGCAACCGGAGCCAGTCGGCCCCGGTGGCGGTCTGCCCGGTCCGCTCGACCCGCACGAAGACGTCGAGGAGAACCAAGCGGAGCGTGGCGGCGTGGAGCCGGAGGATCTCCTCCGCAGCGGCGATCGTCTCCACGTGCTCGCAAGGGAGCCCCGCGCTCCGGCAGAACTTGAGCGCCGTCGTCGCGCAGACGAGATCGTCCTCCACGAGCAGCGCGGTGGGCGGTATGCGCTCCCCAGCACGTTTTCGGTGGAGCGCGAGGTAATCGTCGAGGTAGTCGAAGCCGGTTGCGAGGTCCGCTCGCAGGAGCTTCGGCATCTGCGCAAGGACATCCAGGGGGATGAGAAACGGCGTGAGCGCCATGACGGCGGCCACGGCTGGCGCGAGCGTCGCCGCGCCATTGAGACCCGCTTCCACATCCCCCCAATCGGGAGCCTTCCCCTCCGCCGCGTCGCTCCCTTCCTTGAGGAGCGAGAAGGCGAACACGACGGCGGCGGCGAGGACGAGGAACAGAAAGAGAAGAGCGGGGAGCCAGAGGAGGATCCGGGTCAGCGAGCCCGAACGGACCAGGAGAATTCGTAGGAGAATCGTCCCGTACGCGGCGAGGAAGACGCCCGCGGCGATCTCGCGCCCGAGCTCGAAGTGCGCGGCCTTGTCGGCTGACATTCCCGGCGGCGGAGCCGCGCCCCGGACCATCGCGACCCCCAGGACCCCGATAGCGAGGACGAAGAGCGCGGCCGCCTGGATCCAGGCCCGCGTCGGCGCTTCAGCCATCCCTGGCCTCCGACCGTCTCGGGGTGGCGGCGAGCCACTCGGCGGCGGTCCAGCGGGCAGGCGACATGGAGGAGGCTCCCACGAGAGAACTGGATGAGACCCTTGGGAATCCTACCAGACCTCGGGGGGCTCGCTCGGGCGCCGGCGCGTGCCGATCTCGTCGTGGAAGCACCAGACTCCGTCCCTGGGCTCGAGCGGGACGATTCCAAGAGCCTGGGACAGCGAGTCGCTCAGGACAACCTCGTCGTCGGCCCCCGTGAGAAGGAGGTGGGCGGTGATCTCGGGACCGGATCGGTCCGGCGTGGTGACGAGAACCCGGAGCGCATTCTCCAGTCGTTCGATCTGGATGGACGAGCCGTAGCTTCGCACGACATACTGTTTGGCTTCGGGTGGGGGTGGCCAGAGCCCGAGTCGCGCGGCGGCCCCCGCCGGCAGCGAAGCGTCCTCCTTGTCGGCCTCGAAGCCAGTGTTGACGAGGGCTACCGTCTCCAGCTCACGAGTCGACGCTCCGGTTCCCCTCTGGAGTCGGACCCGGACCCTCACCGCCATCCCTCTCCTCGCTCTTCTTCATGAGCCGCTCGCGATGGGCCGGATCGAAGAGGCGGCCAATGCGCGGCAAGCGCCGCATGCGCACGTACCAGTCCAGATGACGCACTTCGCCGATCACGACCATCCGGCCCATGCGCGGTGGCTTTTTATCCATCATCGGTACCTCAGGCATAGCGTACCACCACATTCGAAGAGGGACCAGATGGGTCATGCTCTGGACATGGGCATCATCCCTCGCGCTTCACTTGAAAGCCCGTCCTTTCAGGGATTCTCACGGGTCCTTCCGCGAGATGACCCGGAGCCCGTCGCCCCAGTCCAGCCGCCGGAGGATCCCGAAGGCGAGCCGTCGCGCCAGCCCCTTTAGTCCGCCCCACCACCCGCCCCCGCCGGGGAACTCACTCGCGATGACCGGCCGGGACACGGACTCCACGGTGAGCCCGGCCCTCTCGATCAGGGGAAGGAGCGTACGGGCCGTAAAGGCGAAGAGGTGGTCGGGAGTCTCGAACCCCAGCCAGCGGCGCCGATAGAGGAGCCAGGCGATCGGGCTTGCCAGGTTGGGGACCTCCAGGAAGAGCTTGCCCCCGGGTGCCAGGAGCTTCGTGACGCGCGCGAGCTCCTGTTCCGGCTCGGGGATGTGCTCGAGCACGTGCCACATGACCACCGCCGAGAACGATCCGGGCGGGAACCCTTGAGCAGCACAGTCGCCCGCGTGCAGGCCGCTCGTGAACCGGCTCCCCTCCCGGATCGCCACCTCGTTCGTATCGACCCCGTGTGCATCCCACCCCTTTTGTCGGGCCCGATAGACTACAGCCCCGAACGAGCAGCCGATGTCGAGCAGGCGGCGGGGGAGGTCCGGTCCTCCCAGAGCGGAGAGGGCCAGGTGATGTTCCACCAATTCGACCAGGTAGTGATGGCCGTCTTCCATGGCCCCGCCCGGATCGGTCCGGAACCGGTCCAAAACGGCGGCGAAGTAGTCTGGAGGCTGGGAAAGGCGCTGCAAGTGGACGAGCCCGCACCGGACGCAACGGGTGACCCGAAGATCGGGAAAGCGCAGGAAAGGGACCCTGGCGAGCCGGGCCGAGCAGACGCGGCACGACGAGAGGGAGGGCGCATCTTTCACGATAACGGCATGCCCGGCCCAGGCATCGCGGAACCCCCACGGAACAAACCCATCCACAAACCCGTACCGAACCTGGCGGGCCCCCGCCGCCCGTCGGGCGACTGGAGGGTTCAGGAATGGGCTCTAAGCTAGTTTCTGGTGCGAAATATCTCTAAGGAACCCAGGAACCCAGGAAAAGCCAGCCCAATTCCTGGTTTCCTGGGTTCCTCATAGTTATTTTTCCGGCCGATCTCGAAGCACGCACCAGGAACTAAGCTAGCGCCGCTCGGGCCGCAACGCGAGAGGGCATGGGCGGGGCCGTCTCGACCCACCGGCAGTGACCGGCGGCAGGATGGCGCAGGAACGGCCCTCCCTGCTCGGCGCCGACGTTCGTCTCGTAGAAGGTCGGTGGTTCGTAGGTCCAGCCGTTCCGCAGGCGGCGGTCCTCCCGCCCGAGCGCGGCCAGAACGTAGCGGCCGGCCAGGGGGGCGAGGATTCGCGCTTTGAGGCCGAACTCCGACGCGATCTCCCTTCCCAGCCGTCCGATCCTGTCGGCCAGGGTCGAGTTTCCTCGCGCTCGGAACCATCGTTCCGCGGCCCAGACCGCGCCGGCGTAGCCCTTCCCGAGGTCCCGGGTCTCCCAGCGGTAGCGTTCGCGGATCCGCGGCTCGGGATGGTCCTTGTAGCGCCGCCAGCCCGCAAGGAGCGTGGACGCCAGCCGGACGACGCTCGGTCCGTTCGTCTCGAAGTCCCGTTCGAAAGCCCGGACCAGGAGCTCGGTCTCGGCGCCCGGCGGCAGGCGCGGGTGGGTGAAGTTGAAGCGGAGCTGCCCGTGGATGTCGTGTTCCTGGCCCTCGGTCGAGAGGAGCGTCCCGTTCGCCTGGTGCTCGCGATGGAGGGGCGTCCCGGAGACGGGCGTGTAGAGCATGAACTGGTGGAAGTCGGTCTCGTGGCTCACCGCGTGGTCGATCACCCGGTCGATGTTGTCGAGGTCGTGGCTCTCCATCCCGATGATGCTCGACCCCAGGACCCGGATGCCGTGCGACTGGAGCCTCCGGACGAGCGACCGGGTGTCGGTGCCCTTGAGCTTCGCGTAGGGAGCGTCCTCGCCCTCCAGGCCCATCCAGACCCACGAGACGCCCAGGCCGACGAGTTCCTCGATCGTGTATTTCCCGAGCACGTTCGCCGAGCTGAAGACGTAGAGGGCCCAGGCCTTGCCGCCCCGCTCCATGAGCTCGAGGAGCCGGAGCGCCCGCTTTCTGTGGAGGAGGAAGTTCTCGTCCATGATGAAGAACGACCGGACCTGCATCTGTCGCTCCATCTGGGTCATCAGGTCGTAGAGCTCGTCGCCGGTCTCGTAGAAATCGATGTGACGTCCCTTCCCGCCGAACATGGCTGAGGTCGCGCAAAAGTTGCAACCCATGGGGCAGCCGACCGAAGGGATGAGGGTTGCGGCGACTTCGCCGGGGCGCTCGGAAAGGGAGATGCCCATCGCGCGGGCTCCGATGCCGGAGAAGATGAGCGGGTGGCGGACGGGGCGATCCTCCGGCTCGCCGAGGAAGCGGCGGAACCAGCGGATCCCGTCGCCCCGGACGATGTGGTCGGCGTCCAGGCGTCGCTCGACGTCGGGCGCGTTGGCCACGTGGCCGCCCACGACGATCGTCGCCTCCGGCTGGGCGAGCCGGATCCGCTCGCACATCGCGGCGACCTTCCCGATATTCGGCTGGATCCCCGTGATGCCGATCACGTCGTAGCGGTTGTCGGCGATCTCCCGTTCGAAGCGTTCGAGGGTCGGGAAGTCGAGGAGGTTCGTAGACGCCTCGATGTTCGCCTGGATCATCATGATCCCCCAGGACCGGTGGAACATGCGGAGCGAGAAGGGGCCCTGGACCCTCGTCACCTGGTTCTGGTAGAGCTCCATCGGATTGAGCCGGCGGCTCCCGAAGTCGTCGTCGCTCCCGTAGGGACCGAACACGCTCGTGAGGAGCACTCGAGGACGGAGGGACAGGGGGCGTCGTGGATTCTGCATGAAGGGACGCTACCCCGGACTCTGCCACCCGCCCGGTCACATCTCGGTCAAACCCTTGTCAAAGATCTGTGACCAACCGCCTGTTGCTCCGGCGGCCGCGGACGCATGAATATCGAGCCTTCGGGTATCCTCTCACATAATGGAAGGGAGTCTCCACCACCCCGGTGGATGTCGATCTGGTGGACACGTCGTGCTGTTCGCCGGCATTCCTCGAGCGGATCGGGGCGGATCGAGAGGAGGCATGAACCGTGGCGAGGATCATCCGATGAGTTCGATCGACTCATTGCTCACACCAAACGAACTGCGGGTTCTCGGGATCTACCGGGACCGGGCCCGCTGCGGGATGGGACGTGCGGTGCGCCTCTCCCTGCAGTACGCCACCGGCACGGGCATCTTCCTTGCCCTGGCGATCGTCACGGGGAATCCCTTGTGGTCGATCGTGGTCTACGGGACGTTTCTGGCGTGGATGCCGGTGCGACTCCTTGTCGGGAGGCGCCTGGCCGGCATCCTGCCGTCCGTCATCGAGAAGTACGAGGCGCGGATCGCCGAGCTCGAGATGAACCTCGCGCGTCAGGAACGCTCCCGCTCCTGAATGAGCCGGAGAAGCCGCTCAGTCGCGGCCGTAGCCTACGAGGGCGTGCTCGCGGACGGAGTCCCCGCGCGCTTCTTCGCCACGGCCCCCCGGATGAAGGCGACGATGTCGGGCAACGGCGTGCCAGGGCCGAAGAGTCTGGCGATCCCCATCGCCTCGAGGGCCGGGACGTCGGCGGCGGGGAAGATGCCGCCGGCCACGACGAGGACATCCCCCTTGCCTCCCGCGCGGAGGAAGTCGAGCACCTTTGGGAAGAGAGTCCCGTGGGCGCCGGAGTGGATCGAGAGCCCGACCACGTCCACATCCTCCTGGATCGCCGCCTCGGCGATCATCCGGGGAGTCTGGTGGATGCCGGCGTAGATCACCTCCATCCCGGAGTCGCGTAGGCCCGCCGCGATGACCTTCGGGCCGCGGTCGTGGCCATCGAGGCCGACCTTCGCGACGAGGACGCGGATTCGATCGGGTTCGGCCATCAGAAAACAGGCACCTCCCGATACTCGCCGTACACGCGCCGCAGCACGGCAACGATCTCGCCGAGCGTGGCGTAGGCTCGCGCGGCGTCGAGAATGGGGCCGATCAGGTTTTCCTTCCGGCGGGCTCGTTCGGCGAGCGAGTCGAGGCGCTCCTTGACGCGATTCTCGCTCCGCGAGGCGCGGAGTTCCGCGAGGCGCCGGCGCTGGACGCGCTCCTTGTCGGGGTCGATCTTGAGGGTCGGGATCGGCTCCCCGTCCTTCTCGACGTAGTCGTTCAGGCCGACGATCACCCGCCGCTTCTCGTCCACCTCGCGCTGGTAGCGAGAGGCGGCCTCGGCGATCGCGCGCTGGAAGTAGCCCTTGTCGATCCCGGCGAGGACCCCGCCGAGGAAATCGATCTCGCGGAAGATCTCCTCGGCCTGGGTCTCCATCCGGTTCGTGAGCTCCTCGACGAAGTACGAGCCCGCGAGGGGATCGATCGTGTTCGTCACGCCGGTCTCGTGGGCAAGGACCTGCTGGGTGCGTAGCGCGATCTTCACTGCCTTCTCGGTGGGGAGCGCGAGCGTCTCGTCCATCGAGTTCGTGTGGAGGCTCTGGGTCCCTCCCAGGACCGCCGCGAGGGCCTGGTAGGCGACGCGGACGATGTTGTTCTCTGGCTGCTGGGCGGTGAGCGAGCAGCCCGCCGTCTGGGTGTGGAAGCGGAGCCTCCAGCTCTCGGGCTTCTTCGCCTTGTAGCGCGCCCTCATGTGGCGCGCCCAGATGCGGCGGGCGGCGCGGTATTTCCCGATCTCCTCGAAGAAGTCGTTGTGCGCGTTGAAGAAGAAGGAGAGGCGCGGCGCGAAGTCGTCCACGTCCATGCCCCGTCTCGCGGCGTCATCGACGTAGGCGAAGCCGTTGGCAAGCGTGAAGGCGAGCTCCTGGACCGCGGTCGAGCCCGCCTCGCGGATGTGGTAGCCCGAGATCGAGATCGGGTTGTAGCGCGGGACGTGCTTCGCGCAGTACTCGACCACGTCGGTGACGAGCGAGAGCGAGGGTTCGGGCGGGAAGAGAAACTCCTTTTGCGCCTGGTACTCCTTCAGGATGTCGTTCTGAAGCGTGCCGGCGAGCTTGTGGAAGGGGACTCCCTGTTTCTCGGCGACGCCCAGGTAGAAGGCGAAGAGGACCGC
>JACQVV010000604.1 GCA_016209595.1 Planctomycetota bacterium
CCCGAACCCCGGACCCCGAACCCCGTCGCCCGGAAGAGGGGGTCTTTCCCCTCCCCCTGACAACGCGCTGGACGCTCTGCCTCTCGACGCAGGTCGGCTGCGCCGTACGCTGCGCCTTCTGCGCGAGCGGGCTCGAGGGGCTGCGGCGAAACCTGCGGGCTTGCGAGATCGTCGAGCAGTTCCTCCACGCCTCGTCCCGGCTCGCCGAGCGCGGAAATCGCCTCTCCAACGTCGTCGTGATGGGGATGGGCGAGCCCTTGCACAATCTTCCGGCCCTCCTCGAATCGCTTGCCGTCCTCGGCGCCGACTGGGGCCCGAACTTCGGGGCGCGCCGGATCACGATCTCGACCTCGGGAGTCGTGCGAGGCATCCGTCGCCTCGCCGAGGAACCCGAGCCCTGGAATCTCGCCCTGTCGCTCCATGCCCCGAACGACGAAATCCGGAGCCGGATCGTCCCCCACCGGGGACTCGGCTCCGTGGATGAGGTGATCGAGGCGGGCCGGGCCTACCAGGCCGCGAAGAACCGCCGAGTCTCGATCGAGTACGTCCTCCTCGGCGGCGTGAACGACCGCCCCGAACACGCACGGGAGCTCGCGGGACGCATCCGCGGAACCGGCTTCCACGTGAACCTCATCCCGTACAATCCCGTGGCGGGACTCGCCTATGCATCCCCTCCAGAGGAAGCCGTCGAGCGCTTCGCGGACGAGGTGCGCGGGTCGGGCGCGGTGGTCACCGTCCGCCGCCGTCGCGGAGACGAGATCTCCGCCGCGTGCGGTCAGCTGCGGCTGCTACGCGCGGGACCCTAGAGGCCTCCGCAAAGCAAAGCTGACAAACCTAGCCCGACGTGCGGTACCTCGAACTCGCACGCGTACTCGTCCTCGGGTTCGTTCTCGTACTCGTACTCGTACTCGGACTCGTAGTCGTACCCGAACAAGGGGTATCCGAACGAGGGGTATCAGGCACTTGGAACGTAGGCTCGCACTGCGAAGCCGACGACGACTACGTCGTACGAGTACGACACCGAGTACGAGAGCGAGTACGAGTGCGAGTCCGAGTGTAGAGTTTATTCTGCGGAGGATCCTTACGGCGCGACGTAGGTCCCGCCCGACATCTCCGCGAGCTTCCGAAGGAGCTCCCCGTCGTGCTCGCCGGGTGAGTTTGAGATTCCGATCGTGTTGACCTTGATCTTGCGGATCTGGAGCCACTCGCCGACGACCTTGAGGAGCTCGTCTCGGTAGGCGAAGGCGTTCTGCATGTTGCCAGAGTTCATGGGGGTGATGCCGTTCAGCGTCTTGCCGGTCGTGGGCCAGCCGTCGGTCAGGAAGAAGATCGTGTCGACACCCTGCTTGTAGTCGGCCGGCGCGACCGTCATCTCCTTGCCCTGGTCGTTTCCCGGCTCCTGGCCGCTGTGCATCATGAACGCCTTCTCGAGCGCCCCGTAGATGTTGGTCAGACCGTCGGCGGCGAAGCTCTCGACCTTCTTGATCGCGTCGGCCTTGTTCCCGTCGGTCGCGGGGACGAGCCCCTGCTTCCACTCGGACACCTCGGTCGAGTAGAAGATGACGTTGAAGTGCGCGTCCTGCGGGAGGGAGCGGATGGCCCGGATGAGCTCAAACTTGGCGAGCTCGACCTTCGTCTTGATCTTCGAGTAGTCGACCTGGTTCGGCTGCGGAGCGCCGGGATTCGCCCCCGAGGCCACCGGCGGAGGCGCCTGGATGTTCGGCGTGCGCGTGATCGCCTCCTGCATCGACCCCGAGATGTCGATCACGAAAACGAGGCGCTTGGAGCGGATGCGGATGCCGTAGTAGGTCGGGCCCGCGGTCGTGTCGCCCTCGCCCGGAGGCGCTCCCACCACCTGCCCGCCGTCGTCCCTCCCGTCCTTCCTTTCACCCCCCTGGCCGTCGCGAGCAAGGCCGGGTCCGGTGAGCGGCAGGCCCTTGTTGGCGGACCACCAGGACTCCCACACGGCCGGGGTGGGCATCTGCTTCCCCGTGAGCGCGAAGAGCGAGGACTCGATCTCCTCCTTCACGCGCCCCTCCTCGCACTTCTTGAGGGCCTGGATCAAGGGATCGACGCAGTCGTTGTGGAAGATCCGGGCGAGCGCCTGGGCCGCGGAGACCCGCACCTGCCAGGGGGTCGAGGCGCCATTCAGCGTCTTGGCGATCGAGGGGATCGCTTTCACGCACTTCATCTCGCCCAGCGCGTCGATGGCGAAGGTGCGGACGATGGGGTCAGTTGCCTCGGCGTAGCGGATGAGCGCGTCCTGGGCCTTCTCGGAGCCCGTGCGGGCGAGCGCGGAGATGAGGGCGGCGCGAACGTTCCACGGCCCGCTTGCCGCCTTCTGGACGAGAAGGTCGAGCGCCTCCTCGTCGGTCGTCTTCCCCAGGGCATCGATCGCGGCGTCCTCGACGCCGGAGTCGAGATTGGGCACGGTGAGGAGCCGGACGAGGAGGTCCACGGCGCGGCGGCTGTTCGCCTGGCCGAGCATCCGGACGCCCTCTTTCTGCTGAGCGGCGTCGCTCGAAGCCACGAGCTTCTTCGCCTTGTCGAAGTCCTCGTTGGAGAGATCGGCCAAGACCTCCCCTCCAAGAAGAACGAGAAGGGTGGCGAACAGTGTGGCGGTCCTCGTCCGTGTGCTCATGCGATGCTCCTTGTTCCGGATGGGTCCGGGACTTCCCCAGAAGGTAGGGGAACCCTACAACTGCCGTGCCAACGGTTTCAATTCTCTCGCGTACGCAAGTATCAAAGCAAGAGAAACTTGCGAGCTCTCATCGCAGCGAGTTGTCGCCGTTGCAAGAGTGGCGTTACAGCCCGACCACTCGATGTAACGTGGCCGTTACAACTTGACGGACGCGATCTCCGCCCGCAAGATCGCCGCCATGAAGCGTCTTGAGCTCCGAGAGGCCGTCGTCATCGTCACGGGCGCGTCGAGCGGCATCGGAGAGGCGGCGGCGCTCGAGTTCGCCCGGGCGGGTTCTCGCCTCGTCCTCGCGGCTCGGCGCGCGGACCGCCTCGACTCCCTCGCCCGGAAGATCACCCAGGAGGGAACCGAGGCGCTCGCCGTCCCGACCGACGTCACCCTCCCAGCCTCCGTCGCCGCCATGGCCCGCGCCGCGCTCTCGCGATGGGGCACGATCGACGTCCTCGTCAACAACGCCGGGTTCGGGGTCTTCGGCAAGGTCGAGTCTCTCGACCCCGACCTCTGCCGGCGAGTCCTGGAGGTGAACTACCTCGGCGCGATCTCCTGCCTCCAGGCGGTCGTCCCCGCGATGAAGGAGCAGGGCCGCGGGCAGATCGTCCAGATCTCCTCGATCCTCGGCCTCCGATCGGTCCCGGGCTCAGGCGCCTACGCGGCGACCAAGTTCGCGCTCGAAGCCGTGAGCCAGTCCGCGCGCGTCGAGCTCGCTCCGTTCGGGATCGGGATCACCGTCGTCCGCCCGGGACGGACCGAGGCCGAGTTCACAGAAAAGAGCGTCGGCCGGCGTTCCCTGCGGCCGCGCGGGCGGCCCATGCCCGCGGAAGCGGTCGCCAGGGCGATCGTCCGGGCCACGAGAGCCCGCCGGAGGGAAGTGAACCTCACGCTCGAGGGCCGCGCGATGCTCTTCCTGGACCGCTGGGCGCCCTGGCTCGTGGACCGAGTGCTCGGTCGGATGACCCGGGGGGAGAGAGAGGCGGAGCCCCTCTCTCGCTGAAGACCATGGGGGTTTTCTACCACACGGTCACGGTCCACGGTCACGGTCACGGTCACGGTCCACGACCACGGCCCACGATCACGGTCCACGACCACGGCCCACGATCACGCGTTCGTGTTCCATGACCGTTTTCCGTGACCGTCAACCGTCGACCGTGACCGTCAAAGGCGACCGTGCGGTCGAAAACCGCGAACTTCGAGGCTACCTCGCGACGAACTCTCCCCAGTTGTCCTCGGCGAGCTTCTGGAGGAATGCCACGTCGACGTTCTGCGGCTGCCCGGCCGCGCCCTGCGCCTGGTTCGCGCCGACCCCGATCACGTGGATCTTGATCCGGCGGGTCATGTTGCGCTGAGCGACGTCGTCGAGGATCTTCATGGGATCGGTGATTGTCCCGGTCGTCGGCACGCCGTCGGTCAGGAAGAAGATCGTGTCCACGCCGACCTTGTAGTTGGCGTCCACGGCGCCCTGCCCCGCGAGATCGAACGCCCGCGCGAGAGCATCGTAGACGTTGGTCTGGCCCTCTGCCTTCAAGCCGTCGAGCCACTTGTAGGTCTGATCCTTGACCGAGCGGGAAGCCTCGAGCATCCCGTTGGGCTTGAGGAGTTCGACGCGGTCGTTGAAGTAGATGATGTTGAACTTGGCCTTCTCATCGAGCCCCGAGACCGCGTTCTTGAGCTCCCAGCGGGCCACGTCGAAACGCGTCGGGCTGGCCGGGAGTGCCCCGGCCGGGCCCGCGCCGCCGCCCGTCCCAGCCGATTGCGGGATGTACTGGGCCGGCTCCGTCATGCTGCCCGAGAAGTCGATGATGAAAATGATGCGCTTCGAGCGAGTGCGGATGCCGTAGAAGGTGACCGTCTTCCCCTCCTCGGCCCCTTCCTCCGCGGTCTCCTCGCGAGCGGCGACGATCTCCTCGATCTTGTCCTTGTTCGCGGCAAACCAGGACTTCCAGGCCCCGGCGTTCCCGTGGCACGTGTGGCCGGTGAGTTTCTTCAGGGCGGCGTCGAAGTCCTCGAGCATCCGCCCGTCCTCCTTCTGCATCCGCTCGACGAGCGGCTCGACGGCGCGCGCGTCCCCGATCTTGGCCAGGCTGTCCGCCGCCGCGATCCGGACCTGCCAGTTCTCGCTGTCGAGCTGGCGGACGATCGCGTCAACGGCGTCGCTCCGCCGGAGCTTCGCGAGCGAGTCCATGGCCGTCGTCGCGACCTTGGGGTCCTTGTCGCTTCCCACCATCTCGATCAGCTTCGCGGCGGCCGCGTCGTTGTTGATCTCGCCGAACGCCTGAGCGACCGCGGCGCGGACGCGCCAGCTCGAATGAGTGAGCCCCTTCGAGATCATCCGCTCGATCGGGGGCTCCGAGCGCATCGCGGTCAGCGCGTCGACGGCCGCGTTGAACATCGTGTTGCCGGTCGCGAGCTTCTCGTTGACGCCGGCGATCTCCTTGAGGAGGTTCTGGTAGCGGTCGTACTCGCCCTGGCTGATCTGGCCACCCTGGTTCTGCGCCGCGGCGTAGATCTGGTCGATCTGCTTCTGGATCTTCTCCCGCTCGGCGAGAAGGTTGTTCGTCCTCGGGTCCTTCCAGTCGACCACCTTGAAGAGGAGATCGACCGCCTCCACTCGATCGGCTCGGCCGAGCGCAAGGACAGCCTGCTCCTTGTCTGCGACCGTGTCCGTCTTCATGGCCGCGTCGAAGTTGGCCTGGATCTGGCGCCACTCGCCGTCCGACACCTGCGCGGCGGCTGGCCCGGCGACCCAGAGACCCAGGACGAGGACTAGCCAGCAAGAGGTCAGGCGCGTCATCTCGAATCCTCCTCTTTCCCAGTTGGGAAGTGCACCATGATGGCCCAGCTCGGCTCGTCGTGTCAAGAAAGGCGCCGGGGGCCGCAGGGTCCCGTCAAAGTCACCGACTCGAGCTGTCTTGTCGGACGTGGCATCCGGCTCCGTCCACCCGTTTGACGGTCAGGGTCACGGTCCACGGTCACGGGTCGTAGTCGTGTTCCGTGGGCGTGACCGTGCCCGAGCCCGCTGCGCCGTCCGACGAGGGCACCCACGAGGAGCGCCACAGAACATCTACCCCAACGTTGCATTGTTGCGGTAGGGCGGGGGTTTCTCCCCCGCCGCACCAGGGCTCAACGTACTCGCCGGACTCGAGCGGAGCATCGTCCTGGCTGAGCTTGCCATCCGCGAGCTGTCCGATCGCGATGGGCGTGTCGGCCGATCCCTCGGGCGCGAGAATCATGAGGAGACCGATGGAAAGAACGAACATCACGCGGGAGCGAAGACTCATGGACGTGCTCTGGTATACTCTCCCGAGGGAGGGCTGCGAAATGCTCCAGCAACACGAGGGGAAGATCCGGCGACTTCGCTTGCCCTACCCCTACATGAAAATGCGCCGCCTCATCACGTCCGCGGAGATCCTGCGGCTTCGCGAGGAGGCGAGGAGGAAGGGGGCCATGCCCATCCGAGTTCCCCTCTCGCTCCGGAGTCTAGCCGGACCACAAAAGGACGCTCGCGAGCTCGAGACCGCGGCGCTCGTCAACACGGGGTTCGAAGCCGAACGTCTCGAGTGCTCGCTCCCCGTCCGCGCAGCCGAGGCCCTGGGATTGTGGCCCGAGCTCCCGGCCGGGGCCCTCCGAATGGAGGTCGACACCTACGGCGGGAAGGCGATCGTCCATGCCATTCCCGACGCACTGGTCGTGAAGATTGGCGTCGCGAGCTCTCTGGTTCGCGAGGTCACCGCCTGGGCGGTCATCACCCAAACCGACAACGAGGTCGTCCTCTCTGACGCCCTAGCCGAAGCCCTGGGGATCGTCGCTCTCAAGATGAAGAGCGGGGAGTGGCTCCTCGCCGGGGAGCCCTTCGATCTCCCGAGGGCGAGCGTGTCTCCGCGCTTCTTTTGATGGGTAGGATCCCCGCTCCGATGCCTGACACCAGGAAGCGGGGAGGGAAGGTCGACGCCACTTCGGGCCGACAGGTCAAGGGCGACGACCTCGAGGACACCCGTGCCAAGTCTCGAGAGGTCCTCCAGCGCATCAAGAACTTCGTCAAGAGCTTCCACAAGGCCCAAGGACTCAAGGCCTTCGGGTTTGGCGTCCCCACGCCGGTCAGCCGGCCCCATCTGAGCGGAGTCAAGAACGACCCCCCCCCCGAGCCAGTGATCAGTAATCAGTGATCAGTGGTCAGCGAAGGAAAAAGGCTTTCCCCTTCCGCCGGCCACTGACCACTGGCTCGAGAGGCTATCGGATCCTGCCGGCGCGTTCCAGGAGAGCGATTTCCTCGGGGGAGAGACTCCCGCCGAGCTTGTGGATGGCAGCGAGAACATTGATGGAGAATGAGGTCGGGGAGCCCTCGACCCAAACCCCCTTCCCCTTGTCGTAGATCTCCCGCAAGCGACCGGCGTGGCCCGTCAGACGCAGATGGACCACCTTCGTCAGGGCCCACTCGTACCAGGAAAAGTGACCTTCCATGCCCATGCCTTCGATGAGGCTCATGAGCTTCTCTTCCCTGTCGGGCGCCTGGAGCTGCATGACCTTGGTCAACGCTCGCCTCGCCGCGAACATCAGATCGCCCCGTGGGGAGTTCTCCTCCAGTTCCTGGAGCAACTCCCGCTCGTCGCCGAAGCCGATGTTCCCGATCGCCTCGACCGCGGGCACCTCCAGGCGAAGCGGTCCTCCCCGCCGCACGATCTCGGCGAGTTGGGAGGCCAAAATCTCCGAATTCGTATCGCCCGACGCGGAGATCGCCGAGAGAAGGATCGTCGTCTCGTAGTCGTTCGACTCGCCGGCCACCATGGGCTCCCTCGCGAGAATCTCTCCCAGGAGATCCACGGCAGCCGGGTCCCCGATCTGGCCCAGGATGTCGATCGCGACGCAACGCGCCTCGATCGGCCCATCGCGGGCGATTTCCAGCAGTTGAGCTGGCGTCGTCTCGATCCCCTGGAGAAATGCCAGATCCTTGTACACATAGAGGAGCTTCGCGAGACGGTCGGCGCGCTTCTCCCGGCCGAGCCTCCCTTCCACCTCTGTCAGGCAATCCCCCGCCTTCGCCGCGATCGGCCAATAGTCTCGGTACTGCCCCCTGAGAGCGGTGTTGACCAGCCCGTACACCTCGGAGTTCTCGACTGTCGGGGGAGAGGCGGCCGAGCCGTCCGGAGTCTCAACCTCCGGTTCGACCGGCCTTCTATCGTTCTGCACCGGCTCTTCTCTGGGCGCCATCGGAGCGGCTGAGACCGAAGCGCGATCGGGCGCGGACCCGGGAGGATCCGTGTCGGCCTCCTGGCGCACCAGGCGCTCCAGGATGACGAGCAGGCCCCCTGCACCACAAGCGAGGACGAGGAAGAGCAGAGAGGCCGGGAGCAGCCTTCTAGCGGGCGGTCCGGAGGTCGGCTGTCGCCGGGTCGGTTCGAGCATCGGTCACCTTCAGCGTGGGATCGTCGTTCCCGAGCGTCGCGTCACGGAAGGCACCCGCCCACTTCGAGACCCCGAGGCTTGCGACGGCTCCCCCACCGTCGTCGAGGAACCGTCCGGACTGCGCGGCCGCGCTACCCGCCCCGACGAAGGGGAGGATGCACGCGCACAGGATGCGGAACCGGACGCTGCTCGCGCTCCTCGCCGAGCGGGCTAGCCGTCCCCCCCCCCGCGCCTACACAGCGGCGAGCCGGACGCGGACTTCCCTTCGCCCTCACCCGAACTCGGCGGATGCACTCACGCATGGCCGTCCCTCCAGGAAGTTCGGATGTGAAGCATCGGTCATGGCGAGTTTCTTGTCAATGAGGATCTCGGTGAGACAATGCGATGCACGGGCGGACTCGCTCGCGCTTGGCCACCAGGCAGGAGATGCGAATGACCGGCACCAGACTCCAGGGCAAGATCGCGATCGTCACGGGCGGGAGCCGAGGGATCGGGGCCGCGATCGGGGAAGCGTTTGCGGCCGAGGGGGCTCGGGTGGTCCTTGCCTCGCGCAAGGACGAGGAGCTCGATCGCGCGGCATCGGAGATCGCCGCGCGGCATCCGGGGGCCGTCCGGGCCAAGGTTTGTCACGTGGGACGGCCCGCCGAGGTCGCCGAGCTCGTGGCCTGGGTCGAGCGGGAAATGGGGACCCCCGACGTCCTGGTCAACAACGCCGGAACGAACCCCTACTTCGGCCCGCTCCTCGACGCAACCGAGGCGGCCTTCGACAAGACCTTCGAGGTGAACCTCAAGGGCGCGCTCGCCTGCACGCGCGAGGTCGTCCGGCGGCTCGTCGCGCGGGGGATGCCGGGCTCGATCGTCAACGTCGCGAGCGTGATGGGGCTCGCCGCAGCGCCGCTCCAGGGGGTCTACGGGATGACGAAGGCCGCGATGGTGTCGATGACGCGGACGCTCGCGGTGGAGCTCGGGAGATCGGGGATCCGCGTGAACGCGATCGCTCCGGGCCTCGTGGACACGCGGCTCTCGGCGGCTCTCGTCACGAACCCCGAACTCCGCAGAGCCTTCACCGACCGAGCCCCGCTCGGCCGGCATGGGGAACCGGCGGAGATCGCGGATCTCGCCGTCTACCTCGCCTCGGGCGAGTCGTCGTTCGTCACCGGGCAGACCTTCTGCGTCGACGGGGGGTACTCGATCGCGTGAGGGGCGGGGCGCCCGCTGCTACTCCACCAAGACCTCGGTCTCGACTTTCTCCCCTTCCTTGGTCAGGGCGATCTTCGTCGTGGCTCCGGAGCGGATCTCGACCTCGGGAACGGGAACCTCCGGGTCGCATTCGATCACCACGCGGAAGACGCCCTCGGGGAGCTCGAGCGGCTCCGGGCCGAGGACGCCACGGGCGATCGTCTCGCCGGCGAGGTCCTCCACGCGGAAAGGCGCGGAGAGCGCCTCGGCGAGCGCCATCTTGAGTTCGGCGGAGTCGCTCGCCTCGAAGAAGCGCCCGCCGGTCGCGTTCGCGACCCCCTGGAGCTCCTCGATCGCGCGCTGTTTCCCCTCGCCGAGGTCGAAACCGACCACGTGGATCGCGAGCTCGAAGCCCCGCTCGACGAGGCGCTTCGCCTCGCGGACGGGATCGCCCCCGCAGGTCTCCTGGCCGTCCGAGATGAGGACGACGACCTTCTTCCCCTCGGTCCCGGCGAAGTCGTCGGCGACCTTCGAGAGCGAGAGGGCGATCGGCGTCATGCCCCGCGGCTCCAGACCGCGGACGAGGGCCTTGACCTTCCCCTTGTCGATCGGCCCGAAGGGGAAGAGGAGCTCGCTGTCCGCGCAGTCCTTCTTCTCGTTCGGGGTCCGGCTTCCGTAGACCCGCAGCGCGAAGACGAGGTCGTCGGGAAGAAGGTCCACGAGCTCCTCGAAGACCTGGGCGGCCACCTCCATCTTCGGGGGCCCCTTCGGGTTCATCCGCATCCCGATCACCTTGCCGGTCTCGTCCTTGATCTCCTCGCTCTCGTACCCCCCCAGCGCGTCCTTCATCGAGCCCGAAATGTCCAGGATGAACTCGACCCGGTCCGGGCTCCCGACGCCGCGCACCCTCTCCCGGCGCTCTTCGAAGGCGAGGCGGCCGGTCCCGCGCGAGAGCGAGGCGCGGAGCCGGTAGGTCGAGGTCCGGCGGAGCTCGGCCGCGATCTGGTCGTAGACCCCGGCGAGCTCCTCCGCGCCTGGAGCGTAGCAGGCCGCCCCCCCGGTCGCCGCGGCGAACGCCCCGAACATCCGGATCCCGCTCGTCCCCTGGTTCGGTCCCATAAGGTAGAGGTGGGGCCCGAGGCCGATGGTGTAGACGCGGATCTTCTCCCGCGCGAGCCGCTCCCAGAGCTCGGCCGGCACGAGCCGGCTCGTGGTGTCGCTGCCGTCCCCCATGAGGACGATCGCCCGGTTCCCCTTCTTCTCCGCGAGGAGTTCGATGGCTTTGGCTAGAGCGTCGATCACGGGGGTCCCGCCCTCGGCCTTGAAGGTCCCGGCGAGCCGGCTCCGGAGCGCATCGCGATCGCTCGTGAAGTCGCAGGCGAGCGCCGCCTCGTTGCCATGGAAGGGGAGCGCGGCGACCTCTTCGGAGGGCTCGACCCGGAGGGCCCAGGAGAGGATCGCCGTCTCGAGGCTCCCGACGGCCTCGCTCATGCTGCCGGAGAGATCGTAGACGAGGAGAACCGACGAGCGCGGCTCGGTCACGTCCACGAGGTAGCGGTCGCTCGTGACCTTCCAGCTCGCGCGGGCGACATCGGCGCGGGCCTGGCTCGGGTCGAACGTCTTGAGGACCTTCCCCGAGGCGTCGGAGAGCGCGAGAGAAGTCCGGATGTAAGGGCGCCCCGTGAGCGAGAAGTTTAATACACGGAGAGAAGCAGTGCCGGCGGTCCCGGCGAGATCGATGCGGAAGAAGTCGTGCTCGCCCTTGGGCGAGATCTCCGCCTCGAGAACAGTGTCGAGCGGCAGGGGCCCGGCGGCCTCGGGGTCGTTGTTGGGCTCGGTCTCGCGGAGATCCGGCGGGCTGTCCCAGTCAGCCCCGGCCGTGCGCGCGGCGGCTCCTGGAGAAGCCTCGAGCCCGCCGCCCGCGAGGAGCGACTTGTAGCCGGGAGCCCGTCCCTCCAGGACGCGGATCCCTCCAAGGGAGGTGCGCCGGCCGCCGCAGTTCGAGACCACGCGCACGAGGACGTAGCGCGCGGGGGCGGGCGGGTCGATCGAGATCCGGGCCGGCGAGCCGTCGCGGAATTCGAGCGTCCCGTACGCGACCTCCGCGAACCCGTCGATGGGGCTCGTCCGGCTCGCCGAGACCTTGACCTCCCGGGGAAGCTCCTCGGCGGCCCCTCCCTCAGCGGGGACGATCTCCACGGCCGAGACCAGGGCGTCGCCGTCCCGGTCGAAGGCGAAGACGAAGTCCTGGGGGAAGCGTCCATCGCCGGAACGCCAGACGCTCGAGGCGCTCCCGTCCACGAGGCGCCACACCCCTTCCTTCTCCGGGTTCCCCTGGGAGGTGAACCGGACGATGGCGCCGCCCGCCGTCGTCGCGGCGAGGTCGATGTCCGCGCCATCGAGGACCGAAGGACCTCCCGGGACCTCGGGCACCCGGATGGAGTTGAGACCGCAGTAGTCGGCGGAGCCGTGGTTGGAGAGGATCCGGATCTTCACCGCCCTCGCAGAACGCGCCGGGAAACGCACCGCCAAATGGCGAGGAGCGACCGGCAGGAAGTAGACGCCGATCGGCTCCCAGGGGCCCTCGGGCCCCGCCTCGCTCGAACCGAGTTCGACCTCGCGGACCTGCGCCGGGGGATGGTAGCCGACCTCGCCGCGCCCTCCGCCCGACTCGAGGTAGCGGGTGTCGAAGACGACGCGGTCGATCCTTGCCGCCGGTCCATCCCGGAAGGCCACGACGAGCTCCTGGGGAAGCGCTCCGGCCGCGACGGCCCAGCCATACGTCGAGGAGCTCCCGTCGAGCAGGTTCAAAGGAGCGTAGTTCTCGTTCGCGCCGTCCGCGGGGCTCACGGCAAGGCGCCCGCCGAGCGCGGGAGCCGCGAGGTCGAATCCCGAACGGTCCTCGGGGCCTGCCGAGGCGGCGACCCGGCCCGCGACCGACCGGGCCGCGCCCTCGGCCTCCAGGACCGAAAAACCAGCGATCCGGAAGTTCTCTGGACCCCACCCCGAACGCACGAGCACCGCGAGGTAGGCGACCTCGGTCCGGGGAAGCCGGAGGTGCACTGAGTCCCCCTGGGCGGGGACGAGGACGTGCGCGAACGTTTCATACGCCGAGAGGTCGTTCGACGGGGCGGCCGAGCGGGCGAGGTCGATCACGAGCGGACGCTCACCCTGCGCGGCCGTGAGGTCGAGCACGATCCCGTCGATCGGCGCGGCTTCCCCCCCGAGAAAGGAGAGGAGGGCCGCCGCCGGATACTCCTTACTCTCGTTCCACCAGAGCGTGTTCGGACGACCGTCGATCAGGAAGCCGGGATTCGAGTGGCGGTCGGTCGCAAGGTGGGCGAACACTTTTCCGCCGAGCCCATCGGAGGCGAGGTCGATCCTCGTCGCGAGCGCGGCGCGCTCCTCGGAGGAGATCGTCCGCGCGAGCCACGGCCGAACGATCGACTCGCCGCCCGGCGCCTCCAGGACCGAGATTCCGGCCACGACCGGGTTCTCATCGCCAGCGGCGTAAGGATGAAAGACGAGGCGTATCGCCGCGGCCTCCACGGGGGAGAACTCGAGAAGGGCGCGTTCCAGCCCCTCGGGGATGAGGTAGGTGCCGACCTCCTCGAAGGGCCCTTCGGCGGCGCCCGCCTCCACGCGGACGGGGAGGACGCCCCGCCCCGATTCGCCCCGGACGAGATGGAGCGCGGCGCCCTCGAAGCGGCCGCTCTTCCCTCCGAGGAAGCGGATCGTGATCGAGTGGCCGGTGTTGCGACTCTCTCGCGGCCCCCACGCGGTCTCCGGGTCCTGGTCCAGGGCGCGCCACGCCTCGTGGCCGTGTCGATCGGACGAGGTCGCGAGGACGCTTCCCCCGTGACCCAGCCAGGCGAGGTCGATCCGTTCCTCCTTCGAAGGGTCGAAGGGCTTCGCCACCGCGCCCGTGACGATCGAGGGAGGTCCTGAGGCCTCGATCACGGCGACCCTGCCGAGGACGAGCTGCCGGCCTCCGTGCGTCCGCGTGACGCGGACGCGGAGGCGGGCAGCCCGCACCCCTCCGAGCGGGAGGCGGGTGGAAGCCGTGCCCTTCTCCACCTGGAAGATCCCGGCGGCGCGAAACTCGCCGTCGGGAGTCTCGGCCGCGAGCACCTCGATTTCCGCCGGGCCGTCGGCCGGGTCGGCGCCGGGGAAAAGGTAGACTTCGAGAGAGTCGATCGCCGCCGCCCGGTCGGCGAAGAACGCGAGCGTGAATTCGGCGGGCAGAAGATGCGATGGCATCTTCCAGCCCTCGCCGCCCTTCGAGAGGAGGTCCCGCCCGAGGTCCTGTCCGGAGAAGTCCGGCTTTGCCGCGAGGACCCGCCCTCCGAGCCCCGGCTCTCCGAGGCTCCCCGCCGACCCGCCTGGCCCGTCCCCCACGCCTCCGCCGTCGCCTGGGTCGTCGCCCTCGCCGTTCCCTCCGCCATCCTCTCCGCCATCCTCTCCGCCATCCTCTTCAGGGTCGCCGTCACCGCCCGGGATCTCGTGCTCCTCCGGGTCCCCCTCGTGCTCGTGGGCGCCTCCGTCCGCGTCGCCGGTGTGCCCGTGCCCGTTGCCGCCTTTCTCGTTTCCGTCCCCCTTCTCGCCCCCCCCTTCCTTCTTCTCTTCGGGCTTCCCGGTCTCCCCCTGCCACCACCACTCGGAGATCTTCACCTTCCCGCCGAGCTTCTCCTTCACCTTCCCGATCCCTTCCTCGAGCTTCGGCCACCTCGCTGTCGGGAGTTCCCCGCGCGCGCGGCCGAGAGCGAGCCCCCATGCCGCGAAGAGGACGAGCCCGGCGATCACGCCGCTCCCGCGCATGAGGGTGCGCGGCTTCTTGCACATCGCCCGGATGAGTCCGGCGAGCAGCAGGAAGACAGCCGCCACGGGGAAGAAGCCGACGAGCGTGACCCCCCCCGGATGCCCCCACCAGGGGACCTTCGACAGGAGATCGGGCCCGGTGAAGATCTCCCGGGGCTCCACGTTGGGGAAGACCCGGTACGCGAAGAAGAGAAAGCCGTAGATCGCGGGGACGAACGGGATCCAGACGAGCCAGGCGGGAGTTTTTCGTAGATAAGGCGCGCCTGCCGCGAATACGAGTCCGATGTAGAGCAGGGCGAGCGGCGCGACGAGGCGGTGGGGATCCAGCGTGAATGTCGAATAGACCCCGGCCTCCGGGCGCTGCGTGAGCGCCGTCCACAGGACGAGGCCCGTGTAGATCGCGAGCCCCCATCCGCTCGCGACGAAGAACTGACCGCCCTTGCGGACCGGGATCGAGAGGAGGAGGAACGCGCCCGCCGCTCCGATCGCGACCCACTTGAGCTCCGAGCCGCCCCGGTACGAGGCCACCGCCGACTCGACGAGGAGCGCGCCCACCGAGAGCCAGACGAGGAGGGCGAGCATCGTCTCCACGAAGCGCGCCGCCTTGCTCGGGGCATCGCGCGAAGCCTGGGCCGGCGGGGCCCCGGGAGCTCCAGCCTGCGCGGGGGCGCCCCCCTTGGCGTCCCGCCTCGCGGTCCGGGCGTCGACAACGCCGGCCGCTCGAACGGCGGTGTTCGGGCCCGTCGGCACCGCCGGGACGATGAAGGGATTCGACGCGTCGTACCCGGGCACCGGAACGCGCCCCTGGCACTTCTTGCACTGGACGAACGTCCCCGGTCTCGCCGTGTAGAGGTTGTACTTCGTGTCGCAGTGCGGGCAGAAGGCGATCCTCATCTTGAGCTGCGTCTGGAGGCGGTACACGTTGGGGGCGGAAAGGGACCCCTGATCGAAGAGGACCCGGTCGAGGCTCGTGTGCTCGCCGATCTCTTCGTGCGCGGCCTGGACGCGCAGCGCCTCGTTCACCTGCTGGACGGAGACCAGGCCGAGTTTGACCGCGAGCTGGCCGAGTTGCTGATCTGCTTGAGAGGGCATGTCGATCTCCCCTGGCTCACCTGTCGTCTTGGGACTCTCTCCGACCGGGGAGGCTCCCCTTCCCGATCCCGCGAGTGTAAGGTCCCGTTCCGCGGGAACAAGGGGGGACTCGAACGAGAATGCCGGCAGCCCGACTGGCGCTACGCCGGCAGGGCGGCGTCCGTCCGCGCCACCGACGCCACCACGCGATTCTTCCCCCGCCGCTTCGCGCGGTAGAGGGCCGTGTCGGTGCGGCGGAAGCAGGCGTCGGGATCCTCGCCGGGGGCCTGCCGCGCCACGCCCACAGACGCCGTCACGCGGAGCGACCCGGGGAGCTGGAGCGCGGCGACGGCCCGGCGGATCCGGCGCGCGACCCCCACCGCCACGAGGAGCGGGGCGTGCACCAGGACGGCGAACTCCTCGCCGCCGATCCGGTAGACCTCGTCCCCCACTCCCCGGCGGATCTGGCTCGCGACCGCCGCCAGGACGAGATCGCCCGCGCCGTGGCCGCGAGAGTCATTGATCGCCTTGAAATCGTCGAGGTCCACCAGGACGAGAGACCAGCCGTCCGATCTCCGGCGGCGGCGCTCGAACTCGTTCCTGTTGTAGACCCTCGTCAGGCGGTCCTGGCGAACCGGATCGTAAGCCTCGCGCCAGTACGAAACCATGCACTCCAGGCCGCTCTTCAGCCCCACGATCAGGCTCGATACCAGTCGCCCACCCATCGGTCTCGCCTCCGGTTCCGCATCCGCGGCTCAATCGCCGCCTTGCGAGGAGAGCAAACGCGGGGCCGAGCGAACGCCCGCCGATGTGGCGACGCAACACCGCGTTCTGAACGGCCTTGCGCCGTCATCTCGCGAAGCGCGCCACCCTCACGCACGACCCGATGTCCGAGAAGTCTCTCCGGGAGGTAAGAAGAATCTAGCGTGCGTCTGGCCCTCTGGCCTCGCCCTTTCCTCCGGGAACACGAGCGAGAACGTCGTGCCACGCGATCGATTCAGCCCCAGTTGCCGAGGTACTCGAGACGATTCCGCATCGCCTCGGCCGAGAGATCTCCGGCGAGAGTGAGGATCCGCCGCATCTGTTCCCCGACCGAAAACCTCTGCTGTTGCACCACAATCAGCCCAGCGTGTTCCTTCTCGGCCGCCACCCACTCGGCGTGGATGCGGGCAAAATCCGCCACGTTGGCGGAATAGAGCACCCGACCCTCAGAGACCGCGCGCTCGAGCATCTCCTCGTCCTTCCTGCGCCACATGCCCATGTCGGCAGCGGTAGTGACATCGACATCCCGGTCGCGGAGTGCGCCCACGAGGTCGCGGTCCATGGAGTCCTCGTCCATGAACAGGCGAAGGTCCGTCAAGAGGATCGTGCCCCTCGGGCCTTTCGCTCCAGCTCCTCCGCGCGTGCGTCGTCGGTCTCGATGTCCGTGTCGATCTCTTCTCGGTTCGCCTGCCAGTACGCCAGCGCCGCGAAGACCTGACCCACGCTGAGGTGACCGAACTTGGCGGCGATTTCTCTGGGCTCCAATCCGGCCCGATACCAGCGGACGATCCGTTCGACCGTAACTCCCGTACCGGCGATCAGCGGACGGCCGCCGCGGATTCGGGGATCGCGGTCGATCAACGTTCCGATATCGACTGCCTGGCTCATGTCGGCGATCCCCTCAATCGGTTACGGCAATCGTACACCCGAGTTCCGTGGCGCGCCAGGTCGTCCGGGGTTTCCCATCGGTCCGCGATCGTCAGCGTCGCGTCGCCCGGATCCCGCCCTGCGCCTCGGGAGCAAAGCGGCCATCGGGGTACTTGTCGAGCACCTTCTGAAACTCTCGCGCTGCCCCATCCGGATTGCGGCTCTCCAGGCAGTTCTGGCCCATGAGGAGCCACCGGCGACACTCGTCGATTTCGGTGGCCAGGGCACTGGCCTTGGCGGCCCACTCGGTCTCGGGGTCCCCCCGGCGCTACCCTTCCCCAACTTGGGCCGCTGCCCACGCGGCGTCAGGGCCTTCCAGGGGCGGCTCGGGAGGCGTCTGGTAGTCGATGGTCCACGCGTAGGCGCCGCGCTCGTAGGCCCGGTCGATCAGCGATTGCAGGTCCACGACAACGTCACCGTCCGGATCCCTTAGCGGGATGGCGACGCGCGGGAGCCTGGTATCGAGACGGAGCGGGTAAACATGCCGGAGGTCCGGCTCCGCTGCGCGTCGCACGACGACGAGGTAGTGGTACGGCCGCAAACTCGCCAGCGAATCGCGGGGAACGGCCGCCACGTGCTGTCCGCCTCTCAGGAGATCGATCTCCACGAGGTTCGTATCGCTCGCCAGGAGCTCTTCCTGCTTCGCGCGATACGCGCGCATTCCCTCTCCACCCGGACGCTTGTTGGTCGGGGAGATGACCTCGATCACCGAGACCACCTTGTGTCCGGACTCGAGGTCACGGATCTCGATGTAGTGCTCTTCGACCTCGACGTCTTCGGTGTCGACGATGACGCGATCCTCGATTCGTGCGTAGTATGGCCTGGGGAGGATCGCGTGCAGGTCGTCACGCAGGTATGTGACCACGGAAGAGTGGACGTCCCGCCATCGATTCGGGTGTTCCAGCCACGGGTCCATGCCGGGAAAAGGAGATCGACTGCGATCCATGTTCCGGAGCGTACTCCGGAGGCGGAGACCGAGTCAACGTCGGCGCTCCGGCCCTCCCCGCCTCCCCGCCTCCCCGAGGGGGCTTCGCCCCCTCCGACTCCCCCAGCGCCATCCTGGCGCC
>JACQVV010000607.1 GCA_016209595.1 Planctomycetota bacterium
AGGCCCTGGCCCGGGCCGCGAAGGCCATCGCCGTCGCCGACGATCTCGCGGCAAGAAGGGCTGGCGGTCGAGGCAGCACGCAGTTCAGCTCTTCTCTCTTGCAAGCCGTGCTCTACCATCAGGGGGACATTTGCGCGGTCGCCTTCAGCCCGGACGGGACTCGCGTCGCCACCGCCTCGCGCGACAAGACGGCGCGGCTCTGGACGGCCGATGGGAGGCGGATCGCCCTCCTCGATGGGCACACGGGCGCGGTCTCGTCGGTCGTCTTCAGCCCGGACGGGACCCGCCTGGCCACGGCCTCGTTCGACAATACGGCCCGGCTCTGGACCGCGGAAGGCAAGCCAATCTCCGTCTTGGAGGGGCATACAGCCGCTCTCTCGTCGGTCGTCTTCAGCCCGGACGGGACCCGCCTGGCCACCGCCTCAGCCGACAAGACGGCCCGGCTCTGGACCGCGGAAGGGAAGCCAATCTCCGTCTTGGAGGGGCACACAGCCGCGCTCTCGTCGGTCGTCTTCAGCCCGGACGGCACCCGGCTGGCCACCGCCTCGTACGCTCACGACAGGACGGCCCGGCTCTGGACGGCCGAGGGGAAACCGATTGCCGTCCTCGAAGGGCATACGAACTCCGTCTTGTCGGTCGTCTTCAGCCCCGACGGCACGCGCGTGGGCACCGCGGGGGAGGACAACGCACCCCGGCTGTGGACCGCCGACGGGGAGCTGCTGGCCGTTCTCGAGGGCCATGGGAGCTGGGTCCAGTCGGTCATCTTTAGCCCCGACGGCATCCGCCTGGCTACCGCCTCCGCCGACAAGACGGCACGGCTCTGGACCGCCGACGGGAAGCCGATCGCGGTCCTCGTCGGGCATACCGATTGGGTCTACTCGGTCGCGTTCAGCCCAGACGGGACCCGCCTGGCGAGCGCCTCGTGGGACAACACGGCCCGGCTCTGGACCGCCGAGGGTAAGCCGATCGCCATCTTCGAGGGGCATGCGTCCGGTGTCTACTCGGTCGCCTTCAGCCCCGACGGGACCCGGCTGGCCACCGTCTCGGCCGACAAGACGGCCCGGCTCTGGACCGCCGAGGGGAAGCCGATCGCCCTCCTCGAGGGGCATACGAACTTGGTCAACCCGGTCGTCTTCAGCCCCGACGGGACGCGCCTGGCCACCGCCTCGGCCGACAAGACGGCCCGGCTCTGGACTGCCGAAGGGAAGCCGATCACCGTCCTCGAAGGCCATGCCGCAGGGGTTGTGTCGGTCGCGTTCAGCCCGGACGGGACCCGCCTGGCCACTGCCTCGGCCGACAGGACGGTCCGGCTCTGGACCGCCGAGGGGGAGCCGATCGCTGTCTGCGGGGAGCATACGGGTTGGGTCAAGGCGATCGTCTTCAGCCCCGACGGGACCCGCCTGGCCTCCGGGTCGAGCGACGGGACAGCTAGACTCTGGACCGCCGCGGGGGAGTCGATCGCAATTCTCGAGGGCCATATCGAGCCCGTCGTGTCGGTCGCCTTCAGGCCCGATGGGACCCGCCTGGCCACTGCCTCCTCCGACGGGACGGCCCGGCTCTGGACGGCCGAGGGGAAGCCGATCGCCGTCCTCGAGGGCCATACGTATCGGGTCACGTCGGTCGTCTTCAGCCCGGACGGGAGCCGCCTGGCGACCGCCTCGTCGGACAGGACGGCCCGGCTGTGGACCGCCGAGGGGAAGCACATCGCCGTGCTCGAGGGGCACACGGGTTTTGTCTCGTCGGTCGCCTTCAGCCCCGACGGGACCCGCCTGGCCACTGCCTCGGCCGACAAGACGGCCCGGCTCTGGACCGACCAGGGGAAGCTGATCGCCGTTCTCGAGGGGCATACGGCTTATGTCGAGCCGGTCGTCTTCAGCCCCGATGGGACGCGTCTGGCCACCGCGTCGGGCGACGGGACAGCCCGGCTCTGGACCGCCGACGGGAAGCCGATCGCGGTCCTCGAGGGCCATTCGGATTCAGTCTCATCGGTCGCCTTCAGCCCCGACGGGACGCGCCTGGCCACTGCCTCGGACGACAATACGGCCCGGCTCTGGGACGTGTCGATCTGCACGATGCCTCCCCGCGAGGCCTGGTGGCATGCGGGTCTCGAGACCGGGCTCGTCGTCGGGGACAACTGGGAGGTCCAGGTCGAGCCGGGCCTCTCGCTCCCGGACGAGCTCGACCTTCCCTCGCCCGGAGTCCCTCCCTCGTTCGTCCGCGATCTCGCCGCCTCGCCCCTTCGTGAGGCGGCGGTGGATGGCGCGCTCCGGTTCGTCACCGGCGGCCCCGACCCCGCGGCGAACTGGGTCGCGCTCTACCGGGCACTGGAGGACGCCCGCCGGCCCAACCGGCGGCGACTCATCGTTCTCGAGGAGCTGGAGGCAAAGGGAGGCCTCGACCCGATCCTCGCGCTCGCCATCGTCCTCACTCGCGTCCACGGAGGGCTCCGCTGGGGAGATGACCCGACGCGGGCCGCGGCGGTCGCCGAGCTCTCCCGGGCCCTCCCCTCCGCCCGGGAGGCCGACGCGGACCACATCGTAGTCCGGACGGTCGAGCGGCTCTTGAAGTAGCCGCGACACCGCAAGAGGACGTGCGCCGCGAGTTGTCGCACCCCTTCGCAAGATGAGGGGCCATGAACTGGACTGACCCCTACATCCCCGAGTTTCCCGATCGATCGCCAGGCTGGGGTCTCGATCGACAGGAGGCCGGTTTCTCTCGGTCATGGTCTCTCCCCCCCGTTTTCCTCCTTGAAAGGACCTTGCCGGGGAGATGCAACCCCCCGATCCCCTCGGCGGGCCGGCCCCTTGATCGCCCGGGGTGGAGATGCTAGGAATATGTTCTGGATGTCGAGCGACCTCGAGCGGGCCCTTGCCCTCCTCCGCGACAGGCCGGCGTGGCTTGCCGCGCCGGTCGAAAGACGATTGGCGCAGCTCGTGACCACGGTCGAGAACTGCGCTCGACCAGAATCCGCCGGGGAGCTGGCGGCCCTCCTCGCCGAACTCGAGGCCGGGGCGGTCCTGGAGGCCCGGTCGTGCGACTCGCCGGCGGATAGAACGAGCGACCCCCGGATCCCGCGCTTCGAGGACTCCCACGACGGCGAAGACGACGAGTCCATCCGCCGGACGGAGTGTGCGGAGTGTGGGAGTGAAATGGCCCCGGAGGACTCGTTGGACGTGAACTGGAAGATGGTCTGCGTCGAATGCATCGTCACCGGGGCCGCCCGCGTCCCCGTTCGCGGCGACTACGCCCTCCTCGGCCGGCTCGGCGCCGGGGGGATGGGGGAGGTCTACAAGGCCGTCGAGCGGCCGACGCGGCGAATCGTTGCCTTCAAGGTCCTCAAGGACTTCCAGACGGGCCACGACGCCGAGCTCGCCGTCCGCTTCGGCCGCGAGATCGCGATCCTCTCGCGGCTCGACCACCCCAACATCGTTCGATTCCTTGCCGGCGGCGAGATCGACGGCCACCTGTACCTCGTGATGGAGTTCGTGCCCGGGAAGACTCTCCGGAAGGTCCTCGCCGGCCGGGGGCGTCTTGATCCAGTCAGGACGATCCAGGTCGGCTACCAGGTGGCGAAGGCGCTCGAGCACGCCTTCTCCCACAAGATCGTCCACCGCGATCTCAAGCCGGAGAACATCATGATCGACCGCGAGGGACGGGTGCGCGTCATCGACCTCGGGTTGGCCAAGCCGATGATCTCGGCCGGAGTGTCGGGCATCACCGGCCCCGACGCGTGCCTCGGCACGATCCCCTACATGGCCCCGGAACAGGTCGAGGACTCCCGCCACGTCGATCAGCGCGCCGACGTCTACTCGCTCGGGACGATCCTCTACGAGACGGCGAGCGGGCAGCGCGCCTTCACCGGGCAGACGCGCCTGGCACTCATTGACCGCATCCGGACCGGTTCCTACGTCCCGCTCTCGGAGGCCGATCCCGACGTGCCTGCCGCGATCCAGGCCGTCATCGAGCGCGCGATGGCTCGCGATCCGCAGGATCGCTTCCAGACCCCCGGCGAGATGAGGGCCGCCATCAAGGCGCTCGATCGCATGAGCAGGCGCTGACTCGCCACCCCTGCCTATTTGCTCGGCGTCGCGCCCGACGGTCCCAGCGTGGTTGCGGGGGCCAGTGTTGCACCCGGCGTCAGAGGCGGCTTGTGAGGCCGCTCCCGGAAGCCATGTCCACCCTCCCCGCGGTGGTGCCCTCGGCGAGACTTGAACTCGCACCCTCCGGCTTAGGAAACCGGCGTCCGTCCTGTCGGACTTCGAGGGCGATGGTGTTCCCGGCCGGAATCGAACCGGCGACGCGAGCTTCGGAGGCTCGCGTGATCTCCGCTTCACCACGGGAACGCTGGTTGCCCCAGGAGGAATCGAACCTCCACCTCGCGGTCCGTAGCCGCGCGCGATCTTCCGTTTCACCATGGGGCCATGCAGAGCCGTCGAGAGGAATCGAACCTCCATCCCATCCTTACCGAGGACGTGTCCTGCCCTTGAACGAACGGCTAGGAAATTCAAACTCCCGCGGCGGCGCCTCCGCCGCGATCACTCTCCGGCTGACGTGAAGCCCAGGTCTTGCAACTGGCCGAGATCTCTGCCGGTGCTCCCGGGAGCACAAATCGGTTCATGGCCTGAACTCCGGGAATTGAGGTGATCGCCAGAAGCGAAGTCCCGTTTCCTGCTGGATCGACCGGGTCACCACCGAGACATTCGACATCCGTCACGGAATCTCATTGGTAGGGAGTGCAGCTCCTCGGACCGCGGAGGAGTTCCATCGACGGGGTAGCGCCCGGGGGGGGCAGCGAAGGGCGACCCGTGCGGGCGATTGCGGACTTCACCCGCGCACTTCCCCCGGGTGGCCGGCCTCCCGGACCCGCCCCCTCGGCCGGGAGCGGGTCCGGGATCGGTGGGAGAACCAGTGTCCTATCGCCCGCCGCTGATCACGACCGCTCCGGACAACGGGACGGAGAAGTAGCGATAGCCCACCGGGGACGGGCGGTAGTTGGCGTCGAATGCAAGAACCGAAGCGATGTAGCTGCCGGGACGCAGATCACGGGACGTGCCGGGCGAACGGAGGTAGTCAGCCGCGATCCAGGTCGAGTGGGAGAGATCGTAGAGAGAGAAGATGTAGTAGGCGTCGGTCGAACTGCGGGACCATACGAAGGAGACCCAGGAGCGGCCGGCGGCGTCGATGCGGATCGAGATCGACTTCGTGACGGCGAGTCCGATTTCGTTCGTCCCCGTGAGGGCAACCGAGTACGTCCCCGGGATCGGTGCGGACCAGACGAGGCGGGAATCGGCGAGGGTCATGCCCGGGGGAAGGCCCTGGGCGCGCATCGAAACCGGGCCCCCGAAGGGATCGGCGGCCGAGAACGGGATCGACAGGGACAGGTCCTCTCGCCCGGTCGCGCTCCCGGCGATCGAGAGGACGGGCGGGGTCGTCCGCGCCGCGCCGGCCCGGTAGATGCCCGACTCGGGGAGGTTCCGATTCCTGCCGTCTGGATAGAAGGCGGAGATGCCGATCCTGTATCGTCCGTCCTCCAGGTAGAAACATCAGTGCTGAATGGGAATGGGAGCCGCGTGCGCCGTCGTACCGCGCCTTGGCGGCCTTGCCTGAGCCACCGACGACCCACAGATTCTCCCGAAGAGCCCATGTTCTCGCGGGGGTCACGCCCCTGGAGGGGAGGAGCCGGAGCACGATCGTGTCGAGCATCCTTCTCGGAAGGATTCCCAGCCTTGCGGACCGCGTCTCCGACATCCCGCCTGATGTCGAGGGAATCGTGCGGAAGGCGATGTCTCTTGACCGTGAGGACCGCTACCAAACCGTCGCCCAGATCGGCGAGACCCTGCGCGAGACCTACGAGAGGCTCTCAAGGGGGAGCCCATCCCACGTTCCGCGCTGAATGCACGAGCGGTAGGACAACCGGCCCCTGGGCCGCGGCGCCCCTTGACAGACGGGGAGAGGCTCCTCTAGAGTGATGCGAGCGCTCGCGGGATGGAGAAAGGAATGCGATGGACCCGTAAGGCCGGCGCCGCGCTCGTCCTGGTCGTCGCGGTTCTGACGATCCTCGCCCTTCTCGCGGTGAGCCTCGCCCGCCTGATGCAAGTCGAGCGCGCCGCTGCGAGGAGCTACTCGGACTCGGCCCAGGCGCAGATGGCCGCCGAGGCCGGGATCGAGTTCGCGACGACCCGGCTGCGGGATCTCGCCGCGAGCCAGTCGTACGAGGGGCTCGGCGACGCCTGGGTCTACGGCGGCGAGGACTTCGACGGGAACGGAGTCAAGTCGAGCCGGAACGAGGAGTCGTTCGCGAACGGGGAGTTCGACCTTGCCGCCTGCCCGATCGAGTATGCGCTGCGTCCGTCGTTCGCGCTCTTCGAGGGAGGGCTCCCCGTGCTCGAGCCTGGAAACCACGGGATTTCGGGGACCCTCGAGCTCCCGGACGGCCACCGCGGAGGGCTCCGCGCTGTTTTCGTCCTGCGCGTCCTCGACGCCGCGAGCCAGATCGACGTGAACGGCGGGCTCGGCGACCCGCAAGCATCGGCCGCAATCGCCCGGATGATCGACCATGTCTGGGAAAGTGTCGCGTCCAGGGCTCGCGCGATTCCCGACGTAGAGGAGGTCGGCGAGTTCGTCATCTCCCGGCGGCCTGGCACCGGGTACGAGAGCGAACGAAAGGTTCGCGAGACCCTGGCGGCGATCGTGCCGGGCGATCCTCGTGCGGGGGACGAGGTCTTCCGGAGCCTCGCCCCGTACCTCGCGTGCGAACCCTGGCGCGACCCGACGGTCATCGTCCCGCGGGGCAGGGACCGCATCCCGGCGGACGGACCGCCTGAACCGAGGACGATCTCGGCCGAACCCCAGGCCTCCTACGATTCGCTCGAACGCCGAGCGCGAGCGCCGATCAACCTGAACACCGCCGAGGAGCCCGTCCTCTACGCGTGCCTCGCGGACCTCGCCGGCTGGGCCTTCCTCGAGGGAGTGCTGCGCGAGCGCGATCCCGCCACGGGTGAGATCACGGAGAACGGTCCCTGGTACGATCCGGCGACGGACTACCGCCCGGACGAGTACTGGCGGGTCGAGATCGCCCCAGACCTGGCGAGGACCGTCGCGGGGGAGATCGCGAGAGAGCGGCGCGAGCGGGGTGTGTTCAAGAGCTGGAACGAGGTCGACGCGTTCCTCGACAAGCTCACGGCCGACCGGACGCTGACTCCACCGCTGACTCGACTCCAGGCCGATCTCATCCGAGCCAACGCGCACCCCGACACCGACCTCAACAAGTTCACGCCCGACTCGGTGGCCTGGCGGTCGGTCGACAAGTCGGACCTTCTAGTCCACACGACGGAATGGTGCCTCTCCTCGATGGGGCGCTTCGAGATCGAATCGCTCGGCATCGTCTTCGACGGGAGGGGCGAAATCCGCGCCCGATCGAAAGTCGTGGCTACGGCGAGGATCTACGACGTTGTCCGGGACACGACGCTCGCCGAATTTCGCCAGGGCTCCCGGTCGCCCGAAATCGCCGGCCTCGGCAGGGCGATCGACTTCTACCCGGAAGCAAGGAATGCGGTCGACCCCGAGGCCGACGGACAGGTGGCGCTAGGCGCCTGGCGTCCGGAGCTCGAATGGCCGAAGAAGTCGTTCCGCTCCTCGATCGAGGGGGGAGAGTCGGTCTTCCCGAGCTACGACGACGGAGGAGGCGGGTCCACGATCTCCGAAAAGCACGGGGCGATCTGTTTCTGGTACAAGCCGAACTGGGACATCGGGAGCGTCGCCTCGCGGCCACACTCGATCCTGGATCTATCTGGCGACGCCGACGACTCGACGTTCCAGATCTCGAACGCGAATGTCATCCGGTGGGCGCGCGACCCCTCCCGCGAACCCCGCCGCGCCTTCTTGCGTCTCCTCGCCTGGGATCGCGGGAATCGGCGCGAGGTCGTCCTCGACCCCGTGGGCTGGATTCAGCCCCCCTACAAGATCGGACCGGAGATGTGGTATCCGAAGGCCGAGATCGCGTTCGGCATGGAGAAGGTCGCCCGAGCCCGGCATTGGCTCCATGTATCGATCCGCTGGGACGACGTCGGAGTTGTGATGCACGTCCGGGGACGGCAGGCCCTGGGTAGCGACCTCGTCTTTGTCTGGCCGCAGTACCAGGTTTTTTCGTCTGCGCCACCCTACTTCTCATACGAGAAGACACCGGAGGGGGACTGGCGGATCGAGCATCACTACCGTCTCGAGGATTACCCGGACCTTCCGTGGCCGGATCCGGCGCGTCCGAATCGATTCAAGACCGAGCTCGAGGCGCGGCGATGGCCGGAGTCGTTCCATTACTTCCCCAGCCGAGCCTGGGATGACGACTGGCGAAGCGAACAAGCCATTGCGCACGAATACGGCTACTTCGGTCGGTACATTTCTCCTCAGGCGTATCTCCGCGGACTCTATATGGGCCCTCGTACCGTCCGCTTCGGATTCAACTCGGATCCCACAGCCGCGCTGCGCCTCGGTGGCCGTCTCGGGCGAGCCGACCCGGTCTTCTACGAGAGACCTCCCGGACCGCCATTCATCTACGACCCGAAATGGGATGAGCCCCCGGACTACGAGTTCCTGCCCGCCGCACCGTCCAGCGGAGTCTACCAGGACCTTTGGACCTTCGAGATCGAGCCCTTCGACGGATGGATTCCCGAGGGGGACCCGGCGAGCGTCCCCGCGATCGACCGGTTTATGGAGCGACTCTTCCTGGAAGGTCGCTACTACGGCCGCGGCGACGCAAGCTTCCTCTCGCGAGCCCTCCCCATTGCCGCGGGCACGCGCCTGGGGACGATTTCCTGGAAGGCCTACGTGCCTTCGGAGACGATCGCCGGCTCCCTTGAGGTTCGCGTCCTGGGTTCTACGTATCGAACGCCCGAGGGCGGTCCTCTGAACGCATGGGCTCCGGCCGAGGCATCGCTCCGATACGAGGTCCGGTTCGATGTCCGTCCCCGGCCGGACATGGCGATGCTAGAGACGCCCTTCCTCGACTCCGTGACCCTCACGGTGCTTTCTCCCGTGACGTATCCGACCTGGGATCTCTCCTTCGAATCGCCCCCGTCGCCGTGGCGGAACGGCGGGTCATGAACCCTCCCCGGCGGACCCTCCTCGGCCAGCTCGCTGTCCGGGAGGGCGTGCTCGACGAGACGCGCCTGAACGAGTGCCTGGCGCTTCAGGCCCGGCTCGCCGCCCTGGGCTTCGAGATGCGTCTCGGCCGGATCCTGATCGAGAAGCACTACCTCGATCGCGCTGCGCTCGCCGCGCTACTCGAGCTCCAGGCGCGTGAGGCGGGGGATCCCTCACTCCCGAGCTCGGCTTCCCGCTCGATGCGGTTCTCGCAGGAGGAACGCCAGGCGATCGCGGAGGGCATTCGCAGGCGCCGCCTTCTGCGCGCCACCGACGCCGACCGGTGCCGCAACGTCCAGGCGGAGCTCGCGCGCTCTGGGGTCCGGAGGCACTGGGCGGAGCTCGTCTTCGAGATGGGAATCCTCCCCCCAGAAGTCGCCCGGGAGATCCTGTCCGCGAGGCCCAGACTCACGGCAGCCCCGGAGAGCGCCGCGGAGCTCCTGTCGAGCGTGCGGGCGCGCGCCGCCCCGGGCAGCGACGCCCAGTCGACGATCCGGGTCGAGCGCCTCGCCGTGGAGGGTCGGTTCGTCCCGGAAGGCAAGGTCCACGAATGCGTCGCGATCCAATTCCTATTGCGGGAGCTCGGGCTACGCCTCAGCGTTGGGGAGATCCTCGTTCGGCGCGGACTCCTCTCCGAAACAGACCATCGCCGCCTCCAGACGCTTCGAGAGCAGAAGATCTCCCGGTTGCGCTTCACCGACGTCGCGCGCAGAACGGTCGAAGCGCCGCGGGAGGATTCGGCGCTCGCCCGGCTTCTCGTCACGGAGAACGTCCTCTCGGTCGAGCGAGTCCAGGAATGCCTCTACGTGCAGAAGAAGATGGGGGAACTGGGCCTCGTCCGCCCACTCCATCGGATCCTCGCCGACAAGGGCTACCTGGGCCGCCGCGAAATCGACGAGCTACGACTCCGCGCCCTCGCTCCCGGAACACCGGCGCCGGCCGACATCCATCGCGCGGCGTCCGACACGGGACGATTCTCGGCAGACCTCCTTGGCGAGGAGGCCGAGAGGCCGGCCGCGAGGGTTCGACTCGGCGAACTCGCGACCTTCAACCGGATTCTCACGGAGGCCCAGGTCGGCGAGTGCATCGAGATCCAGGGGGAGCTCGCCAACGACGGCCTGCGCCTCCATCTCGGACAGATCTTCCTCCTCAAGCACTATGTGGACCGGGCGAATCTCGCCGCGCTCCTCCGCGCGCAGTCAGAAGCGAACCGCACTCCGATCGAGAAGGTCGACGTACTGAAACTCTCTCCCGCCGAGCACGAGACGCTCCTGGCGCGGGTCCGGGAGCGCGGGCTCCTCTCCCCGGAGAAGGAGGCCGAGTGCGCCCGGATCCACACGGTCCTCGGCCGGCGCGGGATCGACCTCGACCTCGGCGACGTCTATCTCCTCCGGGGCGACGTCCCCCGGGATCTGCTGCGCGACCTCGTCGAGAGGAGGAGCGGACAGTGGAGGAGGGGTTCGGGACTCGAACGCGAAGAGACCCTCCCCGATCCGGCGGAGGGTCTCTTTCGAGAAGGGGCGGCTACGCTGCGAGCGGCCGAAGAGCGGATCGCTTCCGGGGTTCGCGCTCGCGTCCGGCGTTTCCGCCTGGGGCAGCTCGCCGTCTTCGAGGGGCGGGCCAAGGAGCGACAGGTCCGCGAATGCCTCGCCATCCAGATGCGACTCCAGGAACTCGGCGTCTCCTGGCGCCTCGGAGAGACCCTGGTCGAGAAGGGGTATCTTCTACCGGCGGACGTCGACTCCCTCCTCGCCCTCCAGCGCCGGAATCTGTCCCGCATCGACTGGACCGACTTGGCGGGGGAGGAGGCCCTCTCGGGTGAGGACCAAGAGTTCGCACGCCTTCTCATAGATCGGGAGATTCTCACGACCGATGAAGTCCGCGAGTGCTGCTACGTCCAGCGCCTGCTCAGGGAGCTGGGAATGGGGGAGCCTCTCGCGGATGTGATCGCCGACAGGGAGCTCCTCGATCGGGAGGTCGTCGATCCCCTTCGCCGGAGCCTCGCCCGGGAACCCGAATCGCGGCCTTCCGGTCGGGAAGCCGGGCAGGGGGACGTTCTCCGGAGCAAAGCCCTCCGGGCCGCGTACCAGGAGATCCTCTCCCACGCGCGATACCGTTTTATCGAGACAGCTCGGGTCGAGAGGAAGGAACTTGCCGCGGCTCTGCGCTGCCAGGACGGGCCCACTTTGCGAGCGACGATCCCGCGGCGCAGGATCCCCGCCCGATTCTGGGCCGCCCCCGCAGGTATCGGATTCCTCGTTGTCGCGGGCGCCCTCTGGGCGACCCCGCCCCTGCTCGAGAGCCAGCCGCTCCCTCCCGAGCCGGCCAGGGCTGCCGGACCTCCCCTCGCCCTTCCGAGCGGAGTGCCGGAAGAGACGATCGAGGTCGAGGGTACGGTCCACGAGTTCGCCGTCTATCCTCCCGGGCCTGGGAGCGAGCGGGGAACGTACGATTTCCTCCTCGGGAGCTCGGGGCTCTGGTACGTTGTTCGTGGGGTTATCGAGCCCCGATCTCCCGCGGTGACGCGGAAGCTCCAGGACTTGGAGCGCTCAGGGGCCCAGATCGCCGTTCGGGGGACCCTCCTTCGTGACGCGAAGGGCCCGCTGGCCCCCCTACCGGATGGCACGTGGACGCACGAATACATCGAGATCGAATCATGGACTCGCGCGGGCGGGGGCGAATGACCCGGCCCGGCTTCGGGAGGCGAATCAATGTCCGATAGGAAGCCCCTCGACGAATTCCTCGATCTCGCGACCGCCGTTCTGAAAGGACGCGTTGCCGAGGCCCGCGCGATCGCGATCGTCCGGGACCGCGCCCAGACCCGATGGCCGAGCGACTTCGCCCGCCAGGCGGTCGAGGAGGAGAAGACGCCCCCGCCGCTCGTCCCGATCCTCGCCGAGGTCACGAAGGGACGCTCCACGATCGAGGACGCCTTCCGGACCTATGTCGAGGGATCTCGCATGAAGACCGCGGGCCCCGGACGGGCCCACTCGAAGTCCGCCCCCGCGAGTTCGGGCGGCCTCTCTGAGCCCCTCGCAATCGACAGCGCATTTCTCGACGATTCCTGTCCTGCCCCCGCACCGGCGAAGCACCGGCTCACGCCGATATCCGAGACCCTCAAGACTCTCGGCAAGTACACGATCGAAATGGAGATCGGCCGGGGTGGGATGGGGATCGTCTATCGGGCCCGCCAGGCGGGACTCGAGCGGCGGGTCGCCTTGAAGGTCCTCATCTCCGGAAGGGACGCCTCTGGGGACGAGATCGAACGCTTCCTTCGCGAGGCGAAGGCGGCGGCGCACGTCCAGCACGACCACCTGGTTGCGATCCACGAGGTCGGACAGGAGGGCGATCTCTACTATATCTCGATGGAGTACATCGAGGGCCCCTCCCTCTCCAGCCTGGTGCGAAAGGCCCCCCTCGAGCCCCGGCGCGCGGCGCTGCTCGTCCGGGATGCGGCGCGCGGGCTCGCCGCGGCGCACCAGGCGGGGATCCTCCACCGCGACATCAAGCCCTCGAACATCCTCGTCGCGGCCGGAGACCGGGCCAAGGTGACCGACTTCGGACTCGCGAAGACGGTCGAGGGAGGACGAACCCTGACGCAGAGCGGAGCGATGCTCGGGACTCCGGTCTACATGCCGCCCGAGCAGGCGGAATCCGCATTCGACCGGATGGGGCCATGGAGCGATGTTTACTCCCTGGGAGCGACGCTCTACGAGGCGCTCTCCGGAATGCCTCCCTACGACCCGACGGGCCTCCCCGCCCAGGTCGTCGCCCGGACGATGCTGCGCGACCCGAAGCCGCTCGCGAAAGCCGCCCCTGACGTCCCGGCCGACCTGCGGACGATCGTCCTTGTCGCCATGGACCGAGAGCCATCCCGCCGCTATCGCGACGCCGGAGCGCTCGCCGACGACCTTGACCGGTTTCTCCAGGCCGAGCCGATTCGCGCCCGTCCACCGGGGCGAGCGCGCCGCCTCGTCCTCTGGACCCGCCGGCGCCCGGCTCTCGCCCTCGCCTCGGCCCTTCTCGTCGTCGCGGCCACCTTCGGAGCCACGGTCCTCGGAGGGACGATCTCCCGAAACGTCCGGGCGGCATCCGCGGCTGCCCGTGGTGATGGGGAGCTTGACCGGGGCGAGTTCGGGGCGGCGATCCGGTCCTACGACGAGGCGCTCGCTCTTGTCGCGGATCACCCGGGCGCGAAGCGCGGTCGCCAGTCCGCGATCGACCGGCTCGTCGAGGAGTCACGCGCCCGGCTCGCGGAAGGACGATTCTCCGAGGCGATCGCGTCGGCGAATGGCGCGCTCGAGGCCGACCCCGGATCCACGGCGGCGCGGCGAGCTCGCCTCGCGATCGTGCGGGAGATGGCCGGGAAAGCGACCGGCGGACTGGAGGCCGGGGGACAGCCCCGGGACGCCGAGGCGATCCTCGCCCTCCTTCGCGCGCTCCCCGGCCTCTCGCCCGAAGAGGCGAAATCGATCGAGACGATCTCCGGGGCAATCGGTGGCCGCCGCTCGGCGGAATCGTCGATCGACGCGGAAATCGACGAGGCGTCGAAGATGGCCCTCGAGAAACCCGACCTGGCGGCCGTGAGCCTCGCGAAGGCGCTCGGGAGGCTCGAGATGGCTTCATTGGACGACACGGAGAACGCCGGCCGGCGGTCGCGAATCGTGGAGGCGACCCGCCTCATCCACCGGCGCGTGATCGAACGGTCCGCCGATTTCGAGAGGGAGCCCGATCCCCTGCTCGCGGACATTCGTACCCTCGTCGTCGCTTCCGCCGGCGCGGCCGAGGCCGACACCTGGTTCAACGATTCGTCGGAGGTCACGATCGACCTCCTGCCGGTCGCCGCTTCGGGGGATACGTCGCCGCTCGACGTCTTCACGGTCCACGCATATCCCCTGCGGGACGGCAGTTGGAGCGGGGACCAGGAGGCGAACGTCGAGCGGCTCCTCGCCGGCCCCGGCCTGGATGGGACCTCCCGACTCGCGCCCGGCTACTATCTGTTCGTGGCCCGCGTCGAGGGCCATCTCGATGCGCGGTTTCTCCTTCCCGTGCAGAGCCGCGTTCGCCTTACGGTCCAGGTCCGCCTCTACCGGGCGTTCGACTGCGGGATCGCCCTGTGCAGCGTCCCGAGCTTCCATGCGACGATCGAGGACGCTCTCGAGCCACCCGCTCCGCTCGACACGCCGCGCGGACAACAGATCGCGATGTACCGGGACCAGTACGCGCGATATGCCGACGAACCCGACTTCTTCGCCGCGCGGACAGAGCTCACGAACGCCGATCTTCGTCGGATCTACTCCTCGCGGAAGCCCGATGCCGATGGGCTGGTCGGCTGGGATCGCCAGACGAGCACCTTTCCCGATTCGGATGGCCTCCTCCCGGCGCGTGGGATGAACCAGCCCGAGGCCTACCGGATCCGCGACGAGGCGACGCGCCGGCTCCTTCCGGAGGAGCTCCGGGGACGCTGGGAGTTCGCACTCCCCACGACGACGGGCTCACCCTTGGGAACGCGCCTGCGGCTCTTCTGCGGCCGGGACACGGACAAGATGGCGAACGACTTCTTCTATGAGGAGATGCTCCAGCGAAAGGACTCGAGGCGCTCCTGGCCACGAGTCGCCTTCGGCAATCAGGGGACAAAGAGCGTCGCCCCTGTGGGCACGTACACCGCCGACGTGTCGATCCACGGGCTTCGCGACCTCGAAGGAAACGTCTCCGAGTGGACGCACGGCAACATGGGGCACGACGAGGAAGGCCACGCGATGGGTGGGAACTTCCAGTTCGAGCCCTTGGTCTGGAACGAGGTCCTCTCCGTCCTGCCGGCGCATCGTGCTCCCTACCTCGGAATGAGACTCCTCCTCGTCCCGGTCACGGGGCAGGAGCGCGAGTCGCCCGTCCGGGAGACCCCGATCGGCCTCGATTCCTCCGCGACGAACGAGCTCGCTCTGACGTTTTTTCGCGGCGATCCCACTCACGCGATTCCAGCCGACCCTCTCGGAGCCCGGAGAGTTCTCGAGACGTACCTCAAGAGCCATCCCGGAGATCCGACGACCCTGCTCAATCTCGCGCTCATGGCGCTCTCGCAGCAGAGCTGGAAGACGGCGATCGACCGAGCCGGGCAGGCGGTCCAGACCGCCCGAGGGGACTCGGCCCTCCTCGCGCGCTACATCCGGATCTGGGCGACGGTCTGGGACGACCGGCTTTCGGAGGATCCGCCCGACATCGGACCGGCCCTGGGGGATCTCGATTTCCTGGTCGAGAATCGTCCCACCAACTCGATCCCACGCCTCGTGCGAGCCTATCTCTACTTCATGAGGGGGAACCTCGCGGCAGCCTGCTTCGATCTCGACGCCTTCCTCCCGGGTGTCTTCCGGGCGACACGCTTCGCCCGGCAGCTCGGCTGGACGGCGATCGACGAGGCCCTCTCCTCGAACGATTCCAAGGGAGTCTTCGAGCAGGTCCTGTCCCGGTGGCTTGCCGCGATGGTCGACGTCCCCGACCTCGGCCCGAGCGTCCTCCCGATGGACGCCGAGTTCTTGGGCGGGGCAATGCCTCGGGGAAGCTCGCACAATGAACAGGCGGACAAGAAGTTCGAGGAGGTACTCCAGCAGAACCTGAACCCAGGAGCGATGTTCTCGATCGCGGGCGAGACCGCCCGTCCCGGGGAGACCCCGATCGATACGATCGTCCGGATCCTGGGCCTCCTGGCGAAGCTCATGGCCCTGGCCGGTGACCGAGACCAGGCTCTCTCCTTCGCGAAGATGGCAGAGATGTTCCCGCCCGGGGGCGCGCCCGCACTCGCCTTGCGCGCGGACCTCGATCTGTTCTGGAACGAGGTTGAGAGCGCCGGAAAGAACTACGAGGCGGCCCTCGCGGCGTCGCCCGGTCACCCGGATGCCCTCCTCGGGCTCGCCTGGTGCGCCCTCCTCGAGTCGCGCCGAGCCGAGGGATCGGAGCGAGAGACCCAGATGGCCCAGGCGCGCCGGCAGATCGAACTCGCGCGAGCAGCCGGCGCCCTCGATGCCCCAGTCTACGCCGCCGTGGTCGACCTGGAGGAGGGGCGACTCGCGGAAGCGCGCCGGACCCTCCTCGAGTGCGAGACGGCGGCGCCCGAGGACGCCGCGGTCCACCTGTACCTCTTCGAGGTCTCCCGGCGAGAGGGGGACTTCGAGTCGGCTCGTGCGGCCCTCGCGCGAGCTCGTGCCGTCCAGACCATCTATCGCCCGTTCGCCGACATGCTCGAGGAAGGTATCACCTCCCAAGACGGATCTCCTCCCGAGGATCGCTAAGTACCGCTGTCGGAAAGTTCGATGACGTATTCTCGCTCGCCGCGATCCGAACTTCGAACGTCGAACTTCGAACTCCCAACGCCGAACTCGGGCTCGGAAGTTGCACGTTGAGCGTTGGACGTTGAGCGTTCGATGTTCGGCTCGGGCCTCGCTCCCCGAGACGGATTCGTCATCGTACTTAGCGAACGCGGTACCAAGCGTCTAACGGAACACGCTCCCGGACGGTCCTGCCGGAGGGCCCCTTCCTGGTGGGCCCTCCTCCCGAGGAGACTCGCCATGCCCCCCGACATCCTGAAGCTCCGTTATCTGGTGTGTGGGCGGAAAAACGGTTCTCCTTACGTTTGGGCGCAGGCCCCTCGCACTCGTACTCGTCCTCGGGTTCGTTCTCGTTCTCGTACTCGTACTCAGAGTGTCGCCGAGGGCGCGAGCGTCTGGCGCTTCCGAGGGCAAACAGGCTGGCGTTGGTCGACAAAGGTTACTGATGCGAGCCTCGAATCCGAGTACGACAACGAATACGTGTACGAGC
>JACQVV010000608.1 GCA_016209595.1 Planctomycetota bacterium
GAGCGCCTCGTCCGGGCCGCCTTCGTAGAGCTTCCGCTTGGTGATCCAGTTCTCGAGGCTCCCTCCCTCCACGTACTCCGCGAAGATGCGCGGGACCCCGCCGAGGGTGCGCACGTAGAAGCAGCTCGCGATGTGCGGGTGGAGCCCGAGGTTCACCCAGGTCTCGGCCTCCTGGACGAACTTGTCCGCGCCCCCGCTCTTCGCAAAGACCTCGGGTCTGGGGCTCTTGATCGCGAGTTCGAGGTTCCAGCCGCGGTGGAGGGCCCTGTACACCTTCCCCATCCCGCCCTCTCCCGCGACTCCCTTCACCTCGTAGAGGTCGAGGATGACGTCGCCGGCCTCCCAGTCGACCGGGATGCCGTCGTCGCCGAGGGCGCGGGGGGGGCCCTGGGGACCCGGGGCCGCCGGGGCGGCGTCAGAGCTCGCGGGCGAGGGTCGCGATCGCCCTCGGAGCCGGGAGAGTCCCGCCCGCGCCCTCTCGTGTTCGGGGTCTAGGCTGAGGACTTGCTCGAGGGCGGCGGCGAGGTCAGTCCTACGTCCCAGCTTGGAGAGCGCGATGGCGCGGTGGTAGTGAGCCCGCGCCGACCGCGGTGCGCGCGCGGTTCCCTGGTCGTAGCGCGCGAGCGCCCCGGCCCAGTCGCCTCCCTTTCCCAGCAGATCCCCCTCCCGCACCAGGCGGGTTACTTCCGCATCTTGAGATCCTTCGGGCATGACGCGCCTCTTTTTTCCGTTCCCCGTTCCCCGTTCCCCGTCCCCCGTTCCCCGGGTTTGCCGTTCCCCGTCCCCCGGTCAAAGGGCCCCTTCGAGCGCCTCCTTGAACTCGCCTGCGTCAGCGCACCGGTCCGCCACCTTGTCGGACAGGGCCTTGTCGATCACCTTCGCGACCTTCGCGGGAATGCTCGAGTCGCGTTTCCGGATGGGGACGGGCGCCTGCCCCAGGATGATCGCGATCGGATCCTCTCCACGTCCAAAGTCCCGCGGGAACTCGTTCGTGACCATGTGGTAGAGCGTCGCGGCCATGCTCCAGACGTCGCACGCGGGCTTCACGTACTTGTAGTTCGTCACCTGCTCCCTGGGCATGAACGGCGGGGTGCCAGCGCTCTGGCCGGTGACCGTGAACCCCCCGGAGAGGCCGGCCTTCTCGAAGTTCTTCGCGAGCCCGAGATCGGCGACCTTCGCGATCCCGCGGACGCGGTTGGTGAGGAGGACGTTCTGGGGTTTCAGGTCGCGATGGACGAACCCCTTCTCGTGCGCATGGGCGAGACCCGCGAGCGCCTGGATGACGATGCCCGCGGCCTCGTCGAGCGGCAGCCTCCCGCCGCGCTCCTTCTCGAGGTCGGCCACGCTCCCGCCGGGGCAGAACTCCATGACGAAGAAGAACCCGCCGCCGCCGGCGCCGTGATCCACGAACTCCACGAGGTTTGGATGGCGCAGCGCCCGCGTCACCTCGACTTCCCTCAGGAATGCCTTCTGCGCCTCCTCGCTCACGGCGACCTTGGCGAGCATCACTTTGAGTGCGACCTTCCTCCCGTCCTCCTTCCGGCGCGCGAGGTAGACCGCGCCCATCCCGCCCTCGCCGAGCTTCTTCTCGACCTCGTAGCCCGCGAAGCCCGTGGGGACCGGTTCGCCACGCCCGCGGACCGCTTCGAGGAGCCGGGCGAGAACCTCGTAGGGATCGGACTGGGGGTCGAGGAGCGGTGGGGCATCGGAGACCACTCTTCCGGCGCCCGTCGCCTCCGCTGGGGCGAAGGTCTCGACCGTGAACACGGTCTTGCCGACCGAGACGCGGTCCCCGTGGACGAGATCGACGTCGGGGAACCGTTCCCGGGCGCCTTCCTCGGGGGTCTGGCCCTCCTTGCGGCCACCGCGCTTGTCGCCGTTGACGAAGGTCCCGTTCAGGCTGCCGAGGTCGCGCAGGCGGGCCGCCGGGGGGCTGACCTCGATGATGAAGTGGTGGCGCGATGCGCTCGGGTCGTCCCGGGGGAGGCGGGCGTGGCAGTCGCCCCCGCGGCCGAAGATGAAGGTGTCGTGCTCCTCGAAGGGGAACTCCTGGCCTTCGATCGACCCTTCGGTCGCCCTCAGGATGACCTTGCCTGGCATGGGTTCGAGATCCTCCAGAAGCCGCGGGCAATATGGCCAGTAGTTGAAGGTGCGTCCAGCGTGAAGTCTGCCGAGGAAGAAAGGCCCGCACGCGACGGATCCGAGAGTGCGACCAGGCCCGGGAGAGCCTCGCGGCGGCGCGCGTCTACGAGGAGGCCCTGGAGTCCGCCCCGAGCTCGGGGAAGCGAGGGGGAGAGGCGTCTTCCCCCTCGCTTTCGCACGCCGGGTCGTGCAGACTGCTCCTCCGTTCCGAGGCCCGGCGTGCGAAACCGATCTGTCCTCCTTCTCGTCCTGTCTCTTCCCGCGGTCCTCGCCGCGTGCTCGCCAGGGGAAGAGCCGGCCGCCACGGAGGGACCACCGCCCGGCAGGGAGGGTGGCCCACTCGCGCGGGACGGCGGCGAACCGCCCGCCGGCGCGACGGGGACGATCCGCGGCCGTTTCGAGGGCGACGGGGAAGCGGCCCTGTACGTCCGGCTCCGACCGGTGGCCGTCTACGTCGAGAAGGTCGAGGGGAAGACCTTCGAGCCCCCGGCGGAGGAGGCATGTCTCGACCAGAAGGACTACGAGTTCGTCCCGAGGGTCCTGCCGATCCTCGTGGGCACGACCGTCCGCTTCACGAACAGCGACGACGTCCGGCACAACGTCCACGACTCGGGCGACCCCTCGAGGCTCGACTTCAGCTTCCGTCTCGGCGAGGTCCGTACGGGGATCTTCGAGGAGCCCGGCGTCGTCACGATCCGCTGTCGCTACCACTCGCAGATGGTGGCGTACCTCGTGGTCGTCGAGACTCCGTGGTTCGCGACGAGCGACGAGGAGGGGGCTTTCGAGATCGACCGGGTCCCGCCCGGCAACTACCGCCTGACGTTCTGGCACGAGAAGATCCCTGCCACGAGCCTGCCGGTCCACGTGGAGGCAGGCGGCACGACGGAGGCGATCTTCCGGCCGTGAATCTCGCCGGATGAACGAGCCTGTTCCGCAGAGCGGCGGAGAGGCCGAGTGGCTCGACCGATGCCGGGCGGGAGACCCCGGGGCCCTGGCCGCGCTCTACGAGCGCCACGTCGACCGAGTCTACCGCCTGGTCCGGCGCCTCGTGGGGGATCCTGCCCGTGCGGAGGACGTGGTCCACGACGTTTTCGTCAAGGTCTTCGAGGGGATCGGCAGGTTCGAGGGGCGCTCGAACCTGGAGACTTGGATCCGACGGATCGCGGTACACGCGGCGATCGACGTCCGGCGGGCGCGCGCGCCGGTGACGGGCGAGGACCTCGACTCGATCCCGGAGCGCCGGACGGTGGATCCGGGCGACCGTCTGGCCCAAGGCGAGCTCGGACTGCTCCTCGAGGAGGCGCTCGCGTGCCTGAGCGACCGGCTGCGGGAGTGCCTCGTCCTCCGCGAGACCGAGGGGCTCTCGTACCAGGAGATCGCGGATGCCCTTGGGACGAACGTCGGGACCGTGATGTCGCGGCTTCACCGGGCCCGCCAGGAGGTCCGGCAATTCTTGAAAAAGCACGGAATACTCGGTCCCCGTTCCCGTCTGGAGGATGGATGAGGATGCACTCCTGCGAGCGCTACGAGCCCCTGATCGGGGCGCTGGTCGACGGCGAGCTCGGCCGAGATCTTGTTGCGGATGTCCGGCGTCACCTCGAAGCCTGCGCCCGGTGCAGGGAGTTCGAGCGGGACCTCAGGGAGATGGCCGGCCTGTGGGCCGCGCTCCCCGTCGAGGTCCCCCGGGCGAGGCTCGACCTCCGCATCCGGCCGCTCGCGGTGGCGACTCACGTCGCGGCGCCCCGCCGGCGCCGGATCCTCGGGCCCCTCGTCGGCGTGGCCGCGGCGGGAGTCGGATTCCTCCTGCTCTCGCTCGCGTTCCCCTCCGGGCCGTCCGAACCGGCCCCCGACCGACCCGATCCGGCCGCGGGGCACGCGGACCTCGATGCCTTCGTGGCCGAGACCACCGCGGTCGCGACCCGTCCCGATTCGCTCCAGCACGACTGGCCCCCGGTCCACGAGGCGATCGAGGAAGAGGTGTTGGCCGCCTACCGCGACGGAGAGCAAAGATGAAGGGCGCATTCTGGCTCTCCTGGGCGCTGGCGGGACTCCTTGCCGGGAGCCTCGGCTATCACGTCGTGCAGCACATGGAGAACCGCCGCATCGCCCAGGAGCTCGCCCGATTGAGCGCCGCGGCCGCCCCGGCGCCGGCTCCCGCCGAGGCGCCCGACCGCCCCGCGGTCGAGCCCCTCTCTCGCCCGCCGGGCATGGGGATGGAGTGCCCTCCTCGCGGCTGCGGGAGTTCTTCCGGCTGCCCCCTCGATCGGCTCGATCTCTCCGAGGACCAGCGCGCGGCGCTCTCCGCGAGCTGTGCCCGCGCGCAGGAATCGGAGAACGCGCTGGGCGCCGAGTTCCGGCAGGAGGTCTCGGCGCTCCACGCCGAGCTCCAGAAGGACGAACCGGACCGCCAGGCGATCGCCGCGATCGTCGACCGGATGTGCAGGGTCCGGCGGCGGGTCCTCGAGGGAAAGATCGATGCCGTGCTCGAGGTGAAAGGCACGCTCACCAAGGATCAGATGGGCCGGCTCACCGAAGTGGCCGGCGCCGAAAAGAGATAGATTCCTAGTGCACAAAGAAAGCGGAGACGAATCGATGTCGCGGATGTGGGTTTCCTGCGGTGTGGCCCTGGTTCTCGTGGCGGCGGTCGCCGTCCCGGTCCGGGCGCAGTGCGAAGACTGTCCCATGCACAAGAAGGGTGAAGAGGCCGCGGCGGATGCCGGCTACCGGATGCTCGTCGGCGTGACGGGCGCGGATTCCGAGCAAGCGCGGATTGCAATCGCCCGGGGCGTCGAGTTCGTGCTCGACCTGCCCGCCGAGTCGCTCACCTTCGGCGAGGATGGCAAGCTCGCCCTCCCGATCGGCGCGAAGCGGATCGTGAAGGTCTCCGAGCTCGCGGCGATTCTCGACAAGATCTCCGCGGCCGTCCAGAAGCAGATCCCCGGAGCGCGGTTCGGCCTCGACGAGGCGGGCGTCGCCTTCACCGGCCCGGTCCGCCTGCACATGAAGGGGCTCCGCTGCGAAGGGTGCGTCGCCAAGCTCACCAAGACCTTCTCCGCGATCGACTCCGCGGTTCGCGTCCGCCGGCAGGACGACGGGACTGGAATGGTCGGCATGACCGTGTCCGACCTCCCCCTCGCCGAACTCAAGAAGCCTCTCGAGGGGACGCACTTCGAGATCGCTGACGCCGAGATGGGGAGCCCCGGCTGCCCGCATCCCGACTGCGACCCGCTGGACTGCCCCCACAAGGGCGCGGCCGACGGCCAGGGCGAAGGCGTGTGCCCGCACAAGGGCGCGGCCGAAGGCGAATGCCCCGACAAGGGCGAAGGCGAGTGCCCGCACAAGGGCGCGGCCGAAGGCGAATGCCCCCACAAGGGCGCGGCCGAGGGCGAAGGCGAGTGCCCGCACAAGGGCGCGGCCGAAGGCGAATGCCCCCACAAGGGCGCGGCCGAGGGCGAGGGCGAATGCCCGCACAAGGGCGCAGCCGAGGGCGGCGACGCCGAGAAAAAACCAGGCTGCTGCAAGCGAGGCACCCAGCAGCAGTAGTCGGTCACTCCAGGGAAGGGGAAGGCTCTTTCGGCCTTCCCCTTCCGCGCTAAATCTGCAGTCTCTCTTCGTCACCCCGGCCGTACGCCGCTCGCGAGCCAGGCCCAGGCGGCTGCCACGGCTTCGTGAATAGAGGAGTCTCTCCGATCCTCGTCACGATACCGTCATCGAGGCACAGAAAGAGGGGCTCGTCGGCCGCCTGCCTCTCGCCGTTCTTCGCGGGGGGAATTCCTGCAGTCGGTTGTATGTCACCTCCAAGGCGAGGGTCCAGGGTGCCTCGCCATCGAGGAGAAGTCGGACGAAAGCGGTTCGCGTCTCGAGGACGATCGCGTGGGCGCCGGCCTCTCCTCGGCGCGTCCACTGCTCCGTCGAGGGCACTCCGAGGATGCGGCAGGCCTCGCTCCGTGCCCTCCAGGAGCCATCGGGCGCTCGCTCGACGACCTGGACTCTCCGGACCTCGTAGCCCGGGGGAGCGGGAGGGACCTCTACGGCGAGGAAGAAGCAGTGGCTGGCGAGTCCTCCGATCGCGCCCCCGGCCGCCGGGTCGAAATCGGCGCCGTGCATGGCCGGCACGAGCCCGTTCCGGATGAATGGATCGGCCAGGTAGCGCCGCACAAGGACGTCGCCGGCGCGGGCCTCGCCGCGAGGATCGACGGCCCGGACGCTCCCGGCGGAGGGCAAGCAGGAATGGAGGACCGGGGCGCTCGTGACGAAGAGGAACGCGACGAACAGCGATCGACCGAGCATGACCGGGCCTCCTTGAGACGGCCCGGGCGTTCAGATTCGCGGGGGCCGATGGATCGGGGTGTTCGCTCCCATCGAGGGGAGGAACGAAGGCCCGCCCGGAGGCGAACATGGAGCCCATCCACAAATCTGGAGTTCGGAGTGCTGATACAGTGAGAGTTTGGACACCTGACCCCCGAGCCGACCACCTTGTCCGACCCCCGACTCGACCGTGTCTTTCGAGCCTTCGATGCGGAACATGCCGCCTCGGCGCTACAGTGGGCTGAAGCCCTCCTCGAGGACGTGCCGGACCTGTGGCCGGTGTGGCTGGTGTACGGGTGGGCCCTCACGGAGCTCACGCGCTACGAGGCGGCGCAGGTGGCGATCCGGCGGGGCATTCGCCTCGCCCCGCGGGAGAAAATCGCGCTCGCGTTTTGCCAGATGGGCCATCACTACTACGACCGCGGCAACCTGAGCAGTGCGATCGAGTGGTATCGAAAGGCGACGGAGGTCGATCCGGCGCGCGGGGCTCCGTGGATCTATCTGGGCGATGCCATCCGTACGAGCGGGCGGCCGGCGGAAGCCCTCGTGTGCCATCGCCGGGCGGTCCGGCTTGCCCGTCCGCCCGATGAAGCGCACCTGAACGTCGCTCTCGATCTTCGCGCCCTGGGTCGATACCGCCAGGCGCTCGTGCACGTCCGCAAGGCGCTCGCCATCGATCCCGAATACAAGTCGGCGAAGATTCTTGAGGAGGATCTGATCCAGGCTCTCGACACTCCCGGGCGGCCTCGCAGGTGAGGCCGTCCGGCTCGCCCCGGACCTGGCCGAGGCGCGCCGGGCGGGAGGGCGGTAGAGCGCTACTTCGCGATCGAGAACGAGTGGAGGACGTTCCCGGCGTTGTCGACGATCTGCGCGTCGAGACGCCGGCCGTTCACGCGCACCACCGTCATGCCGCGCGTCTGGGCGGAGAGCCAGACCTTGCCCGGGTTCTTCGCCTGGATCCGCTTGGCGCTGAGCGCGCCCGTGGCGACCTGGACGTAGTGGACCCCGTCGACGACGGAGTGCTCGTTGAACTTGTCATGGCCAAGGAGCACGAGGTCGGTCCGGGCGGCCTTGAGGTGCTTCACGAAGAAGTTCTTCGCCCAGATCTTCTCCAGGTAATCGCGGTACCATGGGCCTGACGAGTAGGGCGGGGTGTGGAAGACCGCGACCTTGAAGACCGGGTCGTCATTGCCGTCGGTAGCGTCGGCGAGCGTTTTCTTGAGCCAGGAGATCTGGGAGGTCGAGAGCCGGAAGGGATCGAAGTACCAGGTCGAGTTGAGATAGATGAACAGGACGTCGCCGACGCGGAACGTAAACCACTCCTCGTTGCCGGGGTTCACGTTGACCTGCTTGAACATGTTGAGGTTGCCGAAGATCCCGGTCTTGAAGAGGCCGGTCCCGACGTACGAATGGTTCCCGACGGCGTTCACGACGGGCGTATTTCGGTAAATCGCCTCCCCGATCGTGAAGTAGTGGTCCCATTCATTGAGGACCGCTCCGTCGTCGACCTGGTCGGAGGCGTCGACGATGAAGGAGGCGCCGGACGCGGCGACCTCCTCGCGGAACTTGGTCACCTCGTCGTCGTCGTGGGTCTCGGCCATGTGGACGAACGAGAGCGGCGCCCCGCGGGGCGGCATCGTCCGGAAGGAGCCCGTCTCGCTGAAGATCGCCTGACCGTTCGCCCGCGTCACGGCCCGGTAGTAGTAGAGCGTGTTCGCGGCGAGCCCTGTGACGGGGACCTGGTGCCACTGGGCGCTCGCGAGCTGCTGGACGTTCTGGCCGTAGTTCTGGGTGGTCCCGTACTCGACCTCGGAGGTCCCGGCGGTCGCGGTGCGCCAGCAGACGACGGCGCCGTTCTCGGTCGGGCTCTGGAGGTAGGGCCCGAAGGTCCCGTCGCTCGGGTTCTGCCCGAGGGCCAGGGGGGAAAGCGCCGCGAACGCGAGCAGGGTGACGAACGCCGTTCTCATCTTGCGACCTCCATCGTTTCGACCGTCAGGACGACGGGGACTCCTCTGTGGGGGGAACAATAGATCTTCGCCTCCTCCGACCACGGGCCGCCCTCGACCCGGACGCGGACCAGGTAGTTCCCGGCCGCGAGGTCGGTGACGAGGAGCCGGCCTTTGGAATCGAGGAGGGCCTCGTACGTCTCCGCGGCGCCGCGGGGCGCGCGGATCTCGATCTCGATCGGACGGGCGGCGACGGGCTCGCCGCGCGCGTCCGTGACTTCTGCCTCGAACTCTCCGAGCGGTGAGAGACGGACGTCGATCTCCCGCCCGGTCGTTGAAACCTCGCGGCGCTCGGCGTGCGAGCGGCGCGAGACCTCGACCAGGACCGCCCGGTCGGCCGGCAAGGACTCGATCCGGAACTCGCCCCGAGCGTCGGTCTGGGCGAACCCCATCCGCGTGTAGCCTGGGTTCTCGCCGGGGCCCTCCTCGGGGAAGATCTCGACGAGCGCGTCCGGGATCGCCTCACCGCTCTCGGCGTCGGTCACCCGGCCGGCGAGCCAACCCGTGCCCGGGAGCTCGAGCCGGGCGGTCGTGGTCTCGACGCTCGCCGCGCGGACCGTCGTGACGATCCCGCGAGCGGGGATCTCGACGCGATACTCGCCGACCGGGAGCTCGGCCCGGAACGTCCCGTCGCCGTCGGTGCGACCGGCCCGCCGGGTCCCGTTCCCCTCGAGACGGATCTCCAGGTCCGAAAGGGGCGTCCCGTGCTCCTCGAGCCGGATCTCGACCGCCGACGTCGCGACGGCGGCATCGGGCGCCTTCCGCGTTCGCTCGCTCGCGGCACGATCTTCGTGGACCCCGATGACTGGCGTTTCCGCGAGCGGACAGGCCTCTGTGGGGACAGCGGCGGGGGGAGCCGCAGGGCGCGGGGAGGCGCCGAGCTCCGGCGCCCGGTCCTCATCGGACCGCCACGCCAGAACGGCGATGAGGCCCGTCCCGAGGGCGAGGGCGGCGAGGATGCACGGGAGTCTGCGCATGAGGCGGAAAGATGCCGCAACCGGCATGCCGCGGCTGCCGATATCGCAAGTGTTCCCAGTTCAAGGTCTTAAAGCGCGGTTCGGTGGCGTTTCCCTCTCGATCCATGTCACGAATCCGGACGACGTTACGTTTTGTGACTCGCCGCGATGGCGCATGCCAGGCCTCCCAATGGCCACGTCTCTCACGATGCCCGGAGAGCGAGGACGTGCAGATAGCGGCCCTCGGGGTAGGAGAGGGGGGTCGGGCGGTCGGCGGGAAGGCCGAATACTTCCAGGACGTCGATCCGGCGCTTGAGTTCGGCCGCGGCCTGGCCGACCCACTTGTCGATCGACCCCGGGCGGAGGCTCCGCATGTTCGAAGCGAGCCAGAGAAGCCCGCCGGGGGCGAGGACCTCCATGGAGAGCCGGACGAGGAGGGGGAAGTCGCGCTTGTAGACGAAGCCGCCGCGGCGGCTCTCGGAGAAGGTCGGCGGATCAACGAGGACGGTCTCCCAGGTCCGGCCGCGACGGGAGGCGCCCTTGAGGAAGTGAAGCGCGTCCTGGACGGCGAACTCGTGCTCCTTGGGATCGAGGCCGGAGAGACGGAAGTTGTCCTCGGCCCAGCCCAGGGCGCCGCTCGAGAGGTCGATGTTCGTGGTGCTGGCGCCACTCTTTGCGGCGACGACCGAGAACGACCCGGTGTAGGCGAAGAGGTTGAGGACGGTCCGGTCGCGCGAGAGGGCGCCGAAGCGGCGGCGGATCTCGCGCATATCGGTGAAGAGGCCGACGTTCAGCGCGCCCGGAAGGTGGACCTCGAAGGGGACTCCTTCCTCGCGCACCTCGAGGCGCCCGGGGGCCTTCCGGCCGTACCAGTTCTCATGGACCTCTTCCTCGCGGTCCTTCCCCTTCAGGCGGAGCTTCCGGACGATCCCCTCGAGGCCAGCCTCCTCGAGCGCGAGCCGGGCGAGGAGCTCGGAGACATCGAGGAGCGCGCGGCTGTAGACATAGAGGACGCCGTACTTCCCGAAGCGCTCGAGGACGAGCCCGCTCGCCCCGTCCCCCTCGCCATGGAAGAGGCAGAAGGCGTCGGTCGCGCCGCCCGCGAAGAGCGCCTCGCGTGCCCGGAGCGCCCCGGCGAAGCGGGCGGCCAGCGCCTCCTCGAACGAGCGCTCCTCGCGTCCCGCGATGGTCCAGAGGATCCCGGCCCCGGGGTCGGCCACGGCGTGGGCGAGCCACTTCCCGGCGGGCGAAACGAGGCGAACGACGCGGCCCGAAGCTGGCTCCCGGCCCGACGCTTCGCGGAGCGAGACGAAGGGGTAGCCGGCGGCGACGAGCGACGCCGCCTCCCCGCCGATCGCGAGCTCCTGTTCGTCCGGCATCGTCAAGAGGTTCCCTGGAAGCGGCAGAAGACGCCGTTCGGATAGGGTTCCGCGCGGGAGGACTGCGGGATCGTCATCTCCCCGCTCTCGAAGCGGGGGAGGACGCCCAGTAGGTGGTCTTTCAAGACGATCTCGGTGGTGAGGGCGGAGAAGCCCGGTGTGTGGCAGCTGAAGACGACGAAGAGCGGCTCCTCGGAGAGAAGGGCGCGCACGTCCGCGAGGAGGTCGGCGAGCGAGTCCTCGAACTTCCAGACCTCGCCCTTCCTGCCGCGCCCGAACGACGGGGGATCGAGGACGACCCCGTCGTAGCGGGAGCCGCGCCGGACCTCGCGCCGGAGGAACTTCTGCGCGTCGTCGACGAGCCAGCGGACGGGGCGCTCGGCGACGCCGGAGAGCCGGGCGTTCTCCTTGGCCCACTCCACGGCGCCCTTCGACGCATCGACATGGACGACCTCGGCTCCGGCAGCGAGTGCCGCGAGCGTGCCCGCGCCGGTGTAGCCGAAGAGGTTCAAGACACGTGCCGGTCGGGGAACACGGCCTAGCTCCTTGCGGCCGAGCCGCTCGCGGAGAAAGCGCCAGTTGTCCGCCTGCTCGGGGAAGAGCCCGATGTGGCCGAAGTCGGTCAGCCGGACGAGGAGCCGCATCCCCTCGTAGTCGATTGTCCACGACTCAGGCGTCTCGCGCCGGAACTCCCAGCGCCCGCCGCCCGTCGCGAGGTGGTGGTGGACGCCGTCCACGTCGTCCCAGTCCGCGGCGGGGAGGCGCTTCTCCCAGCAGGCGTGCGAGGCCTGCCGCGCCACGCGATACGGCCCGATCCGCTCGAGGCGCCAGCCCCCGCCGGAGTCGAGGAGCTCGTAGGTCCCGGAGCTCTTCTCGGGAGATGCCTTCACGGCAGGCACGGCCAGTCGGAAGGTGGCTCGATCGACAGGACGATCCTCTCCTTCCGCGTCGGGTGCTCGAAGGCGATCCTCCGGGCGAGGAGAGCGATCGCGTCCTTCCGGTACGGGATCCGCGCTCCATACTTCGAATCGCCAACGATCGGATGCCCCAGCGCGGCGAGCTGGGCGCGGATCTGGTGCTTCCGGCCGGTCTCCAGGCGAATCTCCACGAGCGAGGTCGATCGCGTCTCGCGCAGGACGCGATAGGACAGCGCGGCTTCCTGGGCTCCCGAAGCCGCGGCGCGGGCGACTCTCGTCTTGTCTCCCTCGCGCGCGAGCCAGCCCTCGAGCCGGCCCTCGCGCGGCCGGAGCTTCCCCTCGACCACGGCCCAATAGACCTTCTCGATCCGGCGCTCCCGCATCTCGCGGGAGAGGCGGCTCGCCGCCTTCGAAGTCTTGGCGAAGAGGACGAGCCCCTGGGCCGGACGGTCGAGGCGGTGAACGATCCCCAGAAAGACGTTCCCCGGCTTGCGATGACGGCGCGCGAGATCCGCCTTCGCCTGGTCCTGGAGCGACGGCTCGCCGCTCGAGTCGGCCTGGGTCCGTGCTCCCGCGGGCTTGTCGACGACCAGGAGGTGGTTGTCCTCGTAGACGATCTTCACGCCCACGATTGTAGGGCCGCGGGAAGGCTCTCGCTCGCACGGGATCTTGAAAGGGTGTACGATGCGTCAACTTTTCCACCCTTACCGCGATTCCCGAAGATGCGTCCCTGCTGCGGAGATGCCATAATGGCCCCGAGAGTCTCGCTCGTCCTGTCTCTCGCCATCCCGATCGTCCTGGCGCCCAACCCGGCTCGCGCCGACGACCCGGTCGCCGCTCGGGCGATCGTCCTCGTCGAGGGCGAGACGACCCGCGTCTACGCGGTCGTGACCCAGGGGAGAGAGTATCTGAGCGACGCCGAGATCATGCTGAACGGCGAGCCCCTCGTCTATGGATTCCCGGGCGACGGATCGGAAGGGATCGATCCCGTGCTCCCCGTCTACCACGCCGATCTCACGGGTTCGGTCGCCTCAGGCGACATCGTGATGTTCGTCGCCAGGAGAGGCGGCCAGACGATCTACGAGCGAGGGGACGTCCGGATCCCGGCGGCCGTCCGGGTGTTGCCCGTGGCGCGGTCCCCGTGGGAGCCCCGGATCGCGCGCGCGCGCTGGGAGCCCGCCGAGGGAGCCGAGGACTACATCGTGGCGCGGGCCGCGGACGCCGAGGAGGGGATCCGCGTCCTCGCCCTCGCCGGGGACGTCGATCTCGCCGACGCGCCTCGCGGGACGTCGTTCTTCCTCGCCTCCACGGCCGGCCGTCTCCCCGCCGCGGCGGGAGAAGGAGAGGCGCCGCGGAGCTCGGGAGCGAGCAGGGGCGAGGAGTCGCTCCGGCTGTCTCCCGCCGGCCACGAGACCCACGGCGACATCAAGTACAGGATGTCGGTCAACGACACGAACCAGATCACGGACGCGGGGTCGGTCGTCATGACCATGAAGCTCGACGGCGGCTACAGCGCCGCCTTCGTTCGCGTCGAGAAGCCAGAGGGCGGGATCTCCTGGTTCTGGAAGGAGATCAACTTCGGTTCGAGCAAGGAGTACCGGCTGACGTTCCCGGTTCCCCGAAGAGCGAAGATCTCGATCGGCCGCTACCACGCCGACTACCGGGACCCCATGTACCGGAAGTGACGGCCGGCGCTCCGGGCGCGTCCGGAACAGCGGAACGAGCTCCGGCCCGGGAAGAGGGAGCCTGACGGGACAAAAGATGGGCAAGGGCGAGACTTCACTCGGCGGCGGGGCGAGCGAATTCCCCGCGACGCGCTGGTCGCGGATCGCCCGGGCCGGCGACCGCGAGGCGCCGGACTGGAAGGAGGCTCTGGAGGAACTCCTCAAGGAGTACTGGAAGCCGGTCTATCACTACCTGCGAGCCGCGGGACGGTTGGGCATCGAGGACGCGAAGGATGTGGCGCAGGGGTTTTTCGCGGAGCTTCTGGAGAAAGAAAAACTCGCTGCGCTCGTGCCGGTCCGTGGGAGCTTCAGAGGGTTCCTGAAGCGCGCCCTGAAGAACTTCGCGATCGACCAGGTCCGTCACGAGAAAGCCCGCCGGCCGGCCGGAGGAGCGCGCCTTGTCTCGTTCGAGCTCGCGGCGAACGACGTGGCCTATCCGGGGACCGACGCCGAGGCGGTGTTTGACAGGGAGTGGAAGCGGTCCGTCATGGCCGCCGCGCTTCGCGAGCTGGAGGCCACGCTCAGCCAGTGGGGACACGAGGAAGCATGGCAGGTATTCCGGGCCTACTGCCTCCCGGGGGCGCGGACGGGGACGGGCACGGCCTCCGCCCGGGAGATGCTCGGGGAAATGCCGGAGGAGGAGGCGGAGGGCCCCAGGACCTACCGCGACGTGGGGAAGGAGCTCGGGATCTCGGCGACCGACGTGCGGAACCGTCTCGCCTTCGCCCGGGGGAAGCTCCGCGGGATCATCGAGAAACGGACTCGCGAGTACAGCCGGGATGCCGTCGAGGCCGCCGCGGAGTATTGCCGGATCCTCAGCGTGTGAACGGAGGGCCCGTCCGTCCGTCCGGGAGTAGGCGATGTGGGGCGATGGGCGCGGAGTCAGGGGATGAGCTCCAGGTCGTCGATCCAGAGCGTGCCCTCCCGGCCCGCTCCGGTCACGGGGAATCCGAACCCCACGCGCACGGCCGCTCCCGTTTCGGGATCGTAGGGTGTTCCAGGACGATCGGCCCATGTTGTTTGGCTGTTACTGACCACTGATCACTGACCACTGATCACTGGTTTCCGAGACAGGATGCCGCGGGCGCCAGTCCGTCCAGTTACCGGTTGCCCGCCGCCCGCCTGGCGACGGGAGGGTTCTAGATCGGGCTCAGGCTCTCAGTCCCGGTCCGGGATGAAGCTCTTGTAGAACATCCGGAAGGTCCCGTCGGCCCGTCGGATCACGGCCGGGTCGCCGACGCCTCCGGCGTCCGGCCCCCCCTCTCGTCCCCGGAGGCGCACGCCCTCGACCTTCCAGTCGAGGCCGTCGGTCGAGAACGCGCTCCAGATCGTCATTCGCTCGTCGCGCGTGGGATTGCGGTGGAAGTACATCCGGAACCCGCCTTCGACCTCGATCGTGTCCGAGACCGAGCCACCCAGGTCGAAGACGCGCTCGGCCTGGAAGGAGCGCCCGTCCGTGGAGCGGGCGAGGAGGAGGCGCGGCCCCAGCGATCCGTACATGACCCACCCGGTGGGGGTCCGGAAGACGTCAGAGTCGGTGATGTTCGGGTAGCGATGGTCGTCGAAGGCGGTCGCCGGCCGCGAGAAGTCGGCTCCGTCGGCCGACTCTGCGGCCACGATTCGGGCCGGCCCGGCCCCTTCCTTGGTGAAGGCGCGATACCTCCCGTCCTCGAGCAAGAGAATGTTGGGATCCGCCCCCCGAAGGTTGGTGGGCCCGAAGGTCCAGCGCCCGTCCTCTCCTTCGATTCCGATCGTGATCCTTCCCGCTTCCGGATCGCAGAAGTACAGGCGGACCCGCCCGTCGTGGCCAACGACGGCGTCGGGGACGGAGGCGGGCTCGACGATCACATCCCCCGCGGCCCAGGTCAGCCCGTCGGGTGAGGTCGCCGAGAGGACGCGATGTTTCCTGGGGCCATCGTCGTCGCCAAGGCGAAGTTCGCCGGCGGACGAGAGGTCGCTCGCCCGGAATCGCCGGAGGACTTCGCCCTGGAGCACGTAGACGAACTCGCCGTCGACCACGGCTGCCGCCTCTCCTCCGGATGGCGACCCGAAGCGAGCCCGGCCGGCGGGCCCGGTCCCGCCGGGACCGAGCCCTTCCGGGCTCCGCTCTCCCGCGTCCGCTCGAAGCGGTCCCGTCGAGACCATGAGCCATCGCCCCTCGCCCGCCGGCGCGACGCCCGGGTCAGCCCCAGAGGCGCGGCGCCCCGGCTCCAGCTCCCAGGCGAGCCCGTCCGTCGACACGGCCGACCACACGGCGCCCTTTTCGGTACCATAGAAGCGGATGCGCCCGTTCACGAGAACGGCGCACCCGAGCCAGGTCCGGCGGCCCGGCATCCGCACGTCCTCCAGCCTCCTGAACTGGAGGCCATCCTCCGAAACGGCGTGATAGCCCTCGCCGTCCGCCCCCTGGACCGGAGCGAAGTAGTGAAACGTCGATCCGGTCCGGACGACCGCGCAGTCGATCACCATCCCGTCTTCGACCGAGAAACGGATCCCCGGCTCGAACGAGTACCGGACCCCGTCCGACCCGACCGCCGAGTAGGTCGCCTGCACCGCGCCGTCCGAATCGCGAGACGTGAAGTAGATCCGGATCCGTCCGTCATCGAGGGGCACGAGCGTCGGGTCGTAGGGCCTCTCGTAGGACTCCGGCAACCCCTCGACCTCGATCGGCTGGGGGTCGGTCCACGTCCGGCCTCCGTCTTCGGAGATGCAAACCGCCACCCGGTCGAACGCCCCCTCCCGTTCGAACGGGAACCACTGGAAGGCTGCGACGAGACGTCCCGTCGAGTCGCGGACCAGGCTGGGGACTCCTCCTCGCTCGACGAAGCGGCCGATCTCGCGGAACGTCAGCCCGTCCGAGGATTCATGGAGAGTGAGGTCGCTGTCCCATGGACCGAACCGAGGCGTCTCCTGCCCCGCGGCGGACGCGGCGAGGACGAGAACGACCAGCCGGACCGGACGGAAGCGCATGGGGCCTACGCTCACACCCTGCGTGGTGTCTGGGGCGGGGAAGGCAACCCGGGGATTCTACACCGAAAGGCGCGATTCGTAGGCTCCTGCGGAGGTCGTGCGCCCTGCCCTTCCTCCGGCTGCCGGTCTCCAGCCGCGAGTCTTCTCCATCAGCCCCCGAGCCGCCGGGCGAGCAGGGCGAGTTCGAGGAACTCGGCCCGATACCCGTTCGGATCCTCGCTCTTCCCCGCGCGGGCGAGCTCGATGACCTGGTCGTAGGACGCGTTCCCCTTGTGCTCGGAGCGCCGGAGGAGCATCCCGAACTCGGCGACCGCGGCCGCGAACGCGAAGTCCGGTCCCGCGTCTTCCAGTCCAAGCCCCTCGTCCTCGACCGGGAACTCGAGCTTCTTGCTCTCGGAGCCTTCCGGGTCCTTGTAGCGGAGCTTCAAGGTCAGGAGGTCCTCCGAGGCCGCGCCGGGCGCGGGCGAGACCTCCTGGTACTTCAGGGGATCGGGCATCCCGAGCCCTCTCGATCGGATCCACCAGCCATGACCCACCCCCTCCCCTCCTCGACCCGGCAC
>JACQVV010000609.1 GCA_016209595.1 Planctomycetota bacterium
GGGGGGGACGCCTTCTTCGCCTGGAACCCGGACGAGCCGCTCGTCCGGGTAAGCCCCGACGTCTACCTCCTCCGAGAACCCGTCCCGCGCCCTCTTCCCCATTCCTGGCAGACGTGGCTCTCGGGGCACTGCCCGCCGGAGGTGGCTTTCGAGATCGTCTCCGATGACTGGAAGAAGGACTACGAGCTCGGGCCCGCCAAGTACGCCCTCCTGGGCGTGGGAGAGCTCCTGATCTTCGATCCGGGCGTCGTCCAGGGCACGGCCACGGGCGAGGAGAGGTTTGCCCTGCAGCTCTACCGGCGGACCGAGGACGGGCTCTTCGTTCTCCGGTACGCCGGCGACGGCCCCGTCCATAGCCGGGTTCTCGAGTGCCATGTCGTGGCCCTACAAACACCGGGGGGGCCCAGGCTCCGTCTCGCCGCCGATCCCGAGGGACGGGAGCTCCAGCCGAGCGTCGCCGAGGCTCGGGAAGCCGCCAAACGGGACCGGGAGGCCGCCATACGGGAGCGGGAAGCCGCCGAACGCAAGGCGGAGGCCCTCCAGATGGAACTCGATCGACTGCGCGAGAAGGAAGAATCTCGGTAGCTGCCCCCTCGTATCAGGCACCCAAGAGTCCGGCACCCAGGAGCCCGGACCGCGAAGCCTTCGACCAGGGAACGACGCTCCGTCCGCGGCGGGCGCGTTGCCTACTCGCCCACCAGCGCCAGGATTCGATCCATGACCGAATCCGAGAGGTAGAGCCCGGCTCGCCGGAGCTCCTCCACGATGGGCCTCGCCGAGGAGACGGCGCCACGTGACTTGGCGAGCAGTACGAGCCCCAAGGTTCCTCGAACCGGAATCGAAAGGCTCGCCGCGCATTTCCGGGCGGCGAGATCGTCCACGATCGCAACGCTCCCCGCGTGGTTTTGCGCCCACGCCAGCACGGACGACTCCCCGTCGCCGAGATCCCAGCCCCGGATGACATCGGAGATGGGAGAACCCGTAACGGTTCGAAGCCAGGGGTTCTCCCGTAGGGCTCTCGCTCCAGCGTCGTCTCGGTGAGTCCGGACCTCGTCGGCGACGGGCCGGGGGACGACAATCGAGTCGCCGGTCAACTTCAAGAGCTCCAGAAACCCGGCCCTCGACAGCACGATCAGTGGCGAAGCGTTGACGACGGAGGGCTCAACCACGAGCGAGTTCGTCTTGGAGGTCCCGCATGTCCACGACGATGACATCGAGCTTCCGTCGAGCCAGTTCGTCGAGGAACTCCAGCCGCGTCAGTCCCGCGATCCCGGCCGCCTTGGTCCCGGAGATATGTCCCTGGTGGTACCAGTGGATCGCCGCGGCGAGACGCATCTCGCGTCCGAAGTCTTCGGGAGCCAGGCGAAGCGCGGAAAACACATCGTCGGGAAGATCGATTGTCACGGTCCGCATCCGTCGTCTCCTCTTGCCAGGATATCCGCGGGCGATGCGCGGTTCAACTCTTGATGCAAGGACGGCCTGCAAGTAGGGCGGGGGATAAACCGCCGCCCTACAGCAACAATGCAACGTTGGCGTATACTCGCCCAGGAGACCCGCGACGAACATGACCCCTGCCCGCCTTGCCCCCGCCCGCGCCGGCCGGCCGCCGAGCGTTCCCGTCGTCCTGACGAGCGTGCCCGAGGGACTGTCCGACGAGGTCGACTGGAGCGCCTGGTATCTCACCGAGGAGGAGGACATGGGGCAGAGGCCGGAGCAGGGCGACATCATCCGACTCTTCATGTCGATCCTCGATGAGCTCCTCCGCGTCTCGGGACGCTCCGGCGATTTCTACGTGGGGGGGGACGCCTTCTTCGCCTGGAACGCGGACGAGCCGCTGGTCCGGGTGAGCCCCGACGTCTACCTCCTCCGAGAACCCGTCCCGCGCCCTCTTCCCCATTCCTGGCAGACGTGGCTCTCGGGGCACCGCCCGCCGGAGGTGGCCTTCGAGATCGTCTCCGATGACTGGAAGAAGGACTACGAGCTCGGGCCGGCCAAGTACGCCCTCCTGGGCGTGGGGGAACTGGTGATCTTCGATCCGGGCGTCGTCCAGGGCACGGCCACGGGCGAGGAGAGGTTCGCCGTGCAGCTCTACCGGCGGACCGAGGACGGGCTCTTCGTTCGCCGGTACGCAGGCGACGGACCTGTCCATAGTCGGGTTCTCGAGTGCCATGTCGTGGCCGTTCAAACTCCGGGGGGGCCGAGGCTCCGCCTCGCTGCCGATCCCGAGGGACGCGAGCTCCATCCGAGCGTCGCGGAGGCCCGGGAAGCGGCCGAACGCAGGGCGGAGGCCCTCCAGCGAGAACTTGAGCGCCTGCGCGGGAAAGAGAAACCTCAGTAGCCGGTCTGGCCGTACCTGCGATGTTCTGTTGCGGCCGGCCCGCGGGGCGGTTATCCTCAAGAACCGGGGACGCAGGGAAATGGACAGGGAACCGATGCCTCCGGAGGATCCGGATCAGCTCGTGGAGGAGGCCGTCTTTCAGGGCCTCGTGACGCGGGAGGCGTACACCGAGTGCGCCCGCCTCCGGGACGAGCACGCGCGGGTGGGAGGGGCCGCGACTCTCCTCGACGTCATGGTCGAGCGGGGGCATCTCACGCCGGAGCAGGTGGTGGACCTCCAGCGCCCCCGGCCGGGCGAGCTCGTCTGCTCGAGCTGCAAGAAGCATTTCAAGACGAAGGTCGTTCGTCCCGGGCACAAGTACCGCTGCCCGAAGTGCTCCGGCGTGGCCTATCCTTCGACGGTCGCCTTCGCGCCGACGTTGCCCGCGATCGGAAAGGCCTCGCCGGCGGAGAGGCCGAGCGATCCGGTGGTGGAGCCCAACGAGGACTCGACGTCGTGTCCGACGATCGTCGAGGACACGGACTACGCGCCGCCGCCGGTCTACGCCTCCGAGCAGAGCGACGCCGACCTGGCGGGAAGAACGCTCGGCGGGTGCAAGATCGAGGCGCTCGTGGGGCGAGGCGGGATGGGTGTGGTCTACCAGGCCCACCACCTGACGCTCGACAAGCCGGTCGCCATCAAGGTCCTCTCCCGGCGTTTCAGCCGGAACACCGACCAGGTGATGCGCTTCATCCAGGAGGCTCGCGCGGCGGCGCGTCTGGAGCACCAGAACCTGATCCAGATCCACGACGTCGGCTGGGAGGGCGACCTCTACTACATCATCATGCAATACGTGGAGGGAAAGGACCTCTCCCAGAAGATCTCGGACGAGGGGGCCCTTCCACCCGGCGAAGCGGTGCGCATCTTCTCGGAGGTCTGCGCGGGGCTCGACGAGGCGCACAGGAACGGGATCATCCACCGCGACCTCAAGCCGGCGAACATCCTCCTGGATCGCCACGGCCGCGTGAAGCTCTCCGACTTCGGCCTCGCCCAGGACAGGATCGCGCACGTGGTGGCCGACAAGGACCACGTGATCATGGGGACGCCGCAATACATGTCGCCGGAGCAGTGCCGGGGCGAACCGCTCGACGTGCGAAGCGACATCTACTCCCTCGGGCTCACGTTCTACCACGCGGTCGTGGGGAAGCCCCCGTTCGACGGCGAGAATCCGATGGCGGTCGTGAAGGCGCAGATCGAGAAGATCCCGCCGCTACCCGAGACCCTCCGGCCGAGCCTTCCGCGCCCGCTCTGCCAGATCGTCCAGAAGATGATCGCGAAGGGCCCGGAGCACCGATACACGAGCATCCAGGCCGTGCGGCGGGACCTTGTTGCCCTGGAGGGACGGATGAAAGGGGCCTCCACGTCGACGGTGGGAGGGCGCCGGCGGCCCGGGAGGTCGGGTCCCTCGAGCATCCGCCGCCGCCCGGCGGCGAAGAGGTCGTCGCCCTGGCCCTGGGCGATCCTCGCGACCGGGTGCGGAATCGTGGTCGTCGCGAGCTTGGTGGGCCTTGCCACGGGCGGCGCCGAGCAGCCGAGGGAGGATTCCGGGAAGACGATCACCACCGGGCCGGCCGGGCGCGCCGGGCCGGTCCGCCCGGGTCCGGACAGGCCGCCCGACACCGAGCGATCGGGGTCCGGAGCATCGGGCTCGGGAAACGGAGGAGGATCGCGCGAGGAGGGGATGATCGGAAAGGACGAGGCCGCTCGCCTGCTCCGGCAGGCCCAGGAGGAGTGGAGGCCGCAGATGGAGGCGGGCAAGGCGGAGGAGTTCGCCCCCAGGATCGTCGCGGAGATGGACCGGGTGCTCGACACCTCCTACGAGGATCTGAAACTGGATGCGTTGATCCTCCGAGCGCACGCCCAGGTCCGCCTCGGCAAGAGCTGCGAGGCGCTCGCCGACGCCCATCGCGTCGCCCGCTACGACACGGCGCTCTCGATGCAGATGCTCATGGACCTTCGCGACATCGTCGAGAAGGATTTCCTCTACCTCATGGAGAGGAACTCGCAGACCGCGCTCGAGTTCGCCCGGGCGGCCGCGAAGAACGACGAACGGCACTTCTTCCACCACGTGGCGGTCGGCCAGGCCGCGATCGCCCAGGGAGTGAGCATCGACTCCCGGCCGGGCAACCGCGGGCGGGCGCAGCCCTTCTACGAGGAGGCGGCGCGGTCGCTCGACCGGGCCGTGGAGCTGGGCCAGGCCTCGCGGCTCTACGGGGAGATGTTCTACTGGCGCGCGGAGGCGAACCTCTGGTTGGGCGACCTCGAGAAGGCAGCCTCCGATTACCTCCAGTCGCTCAGGAACGACCCGTCGGCATCCTATATCCCCCAGGCCCTGGAGGGGTTGGGCTTGGCGCTCGCTTTCAACCATCCCCAGGATGCGTACCTCTTCCTCTCGGTCGTTCGCCACATGGGGCAGGGATACCGCGACCCCCAGTGGGAGATCTACGCAAAGGTCCAGAGGGCCGTCGGGCGAGACGGTCCCGCGGACCACGCCGAGATCGAGAAGGTGATCCGGATCGGGGTCGAGATCGGGGAGATCGCCACCCGAGCGGAGGGAGGGAAGACGGGTCTGGAGAAGGGAGACCTCCTCCTCGCCGTCCGCGATCGGCGGACCTACCTGCCCCGCGACGTCGAGACCGAGCTCCTGGACCGCTCTCGTCCCGACCACGAAGGTCCCGTTCGGTGCCGCGTGATCCGGGGCGGCGAGGAAGTCGTGGCCGAGATCTACCCGGCGAACATCCAGGACATCGCCGCGAGGGTGAGGGTGGAGCTGCCGTAGAGGGAGCGAAAACTCCAGCAGCCCGTTACGCCGGGATCCGCGCCAGGAACCAGTCCGCGATCTCTTCGTAGAGCCCCGCGCGGTTCGTCTCGTTCAGGACCTCGTGGAACTCCCCTTCCCTCCGGCGGAACTCGCGGTCGGGGTGGCCGATCCTCTCCACGAAGCGCCGGCTTGCCTCGGGGTCGGTGACGCGGTCGGCGCCGGCATGGATGACGAGAGAGGGGACCTGGATGCGAGAGGCGTTCGCGTGGACGCGCACGAGGGCCGCGAGCATCTCCGTGTACCACCGCGCGGTCGCCTTCTCGTGGATGAGCCCGTCCGCCTCGTATTCGGCGATCTTCGCCGGGTCGTGGGTGAGGTCGGTCGGCTGGACCTCGGTCGGGAGGGAGAGGCGCGGGAGGAGTCGCGAGGCGACGCGGCCGAGGACGCCCTTCCAGGCCGGCACGCGGACCGCGACGCCGAGGAGCGGGCTCGTGGCCACGATCCCTCGCACCTTCGGGCAGGAGCCTGTCTCCAGGAAGTCGAAGGCGACGAGCCCTCCCATGCTATGGGCCAGGAGGAAGACGGGAGATCGGTCGGGCTGGACCGTCTCGAGAAACCTGCCGAGGTCGCCGGCGTACTCCCCCCACGCCGGGACGTGAGCCCGCGGCCCGCCGCTCTTCCCGAACCCCCGCTGGTCGTACGCTGTGGCGAAAAAGCCTCGGGAGGCGAGGAATGTCGCGACCTCGTCGTAGCGCCCCGAGTGTTCGCCCAGGCCATGGACGATCGCCACGGTCCCTTTCGACTGGGCGGGCGTCCAGTGGCGGCAGAAGAGATCGGGCTCGCCGTTTCCGGGGAGCGTGCTCGTCGTTCTTTCGATGCCGGGGAGCGACGCCGACTCCGACAAGCCCCTTGTTCCTCCTCGTTCCGGGCCCTATCCTCTTCTCCCCATGGGAACGAGGCAAAAGAAAAGGAGACTCGGATGACCAGCATCCTCGACAAGAAGACCTTCTTCGTCAAGGAACACGTCGGCTACTTCAAGGCCGCAAACGCCTACGACTGTCTTGATCCGCAGGGCGGCGAGCTCATCACGCAGGTCCAGGAGTCGATCCCGAACTTCTTCGTCAAGATGATGAAGTTCACGAGCTACAAGAAGATGATGCCGTTCACGGTCGAGTTCAAGGACAAGGCCGGGAACGTCTTCATGCGGCTCAAGCGCCCCTTCACGTTCTTCCGGTCGCGGGTCAGCCTCGAAGACGCGAACGGGACGCCCGTCGGCTCCTTCCAGCAGAAGCTCCTCTCGCTGGGAGGGAAGTTCGAAGTCTTCGACGCGGCAAACCAGCCCGTCGGGATGCTCACGGGCGACTGGAAGGGCTGGGACTTCAGCTTCAAGAACTCCCAGGAGCAGGTCCTCGCCAAGGTGACCAAGAAGTGGGCGGGGCTCGGCAAGGAGCTCTTCACGTCCGCGGACAACTACATCGTCAACCTGGAGCGCGACGACCTGGACGAGAAGACGAAAAAGCTCATCGCCGGCGCCGCGATCTGCATCGACATGGTCCTCAAGGAGCAGGGACGGTAGGAATCGGTGGTCGATAAGAAGAAGCGCCGCCGGACGAAGGTCCTGGCGGCGCTCCTCTTCTTCTGCGGCCTTGTCGTGCTCGCCTACGTCTTCCGCGAGCCGCTCTTCGGGGAGATCGTGCGGCGGGAGCTTGAGTCCTCGCTTTCCGAGGCCCTGGGCCAGCCGGTCGAGGTCGGGCGGCTCGTTGCGTTCGAGCCGGGAAAAGTTGAGGTCGAGAACGTCCACCTCGTTCGCCCCGAGAGGCCGTTCGCGGCCTTCCGCTTGGACGTTCTCGAGGTGGAGTTCTCTACCTGGCGCCTCCTGACGGGCGGAGAGCGACCCATCGAGCGCGTCCGGGCGAGCGGAGTCGAGCTCGAAATCGACACGGCCGCGGCGCCCGAGAAGGATCTGGAGGAACGGCCCGGGCCTTCTGATTTCGGATTCGACCCCGCGCCGGTCCTCGCCGCCCTCCCGGACGTGGAGGTGGACGGCGCCCAGATCGTCTGGAAGGCCGGGGCGCTTGACCTCGCGGCGACCATCGCGCGGGCCGTCCTCGTGCGCGAGCGGGACGAATCCTGCCGGCTCGTGGTGGAGGCCCGGGAGCTCTCCCTTGCCCGCGGAGAGGATAGGCGCGTCTTCCTGGACGGGGTGCTGGAGGTTGTCGCAAGTCCCTCGGCGCTTTCCGTCGAGCGAGTCTCCTGGCATGGAGGCGAGTTCGAGCGCCCGCTCGCCCTCGACCTGAAGGATCTCGCGGAAAGCCGGGTCCGGCTCGAATCGTTGGAGCTCCGGAGCGGCACAGAGAGCCTCGTGGCCCGGGGCGAGGTCCGGATGGAGGGCGGGAAACGCCGCCACGAGCTATCGATCGAGGAGTGCAGGGTCCGGCTCGACTCGCGGCGTTTCTCCTTTTTCCTCGAGACTCCGGTCGACTTTGATTGCCTCCTCGAGGGGACCGGGCAGGCGAAGCTCGATGTCGGGAAGGCGATCGAGGTCGGGGGGTGGGTCGGCTTCGCGGCCACCGGCGCGGTCGCGGGACGGCGGATCGAGAGGAGCCGGCTCGAGCTCGCGCTCCAGGGGGACCGGATCCGGCTCTCGTCCTGCGATCTCGCGGGCGAGGGGATCCAGCTCGCGGCCAGTGGGTCCGCCGGGACCGATCTCTCCCTGGACGTCGCGGTCGAGGCGAGCGTCGATCTCGCGCGGGCTCCTGTCCCGGGAGAAAAGCGTCCCGATCTCGGCGGTCTGGTCAAGATCGCCGGCCGCCTTTCGGGGCGCTTCCTCGAACCCCGCTTCAAGGGAGAGGCCGCCTGGGAATCCCCCCGTCTCGGGGAACGCGAGTTCCGGGCGGCAGGGACCGTGCTCGCGTACGCCGGAGGAAGGGCCGCCTTGACCGGGGCGTGGCTCGAAGATGCTGCCGGGAATCGCCTGGAGGCCACGGGCGAGATCCGCCCCTTCGACGGTCCGACAGGGGAGCTCGCCGGGACCCTCCAGGTCTCTCGCCCACGGGATCTTCTCGCAGGGCTAGGGATCGGGGCCGATCTCCCGGAGGGCACGGCCGGGATCGAATTCACGGTGGATCTCGGGGAGAAGGCGCTCTCGGTTGCGGGGCTCCGCTACGAAGCCGAGGAGGGAACGCTCGATCTCTCCATGCGGGCGAGGCTCGAGGATGGAGGCGGGATCGCGGGTGAGCTCGCGGGCGTTTCGGGGAGCTTCCGAGGGGTCGAGTTCGCGACGCCGCCTGGATCCCCGCCCGTGACGTTCTCGGTGGCCGGCGGAAAGGCGAAGCTCGGGCCTCTGACGCTCGCCGTGGAGGACGCGCTCGTCTCGGCCGGCGGGAGCGCGGATCTCGAAGAGGAGACGCTCGATGTCGCGATCGAGATAAAGAACCTGTCCGCCGACCTCGCCCGCCGCGCGCTCGCCACCGAAAAGATCGAGATCCCCGCCGACCTCGCGGGCGTCTTTTCCGGGAGCGGCCGCGTACAGGGGCCCTGGAGCGAGCCCCGAGCCCGAGGGGCGCTGGCTTCGGAAAACCTCGCGTGGGGGGGGCTTTCGGGCGGCCTTTCGGCCACGGGATCCTTCGCGGGGGGGAGTCTCTCGATCGACCGGGGCAGGCTCGAACACGGCCCGGGGTCGGTCGAGTTCTCGGGAAAGATCAACGTTGCGGACGGCGCCCAGCTCGATCTCGTGGCGGGCCTCGCGGATCTCCCGGTGGACGTCCTCGGGAGCCTCGTGCCGGAGGTCGCCGAGGCGTCGGGCCGGCTCTCGGCCACGTTGCTCGTGATCCGCGGACCTGCGCTTTCCCCGGAGGTCGAGGGCGAGCTCCGCCTCACGGGCGGCCGTCTCGTCTTTGCCGACACGTCCGTCCCGCCGCTCGATGATCTCGCCGCAACGCTCCGGTTCGAGCCCGGTCGCGCCCGGATCGAGTCAGGCTCCCTCACATGGCTTGACGCGCCGGTGACGTTCCACGGCGCGCTCGTCCTACCCTGGGAGAACCCGCGGTTCGAGGTCGAGCTCGGCTTCAAGGAGCTCGACCTCGCGAGGCTTCCCTGGGGTCTCGAGTTCAGGCTCGCGGGCCTGGCCTGGGGGCACGCCACGGCCGCGGGCTCCCTCGGCGGGATCGAGACCGCATCGGTGGATCTCCACGGCGTCCATGTTTCCGCCTGGGGGGTTCCGCCGTGCGAGATTGCCCTCGCCGCGAGGTACGACTCCGCGGCGCGGGCCGTCGAGATCCAGTCTCTCGCGCTTTCAGGCGCGCTCTCCGGCGGGCGGGGAGACGTCGCAATCCGGGGGCGCCTTCTCGACCTCGTGGCCCCAGGCGGGTTCGACCCGATGGCGGTGCGTCTCGATCTCTCGGTCACGTCCAGCGTCGATCTCGCCGTCCTCTCCACGCTCGTCGAGGCCGTCGAATCCGCCGCGGGGCATGTCTCGATGGAAGGGCTAACGGTCTGCGGAACTGCCGGCCGCCCGGAAGCATTTGGGGAAATCGCGATCCGGGACGGAGCTCTCTCTTTCGGAGGGGCATCGCCCCCGGTCTCGAGCGTCGCCGGCCTCTTTCGGTGCGAGGGACGGCGGGTGGTCCTCGTCTCGCTCGCGGGGACGGTCCTGGGGCGGAAGCTCTCGGTTCAGCGCGGCTCGATCGACTTCCACGAGAAGCGTTCGCCCGAGGTAAGGACCAGCTTTGCGATCTCTCCGATGCCCTTGGCGGAGGTCGCGCGCTTCCTGTCGCGTCTCGGACCCGGGGACCGAGAGCCGGCGCTCCTCGCGAAGCTCGGGGGGGAGGTCTCGATTGCACTGGAGGTCTCGGGAGATCTCGACCGCCCTCGCGTCAAGGCCGACCTCCTCGCAACAGGCGTCGCCTACGAGACGCTCTCGATCTCACGGCTCGCGGTCTCCGCGGAGCTCCTGGAGGGGCGGCTCCATCTCGCGCCCATCGACCCGGTCAAGCACTTCGACTCGAACTTCCTCGCGGTGGAACGCTCGGGGGGGTCGCTGCCTCTGGAAGTCGGCCCGGGCGAAGGGCCTGGGAAGGTCGAGCTCGCCCTCCGGTTCGGGTCGCTCGGGAAGCTCGGACCCGGCCTGGCGAAGGGGTACGAGCGACTCGACCTCTCGGGGACGCTTGCCCTCGCGGTCTCCGGAAGCCTCGCGGAGCCCGAGGTCGAAGGGGAGCTCGTGATCGAGGGCGGCGGGTTCCACGCCGCCGGGTCGCCGATCGTCTTCGAGGACCTCAGAGGTCGCGTCCGGTACTCGGACGGGGAGCTCCGGATCGGGCATGGGGAGCTCCGGATCGAGGATGGAGATGAAGACGTCGTGAGCATGAAGGTGACCGGGGGAGACCTCTCGATCTCGGGAACGGTGGGTCTCTTCGGCCCGACGGCCGGCCGGCTCCGCGTGGCCGTGGAAGGGCACCAGGTCCTCGTCTACCGCTACGACGACTTCATCTTCCGCGTGTCTCCGCATCTCACGATCGAAGGCGCGCGCGAGCGGCCAACCGTCCGCGGGACGGTCACGATCGACCGCGCGACCTACATGCGCGACTTCATCATCACCGATCCCAAGGTCTCGATCCGGGCGCAGGAAGAAGAGGAGAAGCCGGCTCGGGAGCCGGCCGAGGGGGAGGGCGGCGCCATCCCGGTGATCGCGGGGGCCGTGTTCGACGACGTCAAGATCGTCTCCGAGGGCGGAATCTCCATAAAAAACTCCGTTTGCGAGGGGTACGCCGACGCCGACCTCCACCTCACCGGTTCGACCGACTCCCCCATCCTGCTAGGGAAGATCTCGCTTCGCGAGGGGGAGGCGAAGATCTTCTTCCAGCAGAACCTGATCAACGTGACGTTCGGCGAGTTCGTCTTCACTCGGGAGGAGCTCCTCGTTCCCCGGATCCGGATGGTCGGCCGCGCGCGGGTGGACCGCTACGACGTCACGCTCGAGGTGAGGGGGGACCGCCACGACCTCCGGATCCTTCCCCAGTCGAACCCCGTCCTCACGGAGGAGCAGATCCTCAACCTTCTCGTGAGCGGAACGGTCCCGCCCGAGCGCGGCGGAGCGGCGGAGAGCGGCATGGCCCTCGAGACGCTCGGGCGGTCCCTTCCGTACCAGTGGGAGTCGAAGGTCCTGAACTTCGAGTTCCAGGTCACCCTCACCCGGATTGTGGTGGACCTGGGCTCGGGGTTCTGGGTCGAAAGCTATCCCGATCCCGCCGCGGGCGCCGTGCTCGGCGTGAGCTACCGACTTGAGTTCGACTGACCCCCGGAGCGTCGGGGCGGCGCCGTTCCTTCTCTGCGTGCTCGCCGCGGCCGCCGGGGCTCAGAGCGTCCGCCACGAGTACGAGGGAAACCAGGGGATCCCGGACGCGGAGCTCGAGAAGGTCCTGGAAGGGGAGGCGAAGAGATACAAGGGCGGTGTGCCGAGCGACGCGGATATCGCCGACGCCGCGTTCCTCCTCTCGCGTTACTACCGGCGCCAGGGGTACGCGAAGGCGAGGGTCGAGGGGACGCGCGATTCGAAGGACCGCACGCTGGTCCACTTCGGGATCGACGAGGGAAAGATCTGGTACATGGACGGCCCCCTGGATTTCGTGCCCGAGATTCCCGTCCCCGAGTTCGAGGACTGGTGGCAGCGAACCTCGAGCTACGCTCGAAAGAGGTACGTCACCCGCTACCCCATCTTCAACGAGAACCAGATCGCCAACGACCTCGACGCGGCGAAGGACTGGCTCGCCGCGGAGGGGTATCACGAGATCCGCCTACGAGCGCGCTTCGAGGAGGTGGACGAGGACCCTCCGCGGATGCGCGGCAGGGTCGATGTGGACCTGGGGCCGCGCACGCTTGTCGGTTCGGTGCGATTCGATGGGCTTCCCGACGAGTCCCGGATCGTTCTCCTCCAGCGGCTCGGCCTGGAACCGTGGCCGGACGGGCCCGTCCCCTACTACCCGGACCTCGTCGTCAAGTGGAAGATCGCCCTCGTCCGCTTTTTCAAGGAAAAGGGACATCGGACGCCCGAGATCGACCCTTCCGTCTCGATCGCGACGCTGGGTCCGCGGGACCGGCGGGCGAACGTGACGTTCTCCATCCGGCCCGGACCCCACTACCGGGTGCGCGAAGTGGCGATCTTCGGAAACCTCAAGACCGGTGAGGGGGTGATCCGCGAGGTGTTCGGCGTCGAGCCCGGAGATCCGTACAGCATCCGCCGGATCGACGAGGGGCGCCTCGACCTCCTCTCGCTCGACCTCTTCGCGACCGTCGTCGTGGACGAACGCGAGGTCGGGCCGTCGGGCCAGCCGGAAGAGGCGGAGCGAGAGGTAGACCTCGTCGTGCGACTCGACGAGAAGCCGTCGAAGTTCGTCGGCTTCAACCTTGGCTTCGGGGTCTTCGAGCGGGTGCGCGCCGGACTCGACCTCCAGGTGAACAACCTCTTCGGCTCCGGCATGGGGATCCGGACGACCGGGAGCGTCTCGAACCGCAGCCGGCGTGCGGACGTCAAGTTTGTGAACCCCTTCCCCTTTGGCGACACCGACAACCACCTGGAGCTCGGACCCTTCGTGGAGCGCCAGGAGAGACCGGCGTACACCGTTCACCGGACCGGGGCGGAGCTCGATTTCACCCGGAAGCTCTCGGACGAGCTCACGCTCGACCTCGGCTGGACCTGGGAGTTCTCGGACATCCGGCATCTCGGGGACGGTCTCGACCGGGTGGGGGAGGGGGACCACGTCTTCTCGGGGCCGCGGGCGGAGATCGAGTGGGACCTGCGCGACTCGAAGCAGAACCCGACGGACGGCTGGATCCTCGGTCTCTCGCTGGAGACGAGCTCGCCCACGTTCGGCGGCGGAGGAAAAGATCTCGCGACGGGTTTCGCGAAAGCCGGCTGGTACCAGCCGGTGGCGACCTTCCAGGGCTACCCCGTCGTCTTCTTCGCCGGCCTTCGGGCCGGAGTGGTCCAGCCCCTCTTCTCGACGGAGCAGGTGCCCGTCCAGAAGCGCCTCTTCAACGGCGGGGAGTACTCGGTCCGCTCGTTCGAGCGCGACCGGCTCGGTCCGCTCAACTTCTTCGACACGCCGGTGGGCGGTGAGCTCTCGCTCACGGCGAACTTCGAGACGACGTTCAACATCTACAAGGAGCTCTGGGGGGTCGGCTTCGTGGACTTGGGGCTCGTGGACCGCGAGATCGAAGACTTCGACGAGTTCCGGCGCCACGAGCTCGGGATCGGCGTCGGGACCGGGCTCCGCTACCAGACCCCGATCGGTCCCATCCGCATGGAGATCGCGTTCAACCCCCACCGCCGAGAGAACCGCGACGAGGACCTCTTCGAGGTCCTCTTCACGATCGGGTTTCGGTTCTGAGCAGCCTTTCGCGTCCCGGATTCGCAAGAACCGACCCTGCCTCGCCTCGCCCCGCGGGTCACGTCACGTGCGGACGGAGACGATTCGCTCCCCCAGGCGGACAACCCACGGCGTCGTGGTCCTCTCCGCCGTCAGGAACGGGATGTCCTTCGAGAGGGACAGGGCGATGTAGACGGCGTCGTATGCGGTGGCGTCGTATTCGAGGGCGACCTCGAGAACCCTCTCCCGGCGCGGTTCCGCGAGTTGGATCGGGGCCTCGAGGTGCAACTCGTAGATTTCCCTGGCGAGCGCCTCGGGAATCTCCCCTCTCCGGACATACGTCCGCAGAACATTCGCCGTCTCCCAGAAGTGGAGTGTGGGGGCGAGGAAGCGGTCGGCTCCCGACAGCAGGCGTTCCCGCCATTCCCTTGCGCGGGACGAGAAGGCTTCGGGGAGGTACCACGCGATAGCGACGCTCGTGTCGAGGACGAACTCACTCATCGCCTCTGCCGGTCCTGCCGGAGGATGTCGAGAGGTCGCTCTCGCAGGGTGAGCCCCGCGAGTCGCTCGTCGAGATTCTTCAGCCGTTCCTTGTACGTGGTCCGGCGCCGTTCCTCGGCCTTGATCTCCACGAACGTGAGGAGAGCTTCCTCGATCACTCCTCGCTTGGTCTTCTCCTTGGCGTACCGCGTCGCCTCGCGTAGGAGTTCATCGTCGATCACGATGTTCGTTCTCATACACCAGAGTATACACATGGTGTACGGACTTGCAACGCACCTTCACGCGAGTGGGGTCTCGTGGTCCGAGCCACACGCAGCACGCTCTACGGAGTGGTCGTCGTCGAGCTTTCTATCGCGATCGGCGCCCGGGCGGTTTCGAGACGCTTCCTCAGCCGCCGGCAGCGGTCCTTGTAGAAGAGGACGGGGATCATGATATCGATCACCTCGTCCGCCACCAGGATCCCGCCGAGAATGGGCGCGGCCATGGGCTTCATGAACTCGGCACCGACGCCGGTGGCCCAGAGCATGGGGATGAGGGCGAGGATCGTCGTTCCCTCGGTCAGGAGCTTGGGGCGGAGCCGCTGGACCGCGCCCTCCATGACCGCCTCCTTGATCTGGGCCTCGGACGCGATCTTCTCCATGCCGCCTCGCCGGTCGATCGACTCCCGGAGGTAGACGAGCATCACGATCCCGGTCTCGGTCGCGAGGCCAAAGCAGGCCACGTAGCCGACCCAGACCGCGACCGAGAAGTGGTAGCCCCAGATGTACTGGAAGAGGGCCCCGCCCGCGATCGCCCCGGGCACCGAGAGGAACATCATGAGGGTGTCCGGGAGGTCGCGGTAGGTCATGTAGAGGATGACGAAGATGATGAAGAGGACGAGCGGGAAGACGAGCATGAGGGTCTTCTGGGCGCGGACCTGGTGCTCGTATTGGCCGCTCCACTCGACGTGGAAGCCGGGCGGGAGCTTCACCTTGGCATCGACCGCGCGCTGCGCCTCCTCCACGAAGCTCATGATGTCGCGTTCGCGGACGTTGAGCTGGACGTAGGCGCGGAGTTCCCCATCCTCGCTTTTGATCATGCTGGAGCCCGGGACGATCCGGACGTCGGCCACGAGGGCGAGCGGAACCTGCCGGATCCGGCCCAGCGCGCCGAGCTCCGACACCATCTCGCCCCGGCCCGTGGCGGGTCCGGCCTCGCCGGCCGCCCCGCCCATGCCCTCGCCTGTAGCGGCGGGAACGAGGATGCTTCGCACCGCTTCCTCGTCCACGCGCCAGTCTCGCGGGTAGCGCACGCGAACCGGGAAGCGCTGGCGGCCCTCGACCGTGAGCGTGATCTCCTTCCCCCCGAGCGCGACCTCGATCACGTCCTGGATGTCCTGGACGTTCACGCCGTAGCGGGCCGCGCGCTTCCTGTCGATCGTGATCTCGAGGTAGTTCTCGCCCACGATCTGGTCGGCGATGGGGTGGTCCGCGCCCGGGATCCCATTGAGGATCGCGGCGATCTCGTTGGCGATCGTCTGGATCCCCGGCTCGACCACAACCTCGACCTCCTTGCCGCCCTCCAGCCGCTTCTCGGTCCTGTCCTCGAAGTGGGTGCCGAAGACCTTGACGCCGACCATGGTGCGCACGCCCGTGGCGAGCATGTCCACCCGGTTGATGATCGGCCGGGTCCAGATGTTCGCCCAGCCCGGGACTTGCAGCTCGGAGTCGAGCTCCTTGACGAGGTCTTCCTGCTTCTTGTGCCACAGGAAGACCGACTCGAACTCCCGCTCGCGCTCCTCCCGGAGCGACTGGAGCTCGCCGTCCCGCGGCTCGCGCCCGAGCGGCCCTTGCTCCCTCCCCTTGGCCACGGCCTCCTCGATGAGGAGCCAGACCGTGGTTCCGGGCGCGACGTCCCCGATCTCGGCGTCGAGCTCCTTCACGAACCCGGTCATGAGCTCGTCGTGGAGCGCCTCGAGGTCGTCGCGAAGGATCGTCTGGAAAGTCGGCGCCTCGGCGCGGGTGAAGGTGCGGCCGAGCTCGGAGAGAAACGAGAGGGGGGTCCTGGGGAGGGCGAGGAGGTCGCCCGCCTTCTCGACCGAGCCCTGCTCGACGAGGAACTCGACGAGCTCGTCGGTCGCCCGGGCCACGTCCGGGAGGAGAATCCACTCGTCGAAGATCGCCGCGTAGCGCTTGGCGAGCTCCTCCTCGAAGCGCGTCCGGTCGTCCGGATCGGGGTCGTCCTCGAGCTTGCCCTTGGTCGCGAGTAGTTCCAGGGTCTCCCGCACGATCCTCTCCGCGAACTTCTTTCCCTTCTCGGGAACGAACTCGCGAAGACGGGTCATGGAGAGATCCCGCATCGCTCTGTCGAATCGGGTTGCCGGCTCCATCGCGACCGTGTTGACAAAATCGCCGCGCTCCTCTCGGGGGATATCGCGGAGGATGCCGCGCTCCTGGAGCGCGGCCACCACGCGGCCGGCCTCGGCGAGCGTGTCCGCGTATTCGTACTTCCGCCGGGGCCACCACTTCTCGGGCCTGAAGCTCACGACGGTCTCCACCATGTCGATCGGCGCCGGGTCGGTCGGGGTCTCCGCGCGGCCGGCCTTCCCGACGACCTGGTGGATCTCGGGGAAGCTCCTCGTCACACGGTCGCGCTCCTTGAGGTCGTCGCTGGACTGTGTGATGTTGGCGTTCGGGGTCGTGACCGGCATGTCCATGACCGCGAGCTCGTTCAGGGGCGGCATGAACTCCTCGCCCCGCGGGGAAAGGAACCGGTAACTCGCCATGGCGCCCAGGATGAGGATCGCGAAGCAGACGAGCTTGTGGCGCGCGATGAAGAGGGCCGTGAGGCCGATGAGGAAGGGGATCCCGAGGACGAAAAAGAGCCACGGGACCTTCGGAAGGAAGCCGTGCTGGCGCGGGAAGATCGGAAGCGCGACCACGAGGAAGAGCCCCGTGATCACGACGATCACGTCCGGGTGGCGGAGGAAGAAATCGAGCATGGGCCGGTAGATGTTGACGAACGACCGGACGAGCCAGACATCCTCCTGAGCCTTGAGGCGGCCCCGGATGAAGGTGGGGATGAGGGCCGGCACGAGCGTGATCGCGAGCACAGCGACACCCGAGAGCGCGAACGCCTTCGTGTAGGCCAGCGGATTGAACATCTTCCCCTCGATCCCGCCCAGGACGAAGATCGGCGCGAACGAGAGCAACATGATGAGGATGGAGAAGAAGAGAGGGCCTCCCACGACCTTGCACGCTTGGGTCACGAGCGGCCGCGTGTCGCCGGTGACCTTCCCGCCGGGGAAGTGGTCGTGAAGGCGGTGGTAGGCGTTCTCGGTCATCACGATCCCGGCATCGACGAGCACGCCGATCGAGATCGCGATCCCGGAGAGCGACATGATGTTCGAGGGAATCTCGAGGTAGTACATGA
>JACQVV010000610.1 GCA_016209595.1 Planctomycetota bacterium
ACGGTCACAAGGAGATCGCCCGCCTTCACTTCTTGCCCCGCTATCACCTTCTCGTTCACCGTCACGCGACCCTTGATGACCGCGGGAAGGAACTTGGGCTCCTTGCGCTGCATCTGGCCGGCGACGGGTACCTTCACGTGGACCTTGACGACGAGTCCCACCGTCACGATCGTCGCGACCACGGCGAGCGTGAAGAGGGCCATGATCCTGGAGAGATATCTCGACCGCTTGCCGAGCACTAGGTCGTAGCCGTCCTCGTACTCGACGAAGGCCAGGCCCAGGTACTTCCGGACCCCGATCGGTTTCCGCTCGGCCTCCTCGACGCCCTTCGACTTCTTCCCCATCGCGCGCTCCTCGCCGGACCATCCCCCCGGCGGGGCGATTGTACCTCTACGAGCGCGACAGGAAGTTGAGCACGATCGCGGCGAGGCGCTGTTCGAGATCCTCCTGGGAACGGAGCGGGCTCGCCAGGTTCGGGCGCAGAAGCCCCACCAGGATCTCGTACTCCTTCTCGCCGAGGTCGACCCCGAGTTCCGTGAGGGCCTCCCGGCCCACCAGGAGCCGCGCGCGGAAGTCGGAGTCGGAAAGAGCCCGCAACAAGAGGTCACGCAGGGATCGCATCGAGATCGGGAGCGCGTCCCGCCCGGCGAGGAACCCCCCGAGGACGGAGACAAGCCGGCGGTCGACGTCTGCCGGCATCGGCCCGGGACCGGGCCGCCCACGCAGCGAACGGAGAAGCTCCAGGAGCTGGCCGAGCTCCGGGCCCGAGCCCAGGCCGAGCTCATTGGCCACGCGGGCGAGCTCCTCGGCGTCCGGCGGATTCCCCGACTCGGAGCGACCCAGGAGCCCGAGGAGGGCCTCGTCGAAGGAGGGGTCGGACAAGGGAATCCTAGGCCTCCGCCGGGGAAAGAGGGCTGGCGCGGAGCCGCTTCTGGGCGGCCGCCAGGGCACGGCGGCAGCGGGAGCGGCAGGCCTCGTCACTCTCCAGCTCGAGGATTCCCGCGATCTCGGCGAAGCTGAGCTCCTCAACGAATCGCAACTCCAGTATCTCCCGGTCGATCGGTCTCAAGCCGTTCATGAGTTTTCGGACGAGTTCCATCTTCTCCCCGCTGATCAGGACGTCGAGCGGGGAAGCCTCGGTCCCCCGGGGAGGGAGCTTCCCCTCCGCCTGGAGGGCCACTTCTCCGTTCTCCCGGTTCCGCCGCGAGTAGTACTTGAAGACCGTGAACCGGCAGACGCTGTAGGTCCAGGTCTTCTCGGTGGACAGCCCCTCGAACGAGCTGTACCGCTCGACGATCGCTCGCAGCACTTCCTGGAGAACGTCCTCGACATCCTCGGACCTCACGCGGCGCACCACGTATCCGTAGATCATGTGCTTGTTTTCCTCGTACAAGCGCATGACTACCTGTTGGTATTCCCTGGAGCTCCGGGCGGTCTGCCTTTCCACGGAATTTCGCTCGCGGCTCAAGCGGGCTCCCGACGTTCTACGACGCGCCACGTTTCTCTCCCCGCGCCCCCTCGATCGCCTCCCCAAGGCTCCCGACGACCCGGGATGCTATCACCCCGGGATGCTATCACCCCGCAACGGAGCGAGCAAGAGCAGGAGGACTGGACATGGGGGGACTTCTCCCGGAAACTGGCCGCCCCATGCTCCGCCGCATCCGCGTGCGCCACGTCATCACCACGCTCGACGTGGGGGGCGCGGAGAACCACCTGCTTCGCCTCGTCTCCGGGTTCGATCCCGCGCGTTTCGAGACGCGCATCGCCTACCTGAAGGGGGCCGGGACCCTCGCGGATGCCTTCCGCGCGGCGGGCGCCGGCGTCGACTACTGGCCGCTCGCCGGGCCGGTGGATCCGGTGCGTCTTGTCCAGATGGCGTGGCGCCTCGCCGCCGAACGGCCCGACGTGGTCCACACTCACCTTTTCAAGGGGGACTTTCACGGCGGGATCGCGGCCTGGCTCGCGGGCGTCCCCGCGATCATCTCGACGAAGCACAACGAGGACCCCGAGCTCCTGCACCCGGTCTTCGGCCCCCTCGGCCGGCTCGTGCTCGCCTTGGACGGCGCGGTCGTCGCGATCAGCCGTTCCGTGGCACGGCACGTTCTGGCGACAAGCCTCCCCGACCGCCGCAAGATCAGGGTCATCCACTACGGGATCGACCCGCCCGGACCCGAGGCCAGGCCGAACGGCGCCTTCCGCAGGGAGATGGATCTCGCCGAGGGCACGCCCCTCGTGGTCCTGGTCGGGCGTCTGGAGCCCCAGAAGGACATCGGCACGTTTCTCGACGCCGCGGCAAGGGTGCGCGCGCTCCGCCCGGACGTCCGGTTCGCGATCGTGGGACGCGGCGCCGAGGAGGGACGCCTGCGCGAACGGGCGCGCGAGCTCGGCCTGGAGGAGGCCGTGCGCTTCGCGGGATTCCGCCCCGACGCGGCGGCGATCCTCGGCGAGGCAGATGCCGTCGCCCTGACCTCGCGCTGGGAAGGCTTCGGCCTCGTCCTGGTCGAGGCCATGTCCCGCCGGCGACCGGTCGTGGCCACGGCCGTGGGCCCCGTGCCCGAGGTCGTGGGAGACGCCGCGCTCCTCGCCCCGCCCGGCGACCCGGCCGCGGTGGCCGACCGTCTCCTCGCGGTCCTTTCGGACAAGCGTCTCGCGGCGCGCCTCGGCCAGGCCGGCGAGGCCCGAGTCAGGGAGCGCTTCAGCGCCGACCGCATGATCGCCGAGACCGTCCGACTCTACGTCGAACTCCTCTCGAAGAAGGGAAAGCGCTGGTGACCTCCGAGACCGCTGTTCGCGTCCCGTTCGTCGATCTCGCCGCCCAGAACCGCGAGGTCGCGGACGAGGTGCGCGCGAAGTACGAGTCGATCCTGGCGTCGGGCCGTTTCATCGGCGGCCCGGAGCTTCCCGGCTTCGAGAAGGCGTTCGCCCAGTTCCTGGGCGCCGGGCACGCGGTCGCCGTTTCGAACGGGACGGCCGCCCTCTTTCTCGCCCTGAAAGCCCTGGGCGCCGGTCCCGGGGACGAGGTGATCACGGCCGCCAACTCGTTCGTGGCGAGCGCGGAGGCGATCGAATGGACCGGAGCGCGCCCCGCCCTCGCCGACGTGGACGATCTCTCGCTCCTCGTGGATCCCGCCGACATGGAGCGCCGGATCACGGCCCGGACCCGCGCGCTTCTGCCCGTCCACCTCTACGGCCAGGTCGCGGACATGGCGGCGATCGACCGGATCGCTTCCGCTCGGGGCCTCCCCGTGGTCGAGGATGCCTGCCAGGCGCACGGAGCCGCGCGCGCCGGCCGCAGGGCCGGCACGAGCGGCCGGGCCGGGGCGTTCAGTTTCTATCCCGCCAAAAACCTCGGCGCTCCTGGCGACGGCGGCGCGGTCTCGACCTCCGACGCGGCCCTCGCCGCGACGATCCGCGCGCTCGCGGACCATGGCCGGGACCCGGGCGCCAAGTACGAACACCGGCTCAAGGGCTACAACCTCCGCATGAACGCGCTTCCGGCGGCGTTCCTCTCGGCCCACCTCACGCGCCTCGACGCTCGGAACCGCGCCCGCAGGAGAGCGGCTGCGATCTACGACCTTCTCCTTTCGCATATGGAGGAAGTCCGCCCGGTCCGCCCGCCCATCGACTGCGAGCCTGTCTACCATCTCTACGTCGTTCGCGCGTCGCGGCGCGAGGAGCTCCGGGAGCACCTTGCCAGCCGCGGAATCGAGACCGCGGTCCATTACCCTCAGCCGATCCATCTCACCCAGGCCTGGTCGTCCCTGGGCTACAAGAAGGGCGATTTCCCCGTGGCCGAGAAGGCCGCCGGGGAGGTCCTCTCGCTCCCGATCTTCCCGACGATCCGGGAAGCCGAGATCGAGACCGTGGTCCGCGAGATCAAGGGCTTCTACGCGAGAAAATAGCCGGGCTTGGATGCACGCCCGCGTGCGTCCCGATCGAAGGGGAGCGGGGCGCTAGCCGCTCCAGACTCGCAGAATTGCGCTTTCAGAACTTCTTGAAGCGGGCGAGCGGCGTTCTTGTCGGGTACGGAAGTTGCTCTCCCTGGCCCTCTGTTGACAACGATACGGAGGAACAACCCATGAAGAACCACCTTGCGACTTGCGCGCTTGTGTCCACGATCTTCCTCTCCGTCGCAGCCGGCGCCCTTGCTCAATCGGACGGATCGCTCGTCCTCGTCACCGAGAGCGGCGACTGCTTCCAGTTCGATCGAAACACGGGCCAGGGTTCGTGTGCCGTTCTCGCGGGAGGAAGCCCGGCCGTCTTCAAGTTCTCGGGATCCATCGGCGAGCAGCTGATCGAGGGCCGGTTCGTGTCCCTGGATGGAGGCGACGCGGGCTCGTTCGGCGCTCGGATCGAGATCCATGGACTCGACGCCCTGGTCGCGCTCTCGCTCCCCGGCGGCGAGGAGCAGGCGGTCGTGGCCCGCGTCCAGCCCCTCGCTCCGGGCCTGTCGAGGGGACCCGAGTCCTGGCAGTTGACGCACGTCCGCGGCGGCAGGTGGGCCAACGGGAACCTGAAGGCCGGCGTGTGGCTCCTCGGGAACTTCCCGCTCTACACGGGGCTCCGCCCGACGTGGAGCGTGAACGGCGTGGATCGTCCCGCGTATCCCTTCATCGTGAACACGACCATCGTCTGGATCTGGCTCCCCAACACGAGCGCCATGTTGAAGGACAACGCGACGAACGCAGTGTCGATCCGGTACGTCTCGGGAGCGCAGACGATCACGCGGTCCTACCGCGTCTGGTGGGACACGTCCCGCATCCCGGCCGGCGGCGACTACGACTTCCCGGCGAGCTCCACGCGGTAGCCAAGACAACCGCGGCCCCGTCTCCCTCGGGCAAGGGATCGCGGGCCCGCATCGCCCTTGAGGTCATCCTCGAACTCTCCCGCCGCGCGCGAGCGCGGCGGGAGAGTTTTTGCGCTAGTCTGTCTAGGCTCCACCGCCCATGAACGAGACCACGATCCCGGAAGACTCCCAAGAGGACCCGGAGCGCACCGAGCTCGCCCCCACACAGCGAGAGGACGTGGACTCGCTGGGGCCCGAGCGCATGCCCCGGGGCGGGCTCCTGGACCATGAGTCGATCCGTGCCGGCCTCGCCGAGGGTTCCTGGTTCGGGCCGTTCCGCATCTTGCGGGAACTCGGGCGCGGCGGCATGGGCGTCGTCTACCGCGCCGAGCAGGAGGAGCCCCGCCGGGAGGTGGCGCTCAAGGTGATGAGGCTCCCGGTGATCGACCGGAGCATGCTCGCGGACCGGTTCGAGAGGGAGATCCAGGCCGCCGGCAGCCTACAACACGACCACATCGTGCGTGTCTTCCTGGCGGGCCAGATCGGCGATCATCGCTACTACGCCATGGAGCTCGTCCGCGGGGAGAACCTGGGCCGGGCGATTCCGAAACGCGGCATGGAGTGCCTTCGCGCGGCCCGGATCGCGCGCCAGGTCGCACTGGCGCTCGCCCACGCCCACTCGAAGGGGATCGTCCACCGGGACCTGAAGCCCGCGAACATCCTCCTCCGCGAGGAGCCGGGCGGCGACCACGCGCTGGTGGTCGACTTCGGGCTCGCCCTTCTCAGCGACGCGTCGAGGATCAGCATCTCTGGGCTGGCCATCGGGACGCCCGTCTACATGTCGCCCGAGCAGGCCAAAGGGGACCTGGGCGCGATCGATCACCGCACGGACATCTACAGTCTGGGCGCCACGCTCTACGAGATGCTCACCGGATGCACGGTCTATCGGGCCGAGAGCTTCGAGAGCCTCCTCGCGGACCTCGCCACGCGCGATCCCCTCCCGCCGCGCGCGCTGCGGCCCGAAGTCCCGCGCGACCTCGACGCGATCTCTAGGAAGATGCTCGCCAAGAACCCCGGCGAACGCTACCAGACCGCCGAGGAAGCGGCGAGCGACCTCGGCCGGTTCCTCGAGGGCCGGTCCGTCCTCGCCCGCCCTCCGGGCCCACTCCGGCTTGCGTTCCGGCGCCACCGCCGCTTCGTCCTGGCGAGCCTCGCGCTCGCGACGATCCTGGCGCTCCCCATCGCATGGGCCTCGCGAGCAATCTTCCGCGAGACCCCGCAGGACGATGGGGAGACGCCGCGGGACGAACGGCCTGCGGCCGGCGAACCGGCGCCCGGTGCCGGCGAACCCGAGACCACTGCCGCGTCGCTCGCCATCGACTTCGAGCCGCCCAGCGCGCGCGTCGCCCTATCGGGCCCCGACGGGCTCACGCGCGACGGGGTGAGCCCGTGCGTGTTCGAGAACCTCGCCCCCGGGAGCTACCGGCTCCAGGTCTCGCTCGGTAGCCCCTATGTCGACATCGAACGCACGCTAGAGATCGAGCCCGGAAGCCCTGGCGAGGAACGGGGCGTCCTCGAGGTCGCGAAGGGCCGGCTCGAGGTCGTGGTCCATCCCCCCGGCTCGACCGTGCTCCTCCGCCGCGAGCGCACGCCCGAGAACTCTTTCGAGAAGGAGCTCGAACTCACGGCGCCCGTCGACGCCCTCGTCCCGATCGGCTCCTATCATCTCACGATCCACGGCCCTGACGATCCCGGCGGCCGGAGCTATATCCCGCAGGAGATCTACGGCTGGGTGGGGACTGGCAAACCGGACAGGGTCGAGCTCTACCTCTCGGAGCGACGGCGAGTGATTTGGCAACACGAGGCTGGCTTCGAAATCCGGGACCTCACGCCCGTCCTGGCCGATCTCAACGCCGACGGGACGCTCGACCCCGTCGTGGTGGGCGGTGGTCACCCCGGCCGGCTCCTCGCCCTGGACGGGCGCTCGGGAGAGATCCTCTGGAGCTTCTCGACCGAGGGCGACATCTTCTCGCGACCCGCGCTCGCGGACCTCGACAGGGACGGCGTCCCGGATGCGGTCTTCGTATGCCGCGACCGCGACGTCGCGGCCGTTTCCGGGCGGACCCGCGAATCCCTCTGGACCTATCAGACCGGGCACTTCAACTACTCCACGCCCGCGCTCGCCGACCTCGACCGAGACGGGGGCACCGACGTCCTCGTCTCCTCCTACGATGGCGATCTTCACGCCCTGCGAGGGGCCGACGGCAGCCTCCTCTGGAAACACACGACCGGGGGCGGGATCGAGCGAAGCCCGGTCGTCGCGGATCTCGACGGGGATGGCGTCTCCGACGCGATCGTGGCCTCGGCCGACCATGCGCTCCACGCCGCGAGCGGAAGAACGGGGGAACGGCTGTGGAACTTCGACGCCGGCGAGGAGATCACCTCGGGTCCCGCGATCGCGGACCTCAACGGCGATGGCACCGCCGACGCGGTGGCCGGGACCAAGGGCCGCCGGGTGCTTGTCTTGAGCGGGAAGAACGGGGACGTCCTTCGCTCGTGGAACGCCGCGGCCCCGCCGGATTCTCCGCCCCTTCTCGCCGACCTCGACAGCGACGGCACGCCCGACGTCGTCATCGGCTCGGGCGACGAGATCCACGCGACATCCGGCCGGACCGGTGAGTCGATCTGGACCTACGACGCGTCAAGCCCTGTCGTTCCCCTGCCATCAGCAGGCGAACTCGATGGCGACGGCGTCCCGGACCTCGTCGCCGTCACGCTCTCCGGATGGGTCCACGCGCTCTCCGGCCGGACAGGAAGGGCCCTCTGGACGCTCGAAAGCACGAACCAGTTTGTATCGAGCCCGCCCCTCGCGGACCTGGACGGCGACGCCCTCCTCGACGCCCTCGTGCCCATGAACCGGAACTACTTCCGCGCCGTCCACGGAGCGAGTGGACGGGAACTCTGGCGCGTCGAGACAGGAGGGTACGGGTTCCATTCGAGCGCGGCCGTCGCCGACCTCGACGGGGACGGGACCCTCGACGCGGTCCTCCTCGACATCGAGGGAACCGTCTGGGCGGTAAGCGGCCGCGCGAACTGATGAAGCGTCGAGCCAGACGGAGTGAAGACTTGACTGAATCGTGGATTTCGTGGTCGTGGTCGTGATCGTGGTCGTGATCGGCCTTCGGTAGTTCGACCACGACCACGA
>JACQVV010000617.1 GCA_016209595.1 Planctomycetota bacterium
CCTCATGGAGTGCCCCGACTGCGACCGCCGCTACAACATCATCGGGTTCAATCCCGAGAAGACCTACACCTGTTCACGCTGCGGTGTCGCTCTCTACCGGGTGGGCCAGGAAGAATCCGACGCCGACGCCGAGATCGAGGATCTCAAGAAACTCGACCTCTGAGACCAGCGCAAGTCCTTGCACGCGCGTGAGTAGCGATGCGGAAAAAAGCCCAGGCATCGCTTGACAGACCCCTGTCGGCTGCTACAATGCCTCGTTCTTGCTGCCGCGTCCCCAGCCGACTGGACGGCGTCGGGGCGCATGGGCTCGAAAGAAGGTGAAAGGGAGGATCGCATGATCGGACGGGCTTTCTCGGGCCGCATGGCCCTCGTCCTGGTGGCCGCCGCGGCATTCGTCTTCGGTGGCGGTTCGACCTGGGCCCAGGGCGACGACCGGGCTCAGATCCTGGATTGGTACCGCAAGGCCTTCGAGGCCTACGACAACGGCGACTACGACACGGCGGCGAAGATCTTCGAGCAGATCATGCACGCGGATCCGACGCAGGACGTCGCCATGGAGATCCGCGAGAAGATCATGCAGCGGAGCGTCCACACGTTCGTGGAGATGCTCCAGCGCGGCGGCACGATCGGCCAGTTCAGCGAGTACATCCTGCAAAAATCGAACCTCGGTGGGATCGAGCGCGTCACCGATCCGGCCCAGATCCAGACCTGGGTCAAGGAAGCCGTCCAGGAGGCGGAGTTCGAGAAGCGCTGGGCGGCCCTGATCAAGCTCGACGCGAAAGTCGGCCCCTACGCGACCCCCTACTTCGTCCCCTACTTCCTGTCCAACAACGAGAACTTCAAGGTCAACGCCATCGTCTCGCTGAGGCACATGGGCGAGCAGATGACGCTCGCGGTGATGGAGATCTTGAACGCCGCCGACCCGGAGCTCCGCCGGACGGCCGCGATCGTGCTCGGGCACCTCAAGGACCACCGCGCCCTTCCGGCCCTCGCGCGAGTCGCCCAGAACCCAAACGAGGACCGGATCGTCGTCCGCTACGCGGAAGAGGCGATCGTGAACACGGCGGGGCAGGAGGTCCTCTCCATCGACTTCAAGGCCCACTACCTCCGCCTCGCTCGCCAGTTCTATCACCACGACCCGTCGATCCTCGTGCGGATCGGCTCGGGCGACGTCGTCTGGTGGTGGAACGAGCAGGCGCCCGACCTCGGATCGAAGCTGTCGTATTCCGTCGTGCCGGTCTACCTCTACAACGAGGTCGAGGCGGAGCGGGCGTGCTGGGCCGTGCTCGATTCCGACCCGAAGAACGTCGAAGGTTGGGCGCTTCTCATCTCGACCAACTTCGCCAAGGTGATCGAGACGGAGAAGATCCTCGATGCCGTCCGGATGTCGCCGGAACGGGAGCCGCAGCCGTCGCAGTCCGAGATGGAGATGCTGGAGAAGAACCAGCAGATCCTGACCAAGGCGGATGCCCTCGCCCGTTCGGCCGGCCTGGAGAACGTCTACGCGGCGCTCGACATGGCGATCAAGGATCGCCGGACCGAGGTCGGCGTGCACTGCATCAAGGCGATCTCCGAGATGGAGAACCGCTACACCGACCCCGGCAAGCCGATCCTCTCCGCTCTCCACACATCCGACAAGCGGCTCCGGTACCACGCGGCGCTCGCTCTCGTCCGGATCGATTCGCTGCGCGCCTATGCGGGTCACAAGGACGTGGTCCCCACGCTGGAAGCGGCGCTCGGCGAGTTCGGGCAGCGCTCGATTCTCGTCATCACCGACGATGAGGTCGCCCGGAACACGTTCGCCGCGCAGCTCGACGGCATGGGCTACGCGCCGGCCTTCGCGGAGACCGGCTGGGACGGCGTGGAGCGCGCCAAGCGCTTCCCCTCCCACGACCTCATCATCCTCGACACGCGGATCGGCGTGCATCCCATCGACGTACGAACCGGCCGCGCCGACGACAGGACGCGGATGAACGGCGGGGAGCCGGACGACCCGACCAAGAGCTACGAGAAGGGCATCTACTACATCACGGTCCTGGAGTTCCTGGAGCGCGACTACAAGACGAAGGAGATCCCGGTCGTCCTACTGGTCGATCCGGACAACGAGGAGAGCGTCCGCGGCGCCGCGGGCGTCGGAAAGCACGCCAACCGGATCAAGGGCTTCATCAGCCGCCCGGTCTCGCCCGACAAGTACTCGTCGCTCCTGCCGCAGATCTTCGAGGGGATCCAGGACGATTTCAAGAAGCGCTCGACCGAGATCGCCACGTGGGCCGCCATGGCGCTCGCGTCCATGGACCCGGACCACTGCATCTACAAGGCGGAAGAGGCGTCGAACGGACTTCTGGGCGTGCTCGACAAGTCCGGCCCGGAGCTCGACGGGCTTCGCATCGCCGCGATCTCGGCGGTCTCCAACATCGGGCACCCGCGCGCCCTGCCCTCGCTCCAGCGAGTCTTCCAGGACGCCGCCGGTTCGATCCCGCTCCGCGTCGCGGCAGCGGAAGCGATCGGCGTGATCCTCCAGAGGAACAACGAGGCCCCATCGCTCGACCTCCAGGAGGCCTTCCAGGCGGCCCTTCAGTCCGAGCCGCTCGAGATCCAGGTGGCCGTCGCGCACGCGCTCGGCCGCGCCCGGATCGACGCGGGCGTCCGGTGGAACTACTACCGGTCGAACCCGGTTCCGGTTCTTCCCCCCGAGGGCGGGAACGAGTAGCACCCAAACCTCTTCGCCATAATCTCCCGAGCCCCGGACCGCGGGTCACCGCGGCCCGGGGCTTTTCTTTCGGTTCTTCGGGAGAATCTGTGGGCCGCGGGAAGCCGGTCATGGCCATAAGGGCGTGTAGCCGTTCGCCTTTCGTCGGGGCGAAGGCCGACCTCCTCTGGGGACCAGAATCGCAGGGGCCTAGTTTCCACACGGTCACGGTCACGGTCACGCAACACGACCACGGTCACGGAGCACGTCCACGGTCGACGACCGCCGCCGGTCGCTGGACTTGGGCGTTCTAGCCTCGCCGCGACAATTCCGCATGCCGGTTTTCGCTCCCGACCTCCGTGACCGTGAATCGTGACCGTCGTCCGTGACCGTGACCGCGACCGTGGGAGCTCGCCCGGACGGCGCGATCTTCCGGGGGCTCCTCGGGCCTGTTTTTCCGTCCGCGCGTGTCCTCGCCGCCGGGCCGGGGCGCCCAGGAGCTCGCCCGGACGGCGCGATCTTCCGGGGGCTCCTGGGCGCCAGACGCCGCGCCGAGGAGGCAGAGCGGGATGACAAGGGCAACCGCTCGCATGACGTCCAGGTATGACCGGGAGCCGGCTTCCGGGGTTCGATCCGATTGGTTTTTTTTTGGCCGTCAGTCGCAGCGCGTCACGTCGAGGCCGTCCTCCCCGTCGCTCGTGTCGTCGAGAGCCCGGGCGTCTTCCGGCGGCGTCGTCGCGAGGTCGAGGAGCCGGTGAGCCGAAGTGCCACCGCGCGCGGCCTCGACCGTCTCGTCCACGCCCAGCCCGACCCGCTGGGAGAACTTCACCACCACCAGGGTGAGGTCGTCCCGCTGGGGGGAGTCCTGGACGAACTCCCGCATCCGTTCGTAGACGGCCATGACGATCTGGTTCGAACTCATATCCGCCGCCCCGGCGATCGCCTCCATGAGCCGATCCCGGCCGAACTCCTTGTTCTTCGCGTTCATCGCCTCGACGATGCCATCGGTCGAGAGGATGAGGATGTCGCCGATGTTGAACTGGACCTCGCGCTCGTCGTGATACACGTAGGTGTCGAGCATGCCGAGCGGAATTCCGGTCGATTCGAGCTGCTCGAAGGTGCCGTCGGCAACCCGGTAGACGAGGGGCGTGTCGTGCCCCGCCGAGCAGTACCGGAGGCTGTACTTCTGCAGATCCAGGACCCCGTAGAAGAACGTGACGAACTGGTCGTCCTCCAGGTCCTTGTCGAGGAGCGCGTTCATGCGGTTCATGATCGGGATGAGATTCTCCTCGGAGAGAGAGAGCGCGCGCAGGAACGCGCGGGCGGTCGCCATGAGCAGCGCCGCGCCGACTCCGTGTCCCGAGACGTCTGCGATCGCTAGCCCGAGGCGGTTCCCGGGGAGCTCGATGAAATCGTAGTAGTCCCCGCCCGTCTCGTCGCAGGCCTTGTTCCATCCCACGACATCGATCTGCACGCTCTTGGGAACCGCGCGGGGCAGGAAGTTCTGCTGGATCCCCTGGGCGACCAAGAGGGCCTGCTCGAGCTTCTGTTTCTCGACCATCTGCGCCGTGAGCTCGATCCGCTCCAGCGCGGTGCCCGCCTGCTGGCCCAGCATGGACAGGAGGTCGAGATCGTCCTGGCTGAAGATGTCGCTCGTCCCCTGGCTATCCACGTAGATCGCGCCGAACACGCGGTCCTGGCTCTCCAGGGGCACGCACATCACGCTCTGGATGTGATGGAGGATGATCGACATCCCGCCCTTGAACCGATCGTCCATCATGGCATTGGAGGAGAGGACCGACTTCTTCTCGTGGACGACCTGGTTGACGACCGTCTTGCTGATCTTGAACTCCTGCTCTCCACCCTTGCGGCTCCGGGAGAGGTAGGGCTCGACCGAGTCCCGCTCGGAATCAAAGAGGATGATGAACGCCCGCTCGGCACGAAGCAGCCCCATCACGAAGTCGAGCACCTGTGAGAGGAGCGTCATCCGGTCGCTCGCCCGGTTGAGGTCCTTGCCGAGCTGGTAGAGCATCTTGAGCGTCTTCTGCAGATGACGGACGTGAGTCTGCAGCTCCCCCTTCTCGCGGAAATCTCGTTCCAGGGTGACGCTGTCGATGTCCACCCGGCGGACGATCGTGTGGCCGGGCCCCTGGTCCTTGTCGTCGATCATCTGGATGTAGCTCGACGACGCGGTGGAGGCTTCGTCCGCCATGAACTGCAGCTCGATCTTCCCCATCCGGACGAGGTCTCCCTCCCCGAGGGGCTTGCGGATGATCATCTTCCCGTTGACGTAGGTCCCGTTGGTGGACCCGAGATCGGAGATGACGAAGCCGCCGTCTTCCGCCGCGATCATGGAGTGGTTCCGCGAGAGGCCCTTGTCGTAGAACTGGAGCTCGCAGGTGGAATCGCGACCGATGGTCCAGCTCTTGGAGGTGTCGATCTCGTAGACCGTCCCCACGTTCTGGCCGCGCTTGACCAGGAGTTTTGCTTTCTTGGTCGGCTGCGGATGGCCTTCGCGAGTCAAGGGTTTCGCTCCTCGCTCTCCGAGAGTTTGCTGTAGTCAGAGATGCCGATCGATGCGCCGCGCAGGAAGAACCGGACGCGCGGATAGGGCTTGTCGAGGTCGAAGAAGCGCTTCCCGATCCTCACGAGAGAGCCCGGGTACGCCGTTCCGCGGGCGCGAACGTGCTTCTCGGTCTCCCCCTTCGACCAGACATTCTGCAGCTCCTCCCCCATGTCCGCCAGACTCGCCCGCACATCCTCCATCCGGGCCAGAAACGCGGCGTCAGCCAGGATCAGCTTCTTCACCGCCATCGGCGGGTTTTCCCGGAAAGCCCGGCGGAGCACGGTCACCGTGTCGTCGAGACGCTGCTGGAACGTCTCCGAGGCGATCTCGACGATGGTCTCCAGGCCGCGGTTGGACCCCACGTCGTGGATGTCCACATTTCCTCCGGCGTAGACGTGCCCGCCGCAGAGGTTCGGCTGGTCCCCCATGAGCACGACCGACCCCCCCACCAGGAGCTCCACCTGGTTCGCGAAGCCCAACACGTAGAGGTCGCCCAGGCACGAGACCGTCGCGCCGTGCAAGTACCGGCAGCCCACGTGCCCCAGGGCCAGAACTGAACCCGTTCCCTTCTTCCCGATGACCCTGCCGCACATGCAGTTGCGCCCGGCGCGGATCTCGCCACCTTCGACGTCTCCCTTGATCTCGACGTCGCCGGTCGCCGTGATGGTGGCCCCGCCCGAGACATCCCCCCAGACGATGACCGACCCATGGACGTTGACGTCCCCGGTCGCGCGACTGACGCTGCGTGGGATCTCCAAGAGCGGCTCGAGGTGGAGGTCCTCCCCCTCCAGCCGGGCTGCGCCCTTCTCGACCGCAAACAGGAACTTGCCGTCTTCGCTGACCGCGACGCCGGGACCCTCACGAACGGGATCCCAGCCGGGCAGCCCGGGGACCTCGCGGCCCATGACCATGCGACCCGCGGCGCCCCGTGTCGGCTCGCCGAACTTCTGGACCAGCGGCCGCCCGGGCTCGATCTTTTGCACGAGGAGGACATTCTCGAAGAGGTCCTGCGCCGCGCGCTCCCCCTTCATGAGATGCCCGAAGAAGAGCTTCTCGCGGAAGTAGAACTCGAGCTGGGCGGGGTCCCCGCGGCCGGGAAGATCCCCGCGGGCGACCACGACCTTCTGGCCGAATCCCTTTTCCTCCAAGACCTTCGCCACGGCTTTCTCGTCGATGCCGTAGCAGACGCCCCGGCGGAGCATCGCCTGGTAGAGGTCGCCCTTCGTCGGATCGGGGGCACGACCTCTCGCCCTCTCGAGGGTGAGGGTTGCGACCTGTCCCCCGTCCTCGACCTCGACGGCGATCCGGTGAGCCGTCGCGTCCTGCATCCGGCGAAGGAGCTCTTTCTCGTCCACGGGCTTGGTCAAGAAATCCTCGACCCCGCGAGCGCGCAGATCGTCCATGAGCTGCTGCGGCCGAGCGCTTGTCACCACGAAGATGGTCGCCCGGGGTTGGATCGCGAAGATCCGGTCTACGAACTCCCGCTCGTCCATTCCCAGGTCGAGAAGGTCGAGGAGGAGGAAGTCGGACCGGCACCTCTCGTAGCGCGCCAGCGCGGACTCGGCGTCCTTGACCGCGCCATCCACGGGAAAGCCGTGCCGAGCGGCGATCTGGGTGAGCTGGCGCCGGCTGAACACGGAGTGATCGACCACGAAGACATGCTCCGCCCTCCGTTCCTGGGCCTGCGGTTCGGCGACCGCCAGGGCGAAGCTGATCGCCACGGGTCCGGCCTCCGACTGGCACTCGACGAGGAAGGCGGGCGGGGGGTTGGGCTCTTGATATCGCCAGTGGTTTCCGGCCACCACGCTCGGCGGGCTCATGTCTCCCCGGAGCCCCGTGGGCTCGAGCCGGAAGAGGGCTTCGCCCACCGCGACGCCCGCAAGTTCGGCCAGCGTTGCCCTCGCGGAGGCGTCGGCCCGCAGGCCCTCCGGGACCGGCCGGCCGAGCATGGCCTCCGCCACCCGGCATGCGACCTGGACATCGAAGCTGTAGAGCACGACTCCCTGGAGGTTCCCGGAAAGATGCAACACGACGGTGTAATCGAGCCGGGCCTGGAGCGCGTCGCAAGGCGCAGGGATTCCGATCGCGAGCGGGATCCCGGCCAACCGGCCGAACGCCTCCGCCGCCGGAAGGAGGAACTCCTGGAGGTGTTCCGTCTTCATCGAGAGCGAGTTCAGAGAGCCGGGACCCCCAGCGCTTCCCTCGCTCCGTCCCCTCGTCGCCGGACCTCCGTTTCCATCTGGCACCTCTGGGCTGGAGAGACTCCCCAGAAGGCTAGCAGATTCTCGACCTCTCGCCAATCCTCATCCCCCCACTTGCCTGCCCCCCCCGAGAAGGTCCCGGGCTCGTCCGGCGCGAGCAGGCGGTGCGCCAGCAGGTTGGAGGCGAAGAGAAGGTAGGCATGGTCCTCGAGCTCCGGGGGAAGTCGGACCGCCGGGGGCGGCAGGTGGTGGACCCGGAATAGGAGCGCCATGCGCTCGGGGAAGCCCCAGGCGCGAGCGAGGAGCGCCCCCGCCTCGGCGTGATCGAAACCCAGGACCCGCCGCTCCGCCTCGAAGAGCGGCCCGCCGGCGCGGCCAAGGTCCCGGAGCGCCTCCTGGAAGAGGTCGGGAACCGCCTCGCGGAGGGCCAGCTTCCCGACGTCGTGGAGGAGCCCCGCCACGAAGAGGGTGTCCGAATCGCGAACCCCGAGAGCGGCTCCAAGGACGGAAGCGTACGTCCCGCAGTCGACGGAGTGGCTCCAAAGAGCGTGGGGATGGAAATCCCCGGTGGAGCGGCCGTCGAACAGGTCCATCACGGTGGCGCCGAGGGCCACCTGCTTGATCGTGTTGAACCCCAGGAGCACCACGGCGCGATGGAGCGACGCGATCCGTCTCGGGAAGCCGTAGAACGCCGAATTGACGAGTTTCAGGATCTTCGAGCAGAGGGCCGGGTCGAGCTCGAGGCGGCTGACGACGCGGTCCATCGATACCGACTCGTCGGAGATCGCATCGAGGAGATCCACCAGGACCTCTGGAAGTGACGGCAGTCCGTCGAGTCGAGCGATCTTGCCGGCGGTCTCCAGAGCGGCCGCGGAGAGGGGACTGCCCGGTCGGCGTTCGACCTCCGTGACTCGCATGTCAGTCGTGCCGGCTCGCGCGGTCCGAGGACGTCATGCGTTTGCGCTCGGCCGCCGGTACTTCACGAGGCTGATGCGGTTGCCTGTGGAGTTCCATGAGACCTCGTCCACGGCTTCGCGGATCCGGGCGATCCCTCGCCCCGGGCCCATCCCGGAGGATCGGGCGTCCACCTCGCCCTCCACGGGCGGAGCAGCGAATCCGCGCCCGCCGTCCGTGATCGAGAAGAGCGCCTTCTCGAGGCCGATCCTGTGACGAACCTCGATCGATCGGCGCTCGTCGCCTCCGTGGCCGTGATCCAGGGCGTTGGCGAGCGACTCGGCGAGGGCCACCCCGAGTTCTTGCCGCCACGCCTCCGGGTGCCCGAGAGCCTCGGCCTCGGCGAGGCGGAGCGCGATCCATCCATCACGCTGGGCCCGGCTGCCTCCCACGCCCTCGACACGCGTTCCCTCCTCTTCCACTCGAAGCGCGACGAGAGTCCGGTCGTCGTCCGGCTGGACGTCCCCGGTATGCTCTCTCAGCTCGCGAAGGACCCTGCGGAGCTGGCCGTGCCCCGTCAAGTGGAGGTTCGAGCGCACACCGCGGATGAGACGATCCAGGCCAAACTTCTCCCCGGATCGGTCGAGGGCCTCGACGACGCCGTCCGTGTAGAGAAGGAGGAGATCCCCCGGCTCGAGGACCACTTCCCGCTCCTCGAACCGATCGCACGGAAAGGCCCCGAGGAAGATCCCGTCCGCCTCGAGGGTCTCGACCTCTCCCGTCCGGCGGCGGGCGAGGAGAGGCGGCGGGTGTCCCGCCTTCGCGTAGACGAGGCGCCGGCCGGGCACGTCCAGGAGTCCGGCGAACACGGTGACGAAGTTCTCCCTCTGATCCTGGAAGTACCCCAGAAGGCCCGTGTTCACGCGGCCGAGCGCCTCACCCAGCGGGATCTCCGCGTCCTGGAAGTTGTGGAAGAGGGTCTCCGTCAGGACCATGACGAGAGCGGAGGGAACACCGTGCCCGCAGACATCGCCGATCCGGAGCTCCAGGCTGTCGCCGCCCGGCGAGAGGCGGTACGCGTAGAAGTCCCCCGCCACGCCGTGCATGGGAACGAGCATCGCGGCGAGGTCGAACCCGGGCACGTCCAGGTCCCTGCCGGGCAGGAACGCCTTCTGGACCTCGGAGGCCATCCGAAGCTCCTGCTCCCGCCGGATGTTGTCCTCGGAGAGCAGCCGGTTCGATGCGGCGAGGATCCGATTCTGGCGAGCCAGGTTCTCCTTCTGCCGCTCCAGGACCGACCGGGCTTCCCGGAGCTCGGCGAGCATGCGCCCGTTGTTGATCGCGACCGCGATCGTGTCGGCGAAGATACGGAAGGCCTCGAGGTCAGCTTCCGTGAACGGCTCCGGGACGCGGCCCGCCCCCCGGGCACGGTGAATGGCCAGGACCCCGATCCTGCGGCCCTTGGAACAGAGGGGGAGGACGAGGGAGCTCGCAATCCCCGCCCGCGGCGGCAGGTGGCGGAAGAGCGGGTGGTCGCTCGCCGGCCCGTTGACGAGGACCGGCTGGTTCCGCTCCAGCACCCAGCCGCTGATCCTCTCGCCCGGGCGGACGCGGACCTCCTGCGCGAGGATTCCGTCCACGCCGAAGGACGCCCCGATCCGGAGGTCGTCGGACCCCGCCTCGTAGAGGAGGATCGAGCCCCCGCTCGCGCCGGCGCCCTGTACGACAATGTCGAGGATTCGCTCGAGCAGCCTCTCCGGTTCGTCGATCGAATTGATGGCGTGGCCGATCTTGAGGAGCGCGGTCAACGCCTCGTTCCGGCGGTCTGCGTTCTGCTTCTGGATCGCCCGCTCCACCGTGCGCCGGAGCTCCTTCATGTCGAGGGGCTTGACGAGATAGTCGTAGGCCCCGTCCCGCACCGCGGCGATCGCGCTGTCCACCGTCGCATGGCCGGTCATGAGGACGGTCTGGAGCGAGGGGGAGAGCGAGCGTGCGTGACGGAAGATGGAGAGGCCGTCCTCGCCCCCCGGGAGGAGGACGTCCGCGAGAAGCACATCGAAGGATCCTGCCGCGAGGAGCTCCCGCGCTCCCGCCGCATCGTGGGCGACCCGCGCCCCGTAGCCCGCGTCCGACAGGAACGCATCGAGCATCCCTGCGAGGACCCGGTCGTCGTCCACGACGAGGATCTTTTCGCCGCCCACGCCTCTTCCCGTTCCGGTCGCACGCCACGGAAGATCCTATCGTATGGAAGTCCGGACACGAATACAAGTTGGGGAAGCTCTCTGTAGAATAGCCCCTCGAACGCCATGCCCTCCCCGGACGTAGAGACCCTCCTCGACCGGCTCCTCGGACCCTCGGGCGCGAGAAGCGAGTGCCGGCCTTCTGGAAGCGAAAGCAAGTTCCAGATCGTCGAGCCGGCCGATGAGGCTGCCGCCGCGTTCGTCGTGCGAGGCCTTGCGGGCGCCGGGACATGCGTGCGTACCACCCCGCAGGCGCCGGGAATCGCCTGTCCAGCGCCCGTGTTCCTGCGATACCCCCCGCCGCGCGAGCCGGAGCTCGACACCGTGTCGGGCCTCGTGCGCGTGGACGCGGGCCTCGGCCTGGACGAGCTCGAGCGGTTCCTGGTCGGGAAGGGACGATCCCTTGGCGGCTTGGGCTGGGGTCTACCCGCCGTACCGGTCGGGGCCTGGCTCGAGGAGGGCGGACGGGGGCTCCCCTGGCCTCGAGCGGCCGGGCTCGCGGCCCGGGTCCTTCGCTTCCGGGCGGTGCTCGCCAACGGGACCGAGGTCTCGGACGGCCGCGCCCCACGGTCGGCCGCGGGGCCGGACCTCAGGCCCCTCTGGATCGGCGCGCGCGGTGGCTTCGGGATGCTCCTCTCGGCAACGCTCTCCGTGTACGTCCTCCCCGCGACGGTCGAAGCCTGGACGCTGACCGGGGACCCCGCCAGTCTCGCGAGGATCGCGCGCGACTTCGCGCCGCACCTCCCGACCGGGGACACGCTCCTGGTCCTCGCGGGCGGGATCTGGGAGGACTCGCCCGCCCTCCTTCATGTGACGGGAGGCCCGGACCTCCTCGTGGACGCTCGCCGCGCGTTCCTCGAGCGCCTCGCCGGCCGCGCGGCGCGAAAGCTGGGCGGCGACGACCTCGCTGCCCTGCGCTCGACCCTCGAGCAGGCGGTGAGGACATGGACGCTCGATGATCCGTGCCTCGGACCCTGGCCGGGGACCGAGGAGCGGAGCCTCGAGCCGGGAGCCGCTGCGCGATGGCTCGCCGAGACCCGGGGCCGAGGACTCGCGGCGGTCGAGTCGGCCCGCGCCTTCCGCTGTCTTTCCGGCCCCGGCGGCCTTGAACCCCCCCGGGCCCGGCCGGCTCGAGGCCCTCTCGCTCGTCTCGCGAAGAGCCTCGACCCCGCGGGAAGGTGGAACCCGTGAACGCGCCCTTGTCAGGGGGAGGGGAACAGCCCCCTCTTCCGGGCGACGGGGGTCGGGGTTCGGGGTACGGGGCTTCCGTCCCCCGTCGCCCGTCGCCCGTCGCCCGGCAGGTGCCAGCGGCCCCCTCCCCATCTCGCGCGACCTCGTACTGCACCCACTGCCCCAAGATGTGCCGCTTCGCCTGTCCCGTCGCCGAGGCGACCAAGAACGAGCGGCACACGCCCTGGGGGAAGCAGGCCGCGCTCTACGAGGTCCGGCGCGCGAGGCAGGCGCTCGACCGCGAGACGGCGCGGACGTTTCACGCGTGCCTGGGGTGCCACGGCTCCGTCTCATTCTGTCTCCATGGGATCGACGTCCCCGCCGAGCTCTTCCGCGCGAGGGCGGAGGCCGTCTCGAGCGGGGTCTACCGGCCGGCTCCGTGGGTCCCCGCGCGCCTCGCGGCGTCGGGCACGCCTTTTCCCGGCTCGCCTCGCGAGCGTCAAGCCGAGCTCCTGCCCCACCCCGATCCCGGCGCCGCATGGCTTCTTTTTCCGGGATGCGCCGGGCTCGCCGGAGAGGGGGATGATGTCCGCGCTGCCGCCCGGCTCGCCACGCTGTCCCGACCGGGCGGATACCGGACGACGGAACGCGTCTTCTGCGGCGGCTACCCCCTCGCGGCGCTCGGCTACGCGAGCGCGTTCGAAGAACATCGCGCCCGACTCTCCGCGGCGCTCGCCGGAGCGGATCGAATCCTGTCCCTCTGTCCGGCCTGTCTCCCGATCCTCCGCGCGGCGGCCCCCACCGGAGCCCTCGTGATCCACCCCCTCACCCTCGCGGCACGCCTGATGGAGGAGGGCAAGATCAACCCTTCCAAGCCGTTTCCCGGCCGGGCCGCCTACCACGATCCCTGCCACCTCGCCCGGGACGAGCGCCTCGGGCCGCCGGCGCGACGGGTCCTCGCGGGAGTGTTCGAGCGGGGGCTCGCGGAGTTCCTCTGGAACGGCGTGGAGACCCGATGCGCGGGCGGGGGCGGCGGCCTTCCCGCGACCTACCCCCGGGCTTCCTGGAGGATCCTCGAGGCCCGGCTAGAGGAGTTCGACCGAACGGGCGCGGAAGCCCTCGTCACTTCATGCTCCAACTGCCTCCGGAGGTTCCGGCGGGCCCGTCCCGGCGGGATCGTGCTTGACGCCATGGACGCCCTCCTCCGGGCCGCGGAGATTCTGGAACCGGGACCCGGAGATGGGGTGCCGCGCTGATGAACCGGCCGCCCTTCGTGATCGCCAACCCACGCGCCGCCGGGGGACGCGTGGGTCGGTGGATCGAGGCGAACCGCCGGCGGATCGAGGCTGCGCTCCCGGGGACGGAGCTCGCCCTCACGGCGGGAACAGGCGACGCGACGCGGCTCGCGCGGCGGGCGATCGATTCGGGCGTGACGACGGTCGTGTCGATCGGCGGCGACGGAACGGCAAGCGAGACGCTCGGGGGATTCTTCGACGGCGACCGGCCGGTGCGCCCCGGGGTTGCTCTCGCGATCGTCGACGGCGGGACGGGAGGCGATTTCGCCCGTCTCGTCCGCGCCCCCAGACTCGATGCGTGGCGACCGGAGGGAATCGCACGCGCCCGGCGACGCGCGATTGACGTGGGACACGTCGCCTACACCCACCGGGACGGCTCTCCGGGAGCGCGCGTCTTTCTCAATATCGCGTCGTTCGGGTCGGGAGGAGAGGTCGTCGACCGGGTCAACCGCTCCTCGAAGCGTTTCGGCGGGTTCCTCACCTTCGGGGCCGTGAGCCTCTCGGTGTCGCTCACCTACAGGAACCGTCCGGTCCGGATCCTGGCCGATGGCGAGGAGATCGCCCGCGGTCCGATCTTCGTAGGCGCGGTCGCGAACGGCCGTTGGTTCGGAGGCGGGATGCGGATCGCGCCCCGGGCCCGGCTCGACGACGGCGCCTTCGACCTGGTGCTCCTGCCCCACCGCCGCCCGGTCCGGCGGCTCGCCGTCGGTCTGGCGATCTACCAGGGTGCTCACCTGCGGGACCGAGAGACTTTCTGGCGCCGCGCCTCGCGGGTCGAAGCGATCCCCCTCGACCCGGAACCCGTCCTCCTCGACGTGGACGGCGAGCAACCCGGCCGCCTGCCGGCGACGTTTCGGATCCTGCCCAGAGCTGTCGATGTCGTCCTGCTCGACGAAACGGGCGCTAGAGGCCCACGAAAGGCGTCGGATTGACAATCCCCTAGGGCTCGGCTAGGCTGACTTCGCCATGCCCGACCCATCGATCGACCTGATGCTGGGGCGCTTGCTCGTGGGTCGAGGACTCGTGACTCCACAGCAGATCACGCGGTGCCTGGCCCGCCAGAACGCGCATCTGAAGGAGGGCCGGCGGCGCCACCTCGGCCAGATCGTCGTCGAGATGGGTCTCGTGGAGAAGGAGCGGGTCGAGGAGATTCTCCGGCTCCAGTATCGCAAGGAGATCCTCCGCGACGAGATGATCTTCGGGCGGATCGCGGTGAAAAACGGCATCGTCACCGAGGAGCAGGTGGAGGAGTGCCTGCGCATCCAGAAGCTCGTCCCGCGGTCCGGCGAGATGGCGGTCCCGAGGCTGGGAGAGCTGCTGATCGAGAAGGGGTATGCCACGGTGGCCGACACGCTCGCGGTGCTCCGCGCCCAGCACCGCATGCGAGCGTCCGCCGCCGCGCGCGGGAGGGTCGGGGAGGAGTCATCCTCGTCGGCCGAAGCGACCGCGAGCGCGGGGGAAGGGAGAGCCCCCGCTCCGGGAAGCGAAGAGGACGCGATCGAGAGCTACACGGTCGAGGAACTGCCGGAAGTCGAGTCAGACGAGCCGGCGGAACCGGTCGAGGGGCCGGTCTCGCCGGATTCGATCTCCGTCGAGGAGGCCGTGGGCGCCGAGTACGACCTCTCCTGGACCCCGCCGCCGCCCGCACCCGATCCCGAACCGGTCTCGGTGGAGGAGATCGTCTCCCCCGACCCCATCTCGGTCGAGGACGTCTCGCCTTCCGAGCTCGAGACGCTTCGGATCCTGAGCCGCCGGTCCCGCGCCGCCGAACCCGTCTCCGTCGAGGAGATTCCCCTGGCCCAGATCGAGGAGGTGGGCCCGGGGCCTCTCCCCGCCACGACCCCCGAACCCGTCTCGGTCGATGAGGTCGCCGTCCCGACCTCCGACGACGTCCTGGTCGGGCGCACCTTCGACGGCTACGAGATCCTGGAGCGGATCGCCGCGGGCGGGATGGGGACGGTCTACAAGGCGGAACAGCTCTCGCTCAATCGGATCGTCGCCATGAAGGTCCTCAAGGCGCACCTTTCAGGCGACACCGAGTACATCCACCAGTTCCTGCGGGAAGCAAACGCCGCGGCCCGCATCTCGCACGGCAACATCATCCAGATCTACGACCTCGGCCAGTTCGAGGGGCTCTACTATCTGGTGATGGAGTACATCGACGGGCGAAGCCTCCTGGATATCGTCCACAGGGTCGGGCCGCTCGCGCCGCAGCGGGCCGCGGACTACTGTCTCCAGGCGGCCCGGGCGCTGGCGGTCGGGAACCGCGAGGGGATCATCCACAAGGACGTGAAGCCCGAGAACATCCTGGTGAACCGCTACGGGGAGGTCAAGGTCGCCGACTACGGCCTCGCCCGCATCTTTGATTTCCAGACGGCGGCCCAGGAGAAGAAGAAGATCCTCGGGACCGTCCACTACATGTCGCCCGAGCAGATCGAGGGGAAGAAGCTCGACATCCGCACGGATCTCTACTCCCTCGGCGTCACCCTCTACGAGCTCCTGACCGGAAAGCTGCCTTTCGACCTGGAGAACCCGATGGAGATCGCCCTTGCGCACCTCCACCAGCCCATCCCCCGGCACGAGGAACTCCCGGTCCCCTTGCCGTCGGCCCTCTTCCGGATCGTCGCAAGACTCCTCGAAAAGGACCGCGACCGCCGCTATCAGACCCCCGAGGACCTGATCGAGGAACTCGAGGGATTCCTGATCTCGCACCAGCGCGACCGCAAGCATGTCGAGGCCAAGGAGAAGCCCCCGGCCGGCACGACGAGCCAGCGCAAGCGGCGACGATAGATTCTTCGAGGCTCCAGGAGGCCGCGCCTTCAGCGTCCGGTCGCGAGCTTCTTGTCAGGCCGCCTCCAGGACGCTCTGGATTCCGTCCATCTGCTCGGGCCCGATTCCCGTGAACACGAGCCCCAGGTGGGGCGCGCCGGAGGGGAAGATCCCCGCATAGGCGATCTGGGCCCGGAGTTCGAGTCGCCGCCGGGCGGTGAGAAGCGAGAGGGACAGGACGGAGTCCGGGTCGATCACCACGTCGAACCCGGGGAGCTCGACCAGCGCCCCGCCGAGGGAGAGATTCACGGCGCGGGCGGGCGTCTTGCGGTCCTCGCAACCGATCGTGACCTCCACGCTCACGTCCTTGCGGCGGAAGCGGCGGCGCTCCATGCAAAGGTCGGCCAGGCGGGCCGTAGCACGGCGGGCCACGTCCATGAGGCGGTCGAGAGTCAGCGGCCTCACGAGGTCGGCGAAGACGGGCTGCGGAGGGAGGGCGAGCCCGGAGTCCACCACCCTCAGGATGGGCGCGCCCGGGAGCCGGGTCGCGGCATACTGCACAAAGAGAAAGTCCGCGACCGGGTCTTTCGAGCAGATGTCCACGTAGACGATGTCGAAGAGGGCGGTCTCGAGCTTCGCCCGCGCGTCGCCGTGTTCGTTCGAGATCGACCCTCGGTGTCCGAGCCCCCGAAACAGGCTCATCGCCAGGTAAGCCGATTTCTCCTGCGTGTCCAGGAAGAGCACGTTCGCCATTCCGTTCACCTCCGCTCTGCTCGACTTCTTTCCTTCTCTTCTCTTTCCGCGGCCGGGATCACGAGCTCGGAGCCCGCAACCAGCCGTCCGTCCGCGAGCAACTGATCCCGGTTGGCGGCGAAGATCCGCCGCCACTGGGAGGGATCGTCGTAATACTGGCGGGAGATCTCCCGCAGGTTCTCCCCATCCCGCACCCTGTGGACCCGCTCCGGTCCGACCGAAGCATCCGAGAGCTCCGAGCGCGGCCGGTCGGGGGCCGGGAGGAACGCGAGCAGGGACGCAAGAACGAGCCCGAGACCCGCGAGGGCGACGCCCGGACGGAGGAGCCGATCCCTCCAGGCCGGGCGTGCCCGTCGTCGCGGGACCAGGAGCCGCGAGGCGCGTCCTGCCCCGGAGGGGGTCCCCGTCCCCCCGGGGCATGACGGCTGTACGCATTCGATCAGGAGGCCCACTCTCCGTCCGCTCATGCTCCTATCTCCGCACGATCGGCTGGCCGTAGCTCACCTCGATCTCCGCGATCCCGGCGAGCCCGGGGTGGGCCGAGAGTAGACCCGCCTCCAGGTGGCTTTCGAGGATCTCCAGCCGCCTTTCGGTCGAAAGCTTGAGGCGGCCGGAAAGATCCGTGCGCCCCCAGACGATCCGCGTCCCGCGACGCGTGAGAAGCGTGATCTCCCCCACCTTTGGATCCTTTCGGCCCCCGACGTTCGAGACGTCGATCGCCACGATGTCGAGCGACGCGAGGGTGGAGCTCCCGAGCACGATCTCGCCGACACGGGCCCCCTCGCGGACCCCCTGGTCGGACCAGCGCGCGCCCGGGGACGGTGGGGGCCTGACCGCGCCCCGGATCGCGGGGAGCGGGAACCCGAGGTCGGAGCCAACCGCCCCCCAGGCCGGCAGGCACACCCCCTCGCCGTCCACGAGGTATTGCTGCTCGCCCCGAACGACCCAGGCCACGGGCCGGCAGAGGTCGAGCGAGACGTGGATCGAGTCGGGATAAACCCGGCGCACTTCCCGGACCTCGCGAACCCAGGGATTCGCCACGAACCCCGCCCCCACCCGCGGGACGAGCTCCGGGTCGAAGATGCTGTAGGTTCCGGCCATCGCTGCCGGGACGCGGATCTCGGTCGCGACCCGTTCCGGCATCCAGTCCGGGCGGTCGACGATGCGAAGCTCTCCGATGTCTATCTGGAAGCGGGGCATCGCCGTGACGTGCTCCCAGAGCATGGCGCCGGCGACGGCGCTCCCGCACGCGAACGCCAGGGAGCAGTAGACACGGAGCGCCGCCCGCGAGAAGAAGCGCGGCAGGACCCGTTCCCGCAGGGCGCCGAGCGCCCCCCAGGAGCCGCCGCGCCGCCTCGCTCTCGATTTCGTTCGATCGCTCACGTCGGTTCAAAAGGGAAGCGGGCCGCCCAGAAGGC
>JACQVV010000052.1 GCA_016209595.1 Planctomycetota bacterium
CGCTCGCCCGGCACCCCGGGCAGGTCGTCGTCCGCCCCACGTGGCTTGGACCGGCCTTGAGGTGCTTCCCGCAAGCCGGACAGGAGAAGTGGATCATTCCCATGCTCCCTCCTGGGGTCTCATCCCCGGTGCTCCGCCGCGCTGGATGCCATCCTAGTCGATCCTGTCCCACATATGAAGTTCGTCGGAAAGGACCCTCTCCTCACATCGCTAGCGACGGGCGTGCCGTCTCTGTCCTATCGACCCAACATCAGGGCGGGCGGTGTCTTGAGCGCGTCAGCGGGATTCCCGGACGGCGTTCTTCGGCGCGCGCTTTCCGGGCAGATGCCGCGAAACGAAGCATGTGCCGCCACCTTCCGGATAGGGCTCCGAGCCGCTGGTATCCGAGTGGCGTGTATCGAAGCGACCTCGACTATAGAATGCAGGGGGACGAGATTCGCGGCGATTCCTCGAAGACGGACCAAGAAGGTTTCACTCGCCCAAGGCGTTAGCGTTTCATCCGGCAGAAGGTCGAGGAACGTCGCCGCACGAAGCGGCTCGCCCCACGACCGCCATTCCTCCTCCAACGACTCCGAAGAACAACATGCCACAGACCGCGCCATTGACGCCGATCGACGGCTACGCCCACCTGGCTCGAACGCCGCAGGGGACCCCCATCATCGCCCGATGTCCGCGCATGCGGGTGATGGACGTCGCCGCCGCGTACACCTGCGACTTCACGCCCGACGAGATCCAGGTCGACTTCCCCTTCCTCTCGCCTCCCGAGATCTACCAAGCCATCGCCTTCTACCTCGACAACCGAGAGGAGATCGACCGCGCCCTCGATGCCCCCAGCGCGTTCGCGCGTCTTGCACGGCGTGGCTAGGTTTACCCTGGACGTGAACGTATCCAACTTCGTCGGCGCCCTGATCGAGGTCGCGGGCCACACCGTGTTCCGCGCCGGGCACGGCCAGGATGACGAACTCGTCGTCCGATCCTGCCTCGAGAAGGACTCGATCCTGGTCACGACCAACCGCGAGGACTACATGTCCTCCGTCACGGAGAGCCACTTGCCCGAGGGGCTACGCGTTTTCGCCCTCCCCGCCCTCAATCTTCTTCAGCGGCAGACGCGACGACGCCTGGAAAGGGAAATCGTCCGGGTCATCTTCTCGCTGCACGGCGCACCGGGCCCCTTCGTTTGCGAACTCGTGCTCGACGAAGGGCGGCAGCGCCTCGCCGGCTACGAGTTCCTCCATGGAGCCCCACCTTCCGAGTCGTAGGGTGCGCCCGCGACCACCCCGGGCGCGGGAACGACTTGCGCGCGAGCTACTCGCCGAGAGACTGCCGGCGCGCTTCCTCGACCTGGGCCCGTGCCGCGGACGGACAGACCCCGAGAGCGCGCTCGAACGACCGCGCCGCCTCCTCGCGGCGACCGAGGCGAGCGAGGGCGGTGCCGCGGGCGGCCCAGGCCTGCCAGAGCTTGGGATCGATCTCGAGCGCCCGAACGTAGTCGAGGGTCGCTCCGGCGAGGTCCCCCTGGTCCGCCCGGGCGATTCCCCGGATGGTGTAGGCCTTGGCGTTGTTCGGATCGAGCGCGATCGCTCGGGAGCAGTCCTCGATCGCTCCGGCGTGGTCGCCCTGGTCCTGCCGGGCCCAGCCCCGGTTGCTGTAGGCCATCGCCAAATTCGGGTCGAGCGAGATCGCTCGCGAGTAGTCCTCGATCGCGCCGGCGAGGTCGCCCTGGGTTTGCCGGACGAGGCCCCGGTTGTTCCAAGGCAGGGCGTCCTTCGGGTCGAGCTCGAGCGCGCGGGTGTGGTCCTCGATCGCTCCGGCGAGGTCCCCCTGGGCCTTCCGGACGATGCCCCGGTTGTTGTAGGCCGGGGCGTAGTCCCGGTCGAGCTCGATCGCGCGGGTGAAATCCTCGATCGCTCCGGCGAGGTCGCCCTGGTCCCGCCGGGCGTTTCCCCGGTTGAAGTAGGCCAGGGCGCAGTTCGGGTCGAGCTCGAGCGCGCGCGTGCAGTCCTCGATCGCTCCGGCCGGGTCGCCCTGGGCCTGCCGCGCGTTTCCCCGGTTGAAGTAGGCCAGGGCGCAGTTCGGCTCGACCTGGATGGCGCGGGTATAGTCCTCAATAGCTCCGGCCAGGTCGCCCTGGTCCTGGCGGGCGGCGCCCCGGTTGGTGCAGGCCATAGCGAGGTTCGGGTCGAGCTCGATGGCGCGGGTGTAGTCCTCGATCGCGCCGGCGAGGTCTCCCTGGTCCCGCCGGGCGTTTCCCCGGTCGTTGTATGCTCGGGCGTAGTTCGGGTCGAGCGAGATCGCGCGTGAACAGTCCTCGATGGCGCCCGCGAGGTCTCCCTGGGCTGCCCGGGCGATTCCCCGGTTGTGGTACGGCCATGGGAAGTTCGAGTCGAGCGAGATCGCGCGGGAATAGTCCTCGATCGCGCCCGCGAGGTCTCCCTCGGCCGCCCGGGCGATTCCGCGGTTGTTGTAGGCCTTCGCGAAGTTCGAGTCGAGCGAGATCGCGCGGGAATAGTCCTCGATCGCGCCCGCGAGGTCTCCCTCGGCCGCCCGGGCGGTTCCCCGGTTGTTGTAGCCCGTCGCGAAGTTCGGGTCGAGCGAGATCGCGCGGGAACAGTCCTCGATCGCGCCGGCGAGGTCACCCAGAGCGTGGCGGGTGAGTCCCCGATTGCTGTAGGCCCCCACGAAGTTCGGGTCGAGCGAGATCGCGCGCGAATAGTCCTCGATCGCGCCCGCGAGGTCTCCCTGGTCGTGCCGGGCGCGTCCACGGTTGCCGTAGTCGGCAGCGGTTCTGGGTTCCTCCGCCTGGGGAATGTGGAGGAGGGCGAAGGCGAGATTCGTTCTCTGCCAGAGCACCGAGTTTTGGATCCAGGTGTAGCGGACAGAAAAGAGCTCGGTCGCGAAGCTCTGTTCCTCTAGCCGGGAGAGCGCATCGGCTGCGGCGACGGCGAGCGTGACGGCTTCGTCGGGCGGCGTCTTCCGCTCCTTCGCCGCCTGTACGAGTGCGGCAAGCGAGCGATCGAAGGCAACCCGCAGGACCGACGCCGCGGTGCGATCGGGTCTGCCGGGGTCGGGCGGGTCTTTCCGGCGAAGCAGCCCGAGCTGGCCGTAGACGAAGGCGAGCTGCCGCGCCGAGAGGGCGGTATTTTCGGCGAGATCGAGGAGGAGCTTCGTGTGATCGTTCCCGGAGCGGACTCTTCCGGCGGCCCAGTCGGCGAGCTCTTCGGTGCGGCGCTCGAAGTCGGCCTTGTTTCCAGCAAGCGAGGGAAGCGGCGCCCCGTCGCGGATCGCGGCGAGGTAGCCCATGGCCCCCTCGGCCGCCTGCGTGACGATCGCGAGGTCCTTGTACGCCGACGCCAGAAAGTTCACCCGGCCGGGGAGATCCTCGAAGGTCCCTGGCGCACGGGCTTCGAGCCGGGCGGCGGCCCAGAACCATTGGGCGACCTCGGAGGCGGGGATCCGTTCGGGCACGCGGGCTTTTTCGAGGGAAGCCATGACGAGCTCCGGCGCGGTCGTCCCGTCGTGTTCGGCGTGGACGTCGCCCTTCCGGCCAAGGAACTCGATCAGGAACTCGCGTTCGGGTCCACGTGGACCGCCCTCCTCGGCAGCGAGGCGGGCAATTACGTGCCCCGTGAGCTCGGGGCCGCCGTGGAGGGCGAGGCGGCGGGCCCTCTCGGGGACTTCGCCGGGAAGGACCGCGCCCCCCTTCTCGCCTGACCCTTCGGCCGTGGCGATCTTCGCGAGGATGTCGCGGAGCGTTGTCTCGTCGTCCTTGGCGGCCTTCGCGCGGGCCTCATCGACTCGCGCGAGTCGGCTTGCGGACTCGTCCGGGTCCACGGCGCGCCAGTCGCCGGACGAGCGGGCGACGACGAGCGCCATCGCCCAGTCGCCGGATACCTGGGCGTTTCTCTGGATCTCGGCGGCCCGGTCGGCGATCTCGCTCTTCCACTCCTCGGGTGGAGAGGGATGCGTCTCGTAGGCCCGTCCCATCGCCAGGAGTGCGGCGACGTGATTCTGGAAGTAGTCCTGCGGCGCGGCGGGGTTGAAGGGGTGTTTCTCGCGGGCCTGGTCCCATTCGAGGGCTCCCTCGGCGTAGAGCTCCTCGGCCTGGGCGGCCTTCCTGGCGCGGTTCGCGAGACCCATGCCGGCGAGCCCTACCGCGAGGGCGAGGACGGCCGCGGCCGTGCCGAAGACGATCGGTTTGTTGCGGCGGGCCCACTTGGCGAGGACCTGCCACGGGTTGTACTCCGCCGCCGCGAGGGTGCGGCCGGCGCGGAAGGCCTCGATGTCGGCCTTGAGGTGGGCGACCGACGGATAGCGATGGCGGGCTTTGAGAGCCATGGCCTCGAGGACCGCGGCGTCGAGCTCGCGCGGGATCGCCCACGGCGCCTTCGACCGCTCCGAGGGAGGGCGGATCTCGCCTTTCCCGGTCTTGTACAGGGCGAGATACGGATTGTCGGCCTCGATCGGAGGCGCGAGGGCGAGGATCTCGTAGAGGACCGCGCCCAGGCTGTAGACGTCGCTTCGCTCGTCGAGTTCGCTCACCTTCCCGGCGGCCTGTTCGGGAGACATGTAGACCGGGGTCCCGAGGATGTCGCCGTCCCGAGTCTGGCCGGCGGCGCCCTCCTGTTGTTGTTTTTCTTGTTCCTCTTGTTGTTGTTTCTGTTCTTCCCGATCCCCGAACCCCGGCCCCCTCCTTCTTCGTCCCGGAATCGTCCGACTCCGAGTGCGGTTGTAGCCGGCCACTCGAAGCGGGCCGGCGGCGCCTGCTCGATGGACGGCCGCGGCGTTTCGCCGAGGTCGTGTCGGGGGGGGCCTCGCCGCCGTCCTCGGCAGCGACCTGCGGCGCCTCCGGCGGACCGAGGCCGGTCCCCTTCCCGGCCCGCACTTCGGCGAGGACCTCCTTGAGGCTCCGGCCGCGGACGCGCTTCATGACGAGGAAGGGCCGGCGGGAGGAAGCGTCCATTCCGAGGTCATGGACGGGGACGATGTTCGGGTGTTCGAGCTGCCCGGTGACCTGGGCTTCTTCGAGGAACCGCGAGACGAGGCGAGGATCGAAGGGATTGAGGAGCGACTTCACGGCCACGTCGCGGCGGAGGTCACGGTCGGTGGCTAGCCAGACCTCCCCCATGCCGCCCTGTCCGAGGCACTCGCGCGAGAAGTATCGCGTCCCTTGGGTCGGGATCGAGAAGTCGCGGGGGCCCAGATCGACCGCCGGCTCCGCCCCGAGGCGCGTCCCGAGCGACGCGTCGATGACCGTCCCCACCTGTTCCGTCGGCAGGTCCGGGCCGCTATCGGCGGAATCGTTCTGGCTGGAAGCGCCGAGGGCCTCCCGGACCGCTTCGATCTGGTCCGGCGTGAGGATCCCCTTGGCGACGAGCGCCCCTTCGAGCCTCGGTTCCTGCCCCTTCTCGCGAATCGCGTCGATCGATCTCTCGAGCCTCTCGCGAAGGCCCGGGGAGAGAAACCCGAGCTCCTGGGCCTTCGCGACAAACAACCGCGCGTCGTCTGCCATCTGGCACCTCCTTCGCCGGCTGCATGATACGCGCGAACCGGTCGCTCGAGGCTCGGAGCGTTCTCTCCACGGACTCCGGCCGATCACTCTCCGCTATCGAGGGCACTCCTTGCCCGGTCCCGGATCCCGGGATCCGCGTCCTCGAGCGCGCGCCGGACGGCGTCCCGGGCGCGTCCCGAGGCGCGCGCCCGGCTGGCGAGCGCGGAGAGCGCCTCCATGCGGACGGACGGTTCGGTGTCCTCGTCCAGGACCGATTCGAGGATCTCCACCGCCGACTGGCCGGGCGACGCCGAGAGAGCCTCGACGGCCGCGACGCGGACGTCCACGGCCGGATCGTCCCGTGCCGCATCGGCTACGGCCCGCCGGGCCCGAAGATCCGCGTAGCCTCGCAGAGCGTAGACGGCTCCGGCCCGGCTCTCGATGTCCTCGCGCCGGGCGTGCTGGAGGAGGGGCTCCAGGCCTCCCGCAGGCGCCGCGTTCCCCATGGCCGTGATCCACGCGGGGAGGAGACCGGGGTCCGTGGGCTCGCTCGCGGCTAGCGCCTCTCCTGCCGCGTCCCTACCCGCCGCCCCTCCGAAGCTCGATCCCACGAGCCCCAGGCTCTGGTATGCCGACCGGGCCAGTTCCGCGTCCTTGCCGGCGGCAGTCTCGCGCAGGATCTCAATGGTTTCGGCGCTCGCCCCCCGGACGAAGCCCAGACCCTCCAGCGCCTTCTGGCGGACCTCCGGCCGGAGGGCGCAGTCGGCAGCGAGCGCGGCGAGCCCGGCCTGGCCCGCCTCCGATCCGCTCCAGGCCAGTGCCATGGCGAGGACCTGCATCTCCTCACCGCCCGTGGACCGACCGAGGAGGTCGAGGGCCTGCTCGACGGCCCTGGGATCGGCGAGGAAGAGCGCGACGAGGTCGTGGAGATAGAGGGAGCTCTCACCGGCCCAGCTCCCCTCTTGGACCCTCTCGCGGGCGCGGGAGAGGACCTCCTCGATGGAGGCGTCCGGGAAGCGCCTCTCGAGCGGGAGGGAGTCCGGCTCGAGCGCGCCGGGCAGGAGTTCGGTGAAGGCCTCGCAAGAGGCGCTGCGGATTCGATCCAGGAACGACGCGCCGCTGGGGTCCTGCCGAGTCGCCTCGGACGCGAGCTGGATGGAGCACTCGCTCGACCCGTCGATCTCGAGATCCATCCCCCATGCGTCGCCGCGGACGCGGACCGTCTCGCGACCATCGATCGAGGCCCATCTTCCGTTGGCACGATCGAATCGTGCTACGATCTCGCCGTCCGCCGCCACGTCGATTCCCGCGCCCGCCTGAACGGCGAGGACGTCCGCCCCGCAGTAGAGTCCCGTGTAGCGTTTCGCCCTCGAAATCGGGACGAGGTTTCGGGTCCCGGTTCCGAGCCGGTAGGTCGCCACGTACGCGCCCAGGAGATCGTTCTCCTCCCGAGTCCAGGACTCACTCTCCCCCTCGGGCAGGACGAAGAAAGCCGGAAGAAGGAAAGCGCCCAGGATGTTCCGCGCCATCGCGGGAAGGTCGCGAGGAAAGTACCAGGCCTCGACGCGGCCAAGAGGAGAGAGCTGGACGAAGATCTCCCGCGCAAGCTGGCTCTCGAGTTCCGCGGGCGATCCCTCCGCGACCAACCCTCTACCGGCCCGGAGGGCCGCCGACCGGAGCTCGAGACCCAGGCCGAAACGCAGGGTCCCCGCCTCGTAGACGCGGAGTACCAGGAGCCCCTCGATCGACATTTCGATTCGCGTCGGCTCCCCGCCGCCATTCGACAGGGTCACTTCGCTTCGCATCGACGCCCGGTAGGAGAGTTCCTGCCCGGGCAGGTAGCCGAAGGCAAGGTGCCGCTGGAAAGGGGTCTCCCCGGGGGTTTCCTCCGACGGGGCCGGTGACCCCAGCGATCCCTCGCCGCTCGCGGTCGGCGCGCCATCGGGAACGCTTCTCGTCTTCCCGACCGGTCCTGCCGGGCCATCCTCCTCTTGCCGCAGACTGCCGCGGTACAGGAGAAACAGGACCGCCGCCCCCGCGAGCGGCACGAGGAACCACCACGTTCGAGAGCCCAGGCGCCCGTTGTCTGGTCGAGTCTTCAAGGGAGATCCTCCTCTACAGGGTCTACAGCGACCAGCGGAAGAGCTCCCGCTCCCAGAAGCTCCACTTGGCGAGAGGAAGGGCGGCGCCGAACGGGCCAGCTTGTGCGAAGAGCTCGATGCTCGCGTACCCTCCTGCCCTCCCCGTGAGCGCGGACGAGACCACGAGGTTCTTCCCCACCATGCGGAAGGTCGCCGAGAGATCCACGCTTCCGGCGAGGGGCGACGCGGTCCCCCGGATCCCCGCAATCAGCCGGAATCCCCGGAAGCTCACTCCGACCCCGGCGTAGGCGGTGAGGCCAAGACCCGCCCGGACGCCCTGGCTGGCCACTACAGAGGAGGGCAAGTACTGATAACCGGAGTAGGTCTGGACCCTCACGCCGACATCGAACCCGACCGTCACGGGGACCATGCCGACAAGAAAGGTTTTGGAGATCCCCAGGACGGGGAAGGTCCACGTGCCGTTGGCCGTGATGGCGACTCTCCGTCCGGCGAGATCGATCTCGACATCGATGCTCGCGGAGAGCCTCTCCCCGGGACGGAGCTGCCGGCCGAGCTTGTTGTGCCGCGCCCGCGTCCGCTGGCTGTAGATCTGGTACTGCCGGCCCAGGAGCCGCGCCCGGATCCCGCGCTTCTGGGTGACCTCTGCGTAAGCAAGATCCTGGTAGGTGCTAGCTGTGTCCTCGGTGACCGAGCCGACGTTGTCGTTCCCCATCACGGTGGTGCAGGAACGCGTCTGCCCTCGCGCGACCGAGGGCACGACGGCCACTCCAGCGAGGAGGATAGCCGCGACGGCGATCGCCCGAGCGCTACGCGAGGAACCCGTTCTCGTTCTCATCTGGTTGTCCTCCGGTTGGAGTTACGGTTGTGTCCGCGGCAATCGCGTTGCCCATCGAAGATAGCGACGGGCGTGCCGTCCGTGACCGATCGATGCAACATCCAGAACGGCGGCGCTTTGAGTGGGCCAGATGGAACCTGGGACGAGTCTCCTCGCCGCTTCTTTTCGGAGCAGATGCCCTGAAACGGGGCAGGTCCGGTCGTGCGCTGTTCTGGGGTCCCGGCAGGGTCCCGGCAAAGTCGCCCGATAACCTGTAGGGCGGGGGCTTGTCCCCCGCCGTCTTCGGCCATGCGCCGGGCTTCGGCGGGGGACAAGCCCCCGCCCTACGACTTTGTCCGTAGCCCTGGGGGTCCCGGGCGCAGTTCTTGACGGAGTCAGAGGGACGATCCATGATCGCCGGCTGACATGACGAGGGTTCCTGCCGATCGCGACGAGGAACCGGAGAACTCCGGGGAAAGCAAGATCCCGACCCGGTTTCTCTCCGGCGAGGAGGCGACCCAGCTCGAGCATGACGGGCGGAGCCACGCTCCACCGGGGATCTCGAGGATCGGGCCTTTCCAGATCGAGCGCGAGCTGGGCCGAGGCGGCATGGGGGCGGTCTACCTCGCCCGCGACCCCGGCCTGGGCCGCGAGGTCGCGCTGAAAGTCATCTCGGCGGCCGAGTTCGCCTCGTCCACCGACCGCAAGCGCTTCCGGCGCGAGGCCGAGGTCGCGGCCGGGATCCAGCACCCGCACGTCGTTCGCGTCTACCAGAGCGGCGAGGAGGGGGGGCTCCTCTACTTCACGATGGACTACGTGGAGGGACGGAGCCTCA
>JACQVV010000611.1 GCA_016209595.1 Planctomycetota bacterium
CCCGCGCCATCCTGGCGCCCCGGGGGGAGTTCCTCCCCCCCGGGCGCCCCCTGACCGCCTCGGGCAGCGTTGCCGCCGAGCGGGACCGCCTCGGTCGAGTCGCCATCCCGGTCTCCCCGGATCTCCCCGTGGAGCCCCACGACGTAGACGTGGTCGAAGGTGAGGCCCTTCGCTTTGTGGATCGTGAGGACCCGGACGGCGTCGATCGTCTCGTCGCCGGGCGAACCCTCCTCCTCGGCGCGGGCCTCGGCAACGGCCTCCCGGAGCTCGCGGAGGGCCCCCTGCGGCCCGCCGTCTCCCGAGACCATGCCCGCGAGGAGCCGCCGGAAGAACCGGCGGAGGTTGGCGAGCCGGTAGCGTCCGAGGAACCGCGCGGCCTGGGTCTCCTCGGAGAGGAAGAGGGCGCGGACCTTCCCAACGAAGATGTCCACGGGGTCCGCGGCGAAGGAACGGCGGAGCTCGGCGAGCGAGCGGAGGGCCGCGGTGAGCGAGCGCTCCCATCCCGCGAGGCGCGAGAGGCCGGGGAGCGTTCGGGGAACCTCCCGCCGGGCCTCGCTCACGATGCGGTCGAGTTGGGCCAGAAGATCCGGGTCGGGGCCGGCGAGACGGCTCGCGAGGCCGGGGAAGCCGCGTCCCCAGAGAGGGAGGAGCGCCGCGTCGGGAGTCCCCACCACGGGGGAGCGAAGGAGCGAGACGAGCGCGACATGATCGTTGGGGTCCACGATCGCGCGCACCAGCGAGGCCGCGTCGATCACCTCCCGGCGGCGGTAGAAGTTTCGGTCTCGCTCGACGACGTAGGGGATCCCGGCGGCGCGTAGGGGCTCCAGGTAGGTCTCCAGGACCCCGGTCGTCCGGACGAGGATCGCGGCCCGCTTCCACTCGACGCCCGCGGCATGGAGAAGGGCGAGGTCGCTGGCGACCGCGGCGGCCTCGATCTCGCGGGCGCGGTCGTGCCCCGTCCGCGGGCCGCCTCCCTCTCCCGGGTCCCACGAGACCCAGTGCTCGACGGGCCGCCGGTCGCCGTCGTGGAACCCGCTCTTCCCTTCGTTCTGCGGCGCGGGGACGAGGACCTGGAACGGCGCCTGCACCCCGGCTCGCTCGACGAGGAGCGGACGCAGCGTCCGCTCGACCTCCTCCAGGATGGGAGGCGCGGAACGGAAGTTGACCACGAGCTCGTGGCGGCAGCCTCCTTCGTCCTCGAGGCGCCGGACGAAGGCCTCGTAGGCCGCGAGGTCCGCGCTCCGCCACCCAAAGATCGATTGCTTGGGGTCCCCCACGACGAAGAGACCGGGGCGCTCGTCTCGCGGGCCCTCCAGGGCAATCCTGCCGAAGACCTCGCACTGGATGGGATCGGTGTCCTGGAACTCGTCCACGAGGAGCTGGTCGATCCCCCCCCTCACGCGGGCGAGGACCTGCGGGTGGCGCGCGAGGAGGTCGCGGGCGCCGGCGAGGAGTCCGGAAAAGGTCTGGACGCCGCGGGCCCGCATCCGCCGCACCGTCTCGGCGAGGAGCGAGGCGAGGACGCGGCGCGCGGGCGCGAAGAGCGCGGGGTCGAGACGCGCGAAGTGGGAAAGCGCGGAGAGGAGCTCCTCGCAAGATTCGGGAAGGTCGGCCTCGGCGTCCAGGCGCTTCCCCTCCGTCTGCGTGAACTCCCGCTTCCTCCACTTGTCGAGGACCTCGCGGAGCGTTCCGGCGGAATCGGTCGTGGCGAGCTCCGCGAGATCGCCGGCCGACCGGACGAGGGCGAGCTCGCGCCGGAGGGCTTCTAGCCCCTCGTAGGCGGCCATCGCCTTCTTCATGTTTCCCCACGGGCCGCCAGAGAAGTGGGGAGCCAGGACCCTGTGGACTCGTGCGACACGCTCGGCCAAGCGGTCGGCCGTCTCGCGCACGCGTTCGGGCGAGAGAGGATCCTCCGCCAGGACCTCGGGAGGAACCGCGGATGCCGCGAGCGATGCGAGAGCCCCGGCGACCCTGTCCGGTCCCTTCCCGAGCGAGGCGAGCGCGACCCAGTCGTCGTCGCCGGGATCCCCGTATGCAAGCCTGAGCCTCTCCGCGACGAGCTCCTCGGCGATCTTCCGCGTCAGGGTCCCCTCGGCGTCGACCTCGAAGGCCGGGTGGAGCCCGGCCTCGAGCGGGTAGGTCGCCAGCAGTCGCCGGCAGAAGGCGTGGATCGTTCCCACGGCGAGGCGGTCGAGCGACGCGAGGAGCGACGCGGCGCGGCGCGGGAGTTCCGCGTTGGGGACGACCAGCGCTCCAGGTGGCAGGAACTCGACTTCTTCTCCGGCCCGGATCTTCGCGAACGCCGACGCGACCCGCTCGGCCATCTCGACCGCGGCACGCTCCGTGAAGGTGACGGCGACGACGCGCTCGAGCGTCCGCGCCGCCACCGCGCCCGATCCGGAAGGATCGTTCGCCGGGCCGAGCGAACGCTCGGAGCGCTCCCATCCCGGACCCAGGCACCAGGCGACAGCGCGCGAGGCCAGGGTGCCGGTCTTCCCCGTCCCCGCCCCGGCCGAAAGCGCGATCGGCCGGTCGAAGTCGCACGCGGCTGCCCGGCGGGCCTCGCGGTCGGCCTCGCGGGCGCTCTCCAGGGTCGCCCGGTTCACTCCGGATCCTCCGTTTTCCGCGCCGGGAACCAGAGCGCCGCGAGCGAGGCGAGCGCGGCCGGGACGCTTTCCTCTTCCTTCGCCGAGGCGCCCTGCGCCGCTGCCGCGAGTTGTCGCAGCCTCCGGCGCGCTCCCGAATCCCGACGCACGCAGGCCTCCGAGAGATCGCAGAAGTCGCAGGCGCGGGGCTCGTTCCCGTTCTCGTCCTCCAGGCGCGGGAAGAAGGCTCCTGCCTCCCAGGCCGAGACGAGCCGGCGGACCGCTTCGGGGAACGTGCGTTCGACCTCCGGATCTCCCTGGGCGACCGAAAGCGACACACAGTCGGGTCGGATCCCCTCCGCGAGGTAGAGGTAACGCCCGATCGTGCCCCTGGCACCTGCGGCGTAGGCGGCAGCCTGGAGGGCGCGCCCCTCGGCGATCGCTCGTTCGAGATCCCTCCGGCGAGTCTCTTCCTTCTTCTTGTCGGTGAGCGGCGAGCCCGTTTTGTAGTCGGTGAGGACGAGGCGTTCTCCCTCGTAGTGGGCGAGGTCGGCGGTGAAGTGAAGCCTCTGTCCTCTTACGCCGGCGGAGCAGACGTCCGCGTGCCATCCGAGCTCGCACCCCACGATCCGGTCGGAGTCGTTCCGGAGCGCGAGAGCGCGCTCGACGAACGGGCGCGCCCGGACCGCGAGGGCGCGGGCGAGGCCCGTGAAGTGGATGCCGGCCTCGCGTGCCTTCTCTCTCGCCACGGCGGTGAGAACCCGGAGGGCCGTGTCCCGATCGGGGCGGCGGAATTCCTCTGGATTCGCGGAAAGCGCCGCGGCGAGCTTCTCGGGACGGCGGCCGGTCGCCGGTTCGACGAGGCGCCGGAGCGCCTCGTGCACGGTTGTCCCGACGAGGAGGTCGTCGATCTCGGGAAGCGAGGCGAGCGGGTCTCGCGCGGGCTCGAGGCGAAGGATCCTCGCGAGCAACGTCTGCCAGGGGCAGCGGGCGAGGCGCTCGAGCGTCGTCACGTAGAGGGGCCCCTGGCGTGGGTCGGGCGTGCCGAGTGCCGGGGCGACGAGGCCAAACCAGGGGGACGGGGACGAGTCGCCCGGCGCCGGGTCGTACTCGGCGAGCACCCTCCCCCGGGCGGCGGCGAGGTCCCGGGCGCCCGGGAAACCCTCGCGGGCTGCCGGGGAGAGGTGTTCGCGCGCCTCTTCGAGAGCCAGCGGGAGGAGCAAGGCGAAGAGCGGACGCCCCCCATCCACCGCGGCGGCGCAGAGGAAGTCTCGCGGTGTCGAGAGGCGATCGCTCGGGGCGCTCCTCTCCTCTTCCTCCGCGCGCGGAACGAGCCGCTCCACGAACGGCGAGCGGTGGAGCTCCCGCCCGTCGTCGTCGGCGCGGAGCCACGAGAGCGTGACGTGGGGAGCCGAGGAGAGGAGCTCCGCGAAGAGGAAACGCTCTTCGTCGTGCCCCCGGGACTTCTCCGGAAGGTCGGGAAGCCGCCGGGCGAGGCGGGCGCGGATCGGGTCGGGGAGGAACGGGTCCTCGCGCACGACGCGGGGGAAGACATCTCGATTCAGTCCCACGAGGAAGAGGTGCTCGAAGGTGAGGCCCCGCGCGTGGGAGACGGCAAGGACCTGGACGCCCGCCCCGCGGCCGCCCAGCGGCTCCGCTCCGAGCTCGCGCGTCCGGGCGAGAAGGAGAACGAGGAACTCCTCGACCGAGAGCTCCACGCCGGGCGGGATGTCATCGAGGAGCTCGTCCATCGCGCTGAGCGCACCCGCGGTTGCTTCCTGCCCGCCGGCGGTCCAGCCCAGGTGCTCGGTGAGGATCCCGCGGACCCATGCGGCGAGGGCCGGGGCGAGCCCACGCGCCGGGCGGTCGCGCCAGGCAAAGGAAAGACCGCGCGCCGCGAGGATCGCGCCCGTGAGCGACGCGCCGGAGAGCTCACGGCGCGCGGCCTGGGAGCGTTCCTCCTCGGGGGCCTCCGGCCGGGCCACGAATCCCCGCCGGACGGGTAGGGGGTAGTCAACCCTGCCCGCGAGGATTGCCTCGGGGTCGAGGTCCGCCGCGTCGGAGAGCCGCGCCGCGCCGAGCGAGCGGAACGCGAGCCTGAGATCTTCACTTGCCGGGTTCGGTCCGAGCGCGTCGATCCAGCGATCCACCGCGACCGCGTCCCCCCGGGCGAGGAGCTCGAGCCCCGCGTCGAGACGCCGGCGGCCGGGGACGAGCCCCGCCGGGGCGAGGCCCCCACCGTGGGGGATGCCGAGCTCCCCAAAGCGCGTCCGGATGTGGACGGCGCACCCTTCGAGGCTTCGCGCGACGACGCCGATCTCCTCGGGCGGAACGCCGGAGTCGAGGAGGTCGCGGACCTGGTCGGCGAGGAGCCGGACCTCTTCCTCCGCGCCCGACGCGTCGAACCAGTCGATCCCCGGCGTCTCTCGCGTGGAGGCTCTCTCCTCGCGCTCGGGTGCCGGCGACAGCCGATGGAGGAAGCGCCGCGGGTACGCCCAATCGACCGGGTCGGCTCCGCCTGCCGGGTCCGGCGGCAGGTCCACGTGGACCGAGGCCCCGAGGGCTTCCTGGAGCGCGACCAGAAACTCCGTCGCCCGCCCCGTCGCGTCTGCGAAGCCGTGGACGAGCACGGCTCGGGCCGGGAGGAGCGCGGCTTCCTTCTCGCGAAGGGCCGACGTCGCCGCCGCGAGGACCTCTCCGATCCGGCCTACGCCGAGCTCTCTCATCCCCCGCGCGGCCCCGGCAGCGATGGCAAGAAGCGCGCGGGCGCGCTTGGCTCCCTCATCTTCTCCAGAGGATGCAAGGAGCCGCTCGAGTTCAGGAAGCATCTCCGGCTCGAAGCAGGCGTTCGAGAGGTCTCGCACGGTGCTTGCCACTAGACCGAACCCGTCCTCGAGCTGCCCAAGATGGCAGGAGAGGGCGTCCTGTCGGGCCGCCTCGCGCCGCACCAGGATCTCGAAGAGGTCGGCTCCCGATGGCACCGGCCGCCCCGCGCGTTCCAGGACCTCGCGGGCCACGCTCCAGAGCGTCTGGACCCGGACGCCGAGGGCGGCCTCGGGAAGCCGCGCGGCGATCCGGGCCGCGAGTCGCTTGCGGAGGGGCCCCGAGGAGACGACCACGAGAACCGTCCGGGAGAGGAGCGACGGATCGCCCCGGACCTCGCACGAGAGCCCCGCCAGATCGGCGAGGAGGGCGTCCTCCGCCGCACGCGCGCCGCGGGAGACGACGACGCGGCCGGAAGCGTGCCCGCTCACCGGGAGACGCGGCGCACACCCTTCCGCCGCGTGAACCTGAGACCTGTCCACGTCACATCGACCGCGACGACCTTACCCACCCCTTTCCCGCGCGATCCCACTACCATCCTCCCTCCCGGGCAGGCATGACGCCAGTTCCACGCCCCGCGTCGAGGATGAAGAGCGGCGACAGTTCCGTCAAGGGGCGGAGAACCGTTCACCGGGCTGGCGGCACGTAGCGGCCCAGGCCTCCGGGCGTGCCGGTCCAGATCGAGCCGTCGCGGGCGGCGAGAAGGGCCGTCACGACCGCGGGGAGGCCGCTCGCGGCGAGCGGTACGGTGGTGCGCTCGCCCGTAGCGAAGTCGAGGCGCCCGAGGCCCTGCTCTCCGCCGGCCCAGATCGCTCCGCCGGGAGCGATCGCGATCCGGGCGATCTCGAAGTCGGGGGAGGGGAACGTCCGCCACTTCCCCTCCGAGAGAAGGAAGGCGGAGTCTCCGGCCGCGGCGGCAAGCTCCCCGGATGGAGAGAGGGCGAGATCGCGGATCTCGCCCGAGCCGGCGAGGACGGGCGTCCAGCGGGCTCCGTCGAAGACCGCGCACCGCCCGCCGGCGAGCGCGAAGACTCGCGCGTCGCCCGGGGCGAGGAGCCGCCCCACCGAGGGTCCGGGAAGGCCGTCGCCGGGGGTGAAGACGCGCGACTCGCCGCTCTCGGGGTCGATCCGGATGGCGGAGCCCGACTCCAGGCCGAACCAGAGCACGCCGGAGTCCGACCGGGCGAACGAGCGGACCGCGACGTCGCCCAGGGCGGCATGGGCGAAGGGGACCCATCGGCCGTCCTGGCGGGTGCGGACCCGGTCGTACTCACCCGTCCAGATCCTCCCCTCGGCGTCGGCGGCGAGGAAGTCCGGCTGCTCGACCGCGCCGGTATGCTCGCCGTGGGCCTCCCAGGTCCCGGCGACGGGGGCGAGTCTGGCGAAGCCGGGCCGCGAGTCAGCGCGGACCCAGATGCCGCCCTCGCCGTCCTCGGCGAGCGTGACCACGTGATTCCCCGGAAGGAGGATCTCCTCCGCCCGGAACCGCTCCCAGCGCCGGTCATGGAGGCAGACCACTCCGCCGCCGGCCGTGCCGAACCAGAGCGCGCCTCGGTCGTCCTCGACGCCAGAGGTGATCCACGAGATCCCGTCGCCGACCATCTCGCGATGGGGCCTCCAGCGGCCCGGCGCCGGGCGGACGTTCGCGAGGCCGTCGTCTCCGCCGAACCAGAGCCGCCCCGAGAGGTCCTCGAGGAGGATGTTCGTCGAGATTCCCTCGAAGGCCGGGAGGGGAACCCATTCCCCCTCGCCCGTACCCCGGAAGCGGAACACGCCCCGGCTCGTGGCGGCGAGGAGATCCCCCTCGCGCGGGGCGAGGAGGTCCGCGACGTAGGTGTCGGGCGGGAGCTTGTACTCGCGCCACAGGGAATCGACGAGTTCGGCGAGGCCACCGTCGTCGAGAGCGACCCAGAGGTGACCGGCCCTGTCGCGGGCGATCGCGTGGCAGTTCTTCGCCTCGCCCGGGAGGGGAGGGACGGCCGGGGGCTCCCAGCCGTCGGCGGAGAGAATGTTCAGCCCGCGGTCGCCATTGATCGTGAGGGCCCAGAAGCTCCCGTCCCGGTCGCCGAAGAGCCGGACGACGACCTCGGAGTCGAGGCCGTCCTCGGTCGTGTACGTGGTCCAGCGGTCCGCACCGGGGTCGAGGCGGGCGAGACCGGCGACCGTCCCGGCCCAGACGGTCCCGTCAGGCTGCGCATGGAGAGCGAAGACCTCGTTCGAGGGAAGGCCGTCGGCCATGGTGTGCCGGCGGCGGTCGCGGAGGGCCACGTTCCACCGGACGATCCCTCCGGACCCGCCGGCCCAGAGCCAGCCATCCCGCGCGGCGACCGCGCTGACGTCGTCGGGGGTGATGAAGGCGGTCCACCCGGGCTCCGGGAGCGCCGGGCGGGGCCTCACCGAGGAATCGTTGTCGGGCGGCGCGGTGTCGCCGGGGCCAGCGTCCTCCCGATCCGGCGTGCCGCTCTCCGGCCCTCTCTCTTGCCGGGAAAGAACGAACCACAGCGCAAGCGAGACGAGGAGCGCGGCCCCCGCGAGGGCGCTCCCGAGGAGCGCGGCTCGCTTCGCCCGGCGGGGGCGCGGCGGAGGCGCCAACCGTTGCGGGGTGGGGAGCCGCAGCCTGTCTCTGACGGTCGCCGCCTCGGCCGCCGGAGGAATCGCGCGGCGCAGTTCTTCGACCATCTCGTCCGCGGACCGGTGGCGGTCTTTCGGAAGCCTCGCGAGGGCTTTGAGGACGACCCTTTCCACCGACTCCGGGAGCTCGGGTCGCTTCAAGCGCGGGGACGGAACGGGTTCCTTCACCTTCTTCATGAGGATCGCGAGGGGAGTCTCGGACTGGAAGGGAAGGTCGCCTGTCAAGACCTCGTAGAGGAGGACGCCGAGAGCGTAGAGATCGCTCCGCTCGTCCACCTTCTCCCCGAGCGCCTGCTCGGGAGACATGTACATCGGGGTCCCGACGACATGGTCCGCGGCGGTGAGGTCGCTTCCGACCTTCGGGCGGGCCAGGCCGAAGTCCGAGAGGAAGGCGTCGCCGCGATCGTCCAGGAGAACGTTCGAGGGTTTGATGTCGCGGTGGAGGACGCCCTTCCTGTGGGCGTGACCGAGCGCGCCCCCCACCTGTTCGAGGATCCGGAGCGCCTCGGCGAGCGCCAGGGGGCCTTTCGCGTCGATCCGGTCCCGTAGCGAGCCGCCGGGGAGGAACCGCATCGCGATGTAGAACATTCCGCCGTCCTCGCCGTGGTCGTAGACGGGGAGGATGTGCGGGTGCTCAAGCTTCGCGATCGTCCTCGCCTCGCGGCGGAAGCGCTCCACGAAGGTCCGGTCGCCGGAGAGGTCTGCCGGGAGAAGCTTCACCGCGACGAAGCGGTCGACCGAGGCCTGGTGGGCCTTGTAGACGGTCGCCATCCCGCCCTTGCCGATCGGTTCCAGGATCTCGAAAGGCCCGATCTTCTTCCCGGAAAGACTTGTCATCTCGTCGCCGCGGGCACTACACGAGGGCGAGCGTCGAGACCGTCCTGGCGGCCAGGTCCGCGACGCGGATCGCGTGGTTGTTGGTGTCGGCGAGGTAGACCCGGCCGCCCGCGATGGCGAGGCCGTCGGGCTCCCAGAGTTCGGCCCGCTCGAAGGGGCCGTCGGAGTGGCCGGGGCGACCGGTGCCGAGCACGGTCTGGACGTGCCCGGTGGTGGGATCAAGCCGCTTCACCTTGTGGTTGTAACTGTCCGCGATGTAGACCTTCCCTTCCTGGAAGGCGACGCCGCCCGGGTGCTGGAGGCGGACCTCGTTCCCCTGCCCGTCCACGTCCCCGAACTCGAAGAGCCCCCGGCCCACGAGCGAGAGGACCTGGGGATTCGCGTCGAGGGAGACCGCCCGGACGGCGCTCGCCTCGGGATCGGCCACGAAGAGGTGGCCCATCCCGATCGCGAGGTCGCTCGGCTGGTTGAAGCTCGCCTCGGCGCGGGGGCCGTCCACGAGCGCCTCGCGCCCGTTCCCGGCGAAGACTCCGATGTCCTTGTCCGCGACCAGTACCCAGAGCTGGTGCGATCCCGCCATCGCGATGAAGAGGATCTCCTCGACGAAAAGGAGAGCCCAGGGGGAGCGCAGCGGCGTCTCGGTCGGCCCGGTCTTCGGGAGGGCGCACGTGCGCCCGAGCTCGCCCGTACCCGCGACGGTGCGAACGGAGCCGGACGCGAGATCGATCGCCCGGACGGCGTGATTCCCCGTGTCGGCGACGTAGAGCGTGGAGCCGTTCGCGGCGAGGCCCCGAGGGCAGTGGAACGCGGACTCGCTGGCGGGGCCATCGACAAGGTCGGCCCGGCCACTCCCGAAGGCGCGCACGACCCGGGCCGAGGCGCCGTCCGGCGACACGCGCGTCTCAAGCACCCGGTGGTGTCCCGTGTCGGCGACGAAGAGCCTCCCGTCCTCCCCGGGGAGGAGCTTCGATGGGTAGAGAAGCGGGCTCCCGTCGGCGGCACTCTCGGGCGCGATCCCCAGCGGCGTGCGGTCGATCGCCCCCTGGGCGTCGAAGTCGGCGATCAGGAGGTCCAGAACGGCTGAGAGCTCGCGAACGTCAACCTCGCCGGGGTAGGAGCCGAGGTAGCTCCCGCGGGGATCGACGAGGGCGATCGTCGGCCAGGCCGAGACGCCGTAGAGCTTCCACATCTCCATCGCGGTGTCGTTCACGACGGGAGCCCGGACGGCGTGGCGGCGGACGGCCTCGCGGACGTTCGCGGTCTCGCGCTCGTGGGGGAACTTCGGGGAGTGGACCCCGATCACCACGAGTTCGTCCCAATACCGTTCGTGCAGCCGGCGCAACTCGCCGGCATTGTGGTGGCAGTTGATTCAGCAATAAGTCCAGAACTCAATCAGGACGAACTTGCCCCTGAGGTCGCGGAGGCAAAGCGGCCGGGGCGAGTTGATCCAGTCGAGACCCCCGGGGAAGTCGGGCGCCGGGGTCCGGTGTTCCTTGGCGTCCATATCGCTTTCCAGTCTACCGCATTCGTCCGCCGGCCTCTCTCTGGCGACAACGATGACGACTGCGAGTACGATGACGACGACGGGTACGAGTCCGAGTCCGATCATGAGACGATCTCGAATCGTGTGCTCTCCTGGAGGAGCGGCCATGCCCCTTCGCGTTGCGGGCCTCCTCTCGCTTCTCGCGCTTCTCCTTCCAGCGGTCCATGCCCAGGGCGGCGACTCCGATACACCCGTCTGGGCCGGTCCGAAGGGCGAACGGGAGATCTTCGCGCCGAGAGAGAGGGACGGCTTCACCTTCGCGGTTTTCGGCGACCGGACCGGCGGCCCACCGGAGGGGCTCGCGATTCTCCGGCAGGCCGTGAGCGAGGTGAACCTCCTCGACCCCGACTTCGTCATGACGGTGGGTGACCTCGTGAACGGCTACAACGAGGAGGCGAGCTGGCTCGCCCAGGCGAAGGAGTACAAGGAGATCATGGACGGGCTCGCCATGCCGTGGTTTCCCGTCGCCGGGAACCACGACGTCTACGGGGCGGGAGGCGACCCGAACGACCGGGGGAACCTCGAGCGCTACAAGGACCACTTCGGACCGCTCTGGTACTCGTTCGACCATGCCGGGGCTCACTTCGTCGTCTTGTTCAGCGACGAGGCCCTGTCCTTCCACCGGCCAGAGGCGAACCAGAACATGTCGGCCGAGCAGATGGAATGGGTACGCGCGGATCTCGCCCGGACCCGGGCGAGCGCCGTCTTCTGCTTCCTCCATCACCCGCGATGGTCGCCTTACTACCGCGGCTCGAACTGGCCGGAGGTCCACGAGCTCCTGCGCTCCGACGGCCGGGTGAAGGGCGTCTTCGCCGGCCACCTCCACCGCTACCGCTACGACGAGAAGGACGGCATCCGTTACTACACGATGGCCGCGACCGGCGCGGGGAAGGGGAACCTCGAGGAGTCGGGGGACATCCACCACTACAACCTCGTGACGGTGCGCGAGGGCGAGTTCAAGGTCGCGGTCGTCCCGGTCGGCTCGGTCCGGCCCGGGGACTTCGTCTACGGGAGCGAGAGCGACGAGGCCGCGGCCCTGGGGAGGATCGGGCTCGGCCGCTTCACGCGCGACATCCTCGACGGGACGCCGGGAGGACGGGATCTCGAATACTGGGTCAAGAACCCGACCGGAAGGGCGATCGACTACCTCTTCGGGTTCCCGGGGACCGAACCGTGCGTCGCAACGCTCGCGGCAGGCGAATCGCGCCGCCTCGCTTTCACCTGCCCCGAAGGCGAGCCCGCCCCGCTCGCCGTCGAGGCGATCTACCCGCTCCACACCGGGCGGGTCGAGCGGATCCGGGTCGAACGGCGCCCCCTGGTGCGGCGCGCGGAAACCCCCGAGGTCGGGACCGACGGGACGGACCGCGTGCTCGTCCTGGACGGCGCGGACGACTGCGTCCTCGTTCCTCACTCGACCGAGCTCGTCCCCGTGGGACCCTTCACGCTCGAGATGTGGGTGCGCCCGGGAGCGGGGAACGCGGGGCGCTCCGTCCTCGCGGCCAAGACCGAGATGAGCGCCTACGGCCTCTTCTATGACGACGAGGACCGGGGCGAGGCGATCTTCTTCGTCCACGCCGCCGGCAAGGGGTACGCCGGCGCCGCCGCGCCGCACGACCCTCACTTCGCCCCCGGCCGATGGACCCACGTCGCGGGGACCTTCGACGGGAAGTCCGTCCGCATCTTCGTGGACGGACGATCCGTCGCCACCGAGGTCCACGCCGGAAACCTCACGCCGAACGAGATCCCGCTCCTCCTCGGCGCCGACCCCGACCCGCACCACGGGGCCGTGTCGTTCTTCCAGGGCGCGATCGACGAGTTCAGGCTGTCGTCCGGCGCTCGCTACTCGGAGGACTTCACCCCCGCGGCCCGCGAGGGTCCCGGCGCCGACACGATCGTCCTCTTCCACTTCGACGAGCCCGAGGGGACGATTGCGATCGATTCCTCGGGGCGATTCCATCACGGGGAGGTCCGTGGAGGAGCCGTTCGGGAAGCGAGGAATTGAGAGACATGACGGGCTCCTGGGATCCGATCGACGCCTGGGGCAGCGAGTCCGGGAGGGTCGCAACGACCTCCCTCGCCGCCCTCACGCTGGAGGTCTACTACCGCTACCCCCGGCTGGGCAAGTAGGCGGCCAGGCTAGAGCGCGAGGAGCGTCTCGAGCTCGCCCACGAGGCGCTCGAAGCGGTCGAGGGCGGCCTCGACGGGCCCCGGGCTCGCCATGTCCACGCCGGCGTCGCGGAGGAGCTCGATGGGGAACTTCGAGCCGCCCGAGGAAAGGAAAGCGAGGTGCCGCTCGAGGGCGCCGGGTTCTCCCGCGAGGACCTTGGCCGAGAGGGCGATCGCCGCTGAAAGGCCGGTCGCGTACTGGTAGACGTAGAAGTTGTAGTGGAAATGGGGGACGCGGAGGCACTCCAGGTCGAGCTGGGGGTCGAGGGCGAAACGCGGCCCGTAGTATCGCTCGAGGATCTCGTGGTAGGTCCGGGTGAGGTCGTCCAGGGAAAGGGGACCCTTCGCCTCGGCCCGCGCGTGGATTGCCTGCTCGAATTCGGCGAACATGGTCTGGCGGAAGAGGGTCCCACGAACGTCGTCGATCTCGCGGTGGACGAGGTACGCGCGCTCCCGCGGGTCGCTCGTCCTGGCGAGAAGATGCTCGGAGAGGAGCTCCTCGTGGAAGGTCGAGGCGACCTCCGCGACGAAGATGGCATACGAGGCGTACTGGGGAGGCTGGCGGCGCCGCGAGAGGTAGGAGTGCATGGCGTGCCCCGCCTCGTGGGCGAGCGTGAACACGCTGTCGAGGGTGTCCTCGCGGTAATTGAGGAGGATGAACGGGTCGCAGTCGTAGCAGCCGGAGGAGTAGGCGCCGGAGCGCTTCCCTCGGTTCTCGTAGCGGTCGACCCAGCCGGAGAGGAGCCCCGCGCGCAGGGGTTCTACGTAGGGCTCGCCCATGGGCGCCAGGGCGCGGCAGACGAGCTCGACCGCTTCCTCGTAGGAAACGTGCTGATCGGGCCGGGCGACGAGCGGCACGAGGAGGTCGTAGAAGTGGATCTCCTCCAGATCCAGAGCCCGGCGCCGGAGCTCGTAGTAGCGGTGGAGAGCGGGGAGGCGCCGGCGAACGGTCGAGATCAGGTTGTTCGGGACCGAGTCGGGGACGTCGTTCTTGAACAGGGCGGCGCGGCGAGCGGAGGGGAAGCCCCTCGCCCGGGCGTAGAAGAGGTTCTTCTTGACGCCTCCGGCGAGCGTCGCGGCGAGCGCATGCTTCACGGATTCGAAGCCCTCGTAGTAGCGCTCGAAAAAGCGCCGGCGGACCGCTCGATCGGGACGGCAGAGGAAGGAGTGGTAGCTCCCGTGCGTCACCTCCACCGGTTCGCCCTTCTCGTCGGGAATCGTCCCGAACTTGAGATCGGCGTTCACGAGCTGGCCGAAGGCCTCGTGGGCGGCCTGGGCCATTTCGCCGGAGAGAGCGAGGACGCGCTCCTCTCCTTCCCCCAGCGTGTGGGGCTTGTACCGGAGGACCTGTTCCAGGACGAACCGGTAGTCCGCGAGTGAAGCGTCCCCCAGGAAGGCCCTCATTGTGGCGTCGGGAATGGCCAGAATCTCGGGATTGGCGAAGCTCGCGGCCTCACCGAACCGCGTGGAGAGGCCGACCATGCGGTCGGAGAACCCCTTCCAGTGGGAGTTCGCGGTGTCCTCGTCGCTCTTCCTTTCGGCGTAGACGGAGAGCCGCCGGAGGATCCGGCTGCAATCGGTCTGGAGGGCGAGGAACTCGGCGAGCCGGGCCGGCGACTCGCCCAGGCGGCCGCGGTAAGAGGCGACGAGCGGGAGCCTTCCTTCCAGCCCCCTGAAGTCCTGCTCCCAGGCGTCGACGCCGGGGTAGAGGCGGGAGAGGTCCCAGCAGTTCTTCGGATCGACATCGCTCCGCGCCGGGAGCGTCTTCGGGGAAGTCGCGGTCGTCGTGGTTTTTGGCATCGAGGTTTGGGAAGCCGAGATTCGGGACTCTGCTAGTTGTTGGAAGCCGAGATTCGGAGGCTACGCATCTGTTCCCTCCTCCGCCAGCCGCTTCTTGCTCTCGGCATAGGAAACAAGGCCCGCGAGCGCGTCGGCGTCCAGGAGCCATCCGATCCTGCCCGCGGCCTCTCGGAAGGAGGCCGCCGCGACCCCGGAACCGGCGAGATCGAGGGCGTGGAGAACGACCGTCTCCGGGGCGCCGACGGCATCGACGGCCAGTGCCACGAGCCCCTGGGACGAATCCAACAGCACGGCGGGGCCCGTCGGATCCTGCGCTCCCTCCCGAGCGCCCCAGAGAAGGCGCGAGAGGGACTGGACGGGCGGGGCCGTCCTCCCGCCGAGAACGCCCACCGGTTCGGTACCTGCGAGCTGGCCGCGGATCCACAGGACTCGCTCGACGGGGAAACCGACGAGACCGCGAGCCTCGGCGGGGAGGACCGCCGCCCGTGCCGAGCGGAAGGGGGCCCGGAGCCGGACGCGGGTCCCGCGCCCGCGCTCGGTCCAGATGGCGATCCTGCCGCCGCGGGCGCGGACCTCGCGCTCGAGTTCGGCGAGGCCGCCCCCCGCCGCGTTTCCGAGGTCGCCAGGTCGGGTTCTCGAGGCAGCGGGCCGCGCCGGCCGGCGCTCGAGTCCATGTCCGGGGTCGCGCATGGGCGCTCCGGCTTCGTCCAGGCCCCGGCCGTCGTCGCCCACCTCGATCCGAAGCCCACCCCGGCCGATCTCTGCGGAGATCCAGATCGTTGCCGTCTCGCTCTTCCCGGCGGCCTCGCGCTCGACCTCAAGTTCGACGCCATGCCGGACGGCATTGGAGACGAGGTGCGCGAGATGGCCCTCGAGCCAGGTCGCGAGGCCTTCGTCGATCTCGGTCGCGCGCCCGGCGCACCTCCATTCGAC
>JACQVV010000612.1 GCA_016209595.1 Planctomycetota bacterium
GACCGCTCCCCCCGAGAATCATGCGCCCCGAGCGGGCAGACTGGCGCGGGTGTCGGGAAGGGGCCGCGTTCGCCGACTCAAGGGGGAAAGAGGCATGAGCGAACTTGTGGGCCGCGACCTGCCCGACCTCGTGCCCGCCCGGATGCTGAACGAGTTTGCCTACTGCCCGCGGCTCTTCTATCTCGAGTGGGTTCACGGCGAGTGGGAGGACAGCGCCGACACGGAAGAGGGACGGCAGCGCCACCGGCGTGTGGACGAGCCCCGGGGCGAGGTCCCCGCCGCCGGCGAAGGGGCAGAGAGCGCCGAAGGCGCAGGGGCGATTCATGCGCGATCCGTTCACCTGTCCGCACCCGAGGTAGGGATCGTGGCTCGGATCGACCTTCTCGAAGGCGAGGGCCGCGAGGTCACGCCCGTGGACTACAAGAGAGGCGCGGTGCCCGACGTCCCCGGAGGAGCGTACGAACCGGAGAGGGTGCAGCTCGCCGCTCAGGCGCTCGTTCTTCGCGAGAATGGCTTCGCGGTCGAGGAGGGGATCCTCTGGTACGCGGCGTCGAACCGGCGCGTCGTCGTCCCGATCGACGAGACCCTCGTGGCGCGCACCATCGAGCTTCGGGACGAAGCCCGGCGGCTGGCGGCCACGGCCCTCCCGCCGCCGCCGCTTGTCGACAGCCCGAAATGTCCGCGCTGTTCCCTCGTCGGGATCTGTTTGCCCGACGAAGTCCACGCCCTCGGGGCGGCAGCACCCTCGGCAGAATCGGCTGGCGACGACCGACCCCCCGGAGCGTCCGGCGATGGGGAAGAGCAGCCGCCCGCGATCCGGAGCCTCTTCCCCGCCCGGGACGATCGCCTTCCCCTCTACGTCCAGGAGCAAGGGGCGAGGGTCGGGAAATCTGGGGAGCTCCTCGCCGTGCAGCGCCGCGAGGCGCCCGACGTGAAGGTCCGCATCCGGGACACGTCCCAGGTCGCGCTTTTCGGCAACGTCCAGGTCACGACCCAGGCGATCCACGAGCTCTGCCGGGCCGAGATCCCCGTATGCTACTTCTCCCACGGGGCGTGGTTCTACGGCATGACGACGGGCCTGCCCCACAAGAACGTGGACCTCCGCAGGCGCCAGTACGCGGTCGCGAGCGACGCCGATGCGAGCCTCGACCTCGCCCGCCGCATCGTGCGCGTCAAGATTCAGAACTGCCGGACAATCTTGCGCAGAAACCTCGAAGAACCCCCTCCCGATCTCCTCGCCGCCCTCGAGGATCTCGCGCACGAGACCAACCGCGTCATGACGTCGGACGCGCTGCTCGGTGTGGAGGGCCTGGCAGCACGGCTCTACTTCGGAGCCTTCCCCCATCTCGTCCACCCCCCGAACGACGCCGACTCCCTTGCCTTCGACTTCCAGTCCCGGAACCGCCGCCCCCCTCGGGATCCAGTGAATGCGCTCCTCTCCCTCGCGTATGCCCTCCTTGCGAAGGAGGCCACCGTCACGCTCGCGGCCGTCGGACTCGACCCATACCTCGGCTTCTACCATCGCCCGCGCTACGGCCGCCCCTCTCTCGCCCTCGACCTCATGGAGGAGTTCCGTCCAATCCTCTGCGACTCCGCAGTTCTCTCGGCGATCAACACCGGCGAGATCTCGCGGACGGACTTTGTCGTGCGCGCCGGAGCCTGTTCCCTGACCCCACCCGGACGGAAGAACTTCATCCAGTGCTACGAACGCCGCATGGATGGCCTCGTGCAGCACCCCGTCTTCGGCTATCGCATCAGCTACCGCCGCGTTCTCGAGGTCCAGGCGAGGCTCCTCGGCCGCTGGCTCCTCGGCGAGATTCCCGACTACCCCGACTTCCGCACGCGGTGACCCCGTGCAGACCTACCTCGTGACCTACGACATCTCCAACCCCAAGCGCCTCCGCCGCGTCTTTCGCCTCCTGGAGGGCTTCGGAGACCATCTCCAGCTATCCGTCTTCCGTTGCGATCTCTCCGACGTCGCTCTCGTACGCCTCCAGGCCGGCCTCGCCGAGATCATCCATCACGAGCGCGACCAGGTCCTCCTCGTCGATCTCGGACCCACCGGCCGCCGCGCGGACCGCGTTGTTCGCTCCCTCGGCCGCTCTCTCCCTCCCCCAAGCCGCGGCTGCGTGGTAGTCTAGCCACCCATCCTCACCGCGCATGTCTACCCGCTCCTTGACAACCCGCGCTCCGCGAACGGCCCGACTCCCCTCACCCCCCGGGACCCGCTCGCGGTCCCAAGACCCACTGTCGCGTCACGTTGCCGACTTCTACTATCTCCCTCGTACTGTTGCCCCCTCTCTCCCCCCACCCGCTCGCATCGGCAACCCTACCCCCATCGCCATCCGCCACTTAGGACCCCCGCTCTCTCCACGTCCTCCGGGACGTGGCCCCATTGAAGCTCCTGGCGCACGAGGAGCCATGTGGCGACGGCGATCCTCTCCACGTCCTCCGGGACGTGGCCCCATTGAAGCGGAGAGAGGCAGAGCTTCATCCAACATCCGGGCCAGGACTCTCCACGTCCTCCGGGACGTGGCCCCATTGAAGCAGCGCATCCCTGCCC
>JACQVV010000620.1 GCA_016209595.1 Planctomycetota bacterium
CGTCTGGGTGATCCAGGACCAGAAGGACGGCCACGAACCCACCCGATGCCCCGTCTTCGACGAGAAGGCGCTCGAGCGGGTGATCGAGGCCTGCTTCCTGGAGGAGTAGCGGGCCGTGAAAGTCCTCGTGGTCGGCGGCGGCGGGCGCGAGCACGCGCTCGTCACGAAGATCGCCGCTTCCCCGAGCGTCTCGAAGGTCTACGCCGCCCCCGGGAACGCCGGCATCGCGAAGATCGCCGAGTGCGTCCCGATCGACGCCACGGAGACGATTCGCCTGCGAAACTTCGCCGCGCGGGAGGGGGTGGACCTCACCGTGGTCGGACCCGAGGCGCCGCTCGCGGCCGGGATCGTGGACGAGTTCGGCAAGGCCGGGCTCCCCGCTTTCGGACCCGGCGCCCGCGCGGCCCAGCTCGAGGCCTCGAAGGTCTTCGCGAAAGACCTCATGAAGAAGCACGGCATCCCCACCGCCCCCTACCGGGTGGTGGACTCGCTCGCGCTTGCCCGCGAGTGGGCCCGAGAGGTCGATCTCCCCGCCGTCATCAAGGCCGACGGCCTCGCGGCCGGCAAGGGCGTCGTCGTCGCGAGGACGCGCGAGGAAGCCCTCGCGACCGTGGACCGGATCATGAAGGACAAGGCGTTCGGGACGGCAGGCGAGCGGCTCGTCATCGAGGACTGCCTGGAGGGCGAAGAGGTTTCGATCCTCGCCTTCACCGACGGCCAGAGCCTCTATCCCCTGGAGTCCTCCCAGGACCACAAGCGCGCTCTCGACCTCGACCGCGGTCCCAACACCGGCGGGATGGGCGCCTACTCCCCCGCCCCCGTCGTCGACGACGCGATGATGCGGCGGATCATCCGCGAGATGCTCATCCCCATCATCCACGCCATGCACCGCGAGGGCCGACCCGTGAAGGGCCTCCTCTACGCCGGGCTCATGCTCACCGCCGACGGTCCTCGTGTGCTGGAGTTCAACGTCCGCTTCGGCGACCCCGAGGCGCAGGCGCTCCTCGTGCGCCTCAAATCCGACCTTGTCGAGATCCTCGATGCCACGACGAACGGACGCCTCGACCAGGTCTCGATCGAGTGGGACGAGCGCCCCGCCGTTTGCGTCGTCCTCGCCTCCGGCGGCTACCCCGACCGCTATGACCAGGGCTTCCCCATCCAGGGCCTTTCGACCGTCGAGGGAGACCCGGACGTCTTCGTCTTCCACGCCGGGACCAGAATGAAGGGTTCCCAGGTCGTGACCGCCGGCGGGCGGGTCCTCGGCGTTACCGCCCTCGGCGCGAACCTCGGCCTCGCCCGCGAACGCGCTTACGACGCCGTGAAGAAGATCCGCTTCCAGGGCATGCACTACCGGACGGACATCGGCCTCAAGGCGCTCGATCGCTGAAGGGACTTTTCGAGAAGTGGAGCGCGTCCCTCCTCGTCCTCGTCGCCGCGCCCCCTCGCCCCACCCCGTGGCCGAATGCGAGGAGCGCGTTCCCCCGGCCCGCCCGGGCGCCACGAATTGTCCCCCGAGTTGTCGTCCAACCCCTTGACAGGGTTTGTATGCTGGTGGCATGCGAACATCACACGCTGTTTTCGAGCATCTCCAGCTCTTCGTTCCCGAGGGTGACCGCCCATCGAAGGCGACGCCAGTCGACCTCCACGACAAATGGGTCGTGAAGCTTCTCGACCTCTGCGCGACACTCTTCCGCGGCGCGACCGCCTACGGTCGGGGGGTCGGCGTCTGGCGGAACGACGGCGACACCTGCTGGGACCGCGTGACTGTGGTCGAGGTGTGGATCGATCCCGAGATGCGCCAGATCCCATACAAACTGCGCCGGCTCCGGAGCAAGCTCGCACGAATGGCACAAGCGTTGCGCCAGGACGTCGTGGCGTATATCCTCAACGGAGTGATGTACCGGATTCCGACTTCGGAAAGGACTCGATGAAGAAGACGATCGCCGAGATGTTCGAGGAAGTCTGGCGGGAGGCGGGCTACACCGTGCTACGGCCTGGGGAGTCCACGCCTGACGATGGGCAGGGTCTCGGCAAGAGGAAGGCTCCGGCGGACACCTCGGCCGCGAGGAAGAACTTGACCAGGGCGAAGACCGCCAGCAAGAAGCCGGCCCGTAAGCAACTCGTGAAGCGGCACAGGTAGCCCTTCCGGGCCGCCCATCCGCATTCGGCGCGACAAAGATTCGCCGGAGAGCCAACCACAATCCGGCCCCGGGGTCCGGACGTCCGGGCTACTTCGAGAGCTCGTCCACGGAGAACTCGACGTCGACCTCGGCGTACTCTCCGGGGGCAACCAAAACGTCGCGGCGGCCGCAGGGGAGTGTCTCGTGCCAGGGTCTCCGGTGTCAATGAACTCGGCCGATCGCTGAAATCCCGGCTTCCCGGTCGCGGCCCGGTTGACCGCGCCTTCTGGCGACGGGTATCGTGCCGGCTCTGCCGCCTCATCCCCCCGCTTCATCCCGGAGGATCGAGCCATGACCTCGATCGGCGCGCGTTCCCTCGCCGGCATTCTCTTTCTCTCCGCCGTCGCGGTCCCGGCCCGGCCGGACGATCTCACGCTCGACGACATCGTCGGATTCCTGGAGATCGGCGTTTCCCAGGACGATGTCCTCGCGCGCGTACGGGCCGCTGGCATGGAACCCTACTGCGAGAGGTGGCGGCTCCGCCGGAGTTACAGCCTCGTTCTCCGTATCGACGGCAGCGGCGAAGGCGCGTTCGACTCGGGCGACCGCTACGACATCTACACTCCGCCCACGGGTTCTCTCCTGTATAAACTCCCCCGCGAGTGGGACTGGGACGACGAGAGGGACGTCTGGACTCGCGAGGGTGCTTCTCCGGACGAGGTCTTCTTCCGCTGGCGCAGTTTCCGTCCCGACCCAGGCGGCCCCGAGGTTCAGTTCGCGATGTTCCAGCGCCGGCAGGCCGGCGAGATCGAAGCCCTGGAAGCGAAAGCCCCGGCCGCGTTCGAGGTCAAGGGAGCCTCGGGTTCGGCGTCCCTGGAACGCCGCGTCCGCTTCCGCGCCACGGACCGTACGTTTCGGGCGCGCGAGATCGTCAGCCAGACCCCGTCCGACGCCTATCTCCTCCAGTTCTTCGCCGCGACCGACGACGAGTTCGCGGCCGCCATGAAGGACGTGGATGCGCTCGTGGGGAGCCTCGCCATCCGCGGCAAGGACGATTGAGGATCTTACCGCGCTCCCTATAATCCGCCCGTGGCGCGATCCGTGGAGTGCCCGTGAAGCTCTCGCAGAAGAGCCTCCTCGCGCTGGAGGTCGTCTCCCGCGTCCTCGTGGTTGCGTTCCTCTCCGTCTTCCTGCTCCGGGCGTGGACGGAGCTCCGGTGGATCGCGCGAGAGGGAGGCGCCGGGGCGATCTTCACGTCTCGCGGCCTGACGGTGCTCCTCCTCGCCGCCGCGGAGACGATCACGGTCGTCCTGGTGGTGAGCGCGCGCTTCGCGCGAGAGACAAGGCGATCGCCGTACGCGATCTCGATCACGGTCGCGGCGACCTTCTATTTCCTGCTCGTCGAGGTCTCGAGGGGTGCGCCGCTCCTCCCCCTCCCGGCGACCGCCCCCCTCCAGATCGCGGGGATCTCGACCCAGATCCTCGCCAAGATCTGGCTTGGCCGGAGCTTCGGGCTCCTCCCGGCCCACCGGGGGCTCGTGACCACGGGTCCCTACCGCGCGGTGCGGCATCCGATCTACCTTGGCTATCTTCTGAACCACGTCGGCTATCTCCTCGGGAACTACACGCACCAGAACCTGTGCGTCTACGCCGGGCTCTACGCGCTCCAGGTCCTCCGCATCCTGGAGGAGGAGAAGCTCCTGCGGCAGGACCCCGAGTACCTGGAGTACACAAAAAAGGTGAGATACCGGCTCATCCCCTTCCTCTTCTGACCTTCCTTGGACCCCAGGACGGAGAGAGAGCGATACCCGCGTTCGAGTTCGGCAAGAACTGGGAGACTTTCGTCCGTCGCTACCTCTCCGAGGAGCGGATCGAGGAGGCGCGCTCCTCGCTCGTGGCGTTCCTCGACGGCCGCTCGATCGTGGGGAAGACCTTCCTCGACATCGGCTGCGGGAGCGGGCTCTTCTCGCTCGCCGCGCACCGGCTCGGCGCCGCGCGCGTCCTCTCGATCGACGTCGATCCCGACTCGGTCCGTTCGTCCCTCTGCCTCCGCGAGCGGGAGGGGAACCCGCCGGGCTGGGAGGTGCGTCCGGGCTCGATCCTCGACCCCGAACTCGTGAGGTCGCTCGGGAGATTCGAGATCGTCTACTCCTGGGGCGTCCTCCACCATACGGGGCGGATGTGGGAGGGGGTGGAAAACGCCGCGAGCCTCGTCAGTGCCGGCGGGCTCCTCTACATCGCGATCTACAACCGGGCGGACGGCTTCGCCTTCTACGACGACGGCCGGTTCGGGCCGTCGAGCCTCTGGGCCGTGGAGAAGCGACTCTACTCGCGCCTCCCGAGCCTCCTCCAGGACGCCGTGGACTGGACCGCGATGTCGCTCATGGTCCTCCTCTACCTCGCGACGCTCCAGAACCCGCTGAAGAAGATCCGGTCGCACGCGAAGCTCCGAGGAATGTCCTGGCGGATCGACATCAAGGACTGGCTCGGAGGCTGGCCCTACGAATACGCCTCGGTCGAGGAGGTCTTCCGGTTCCTCTCGCGGAAGGGCTTCGTTCTGCGGAACCTCAAGTCGACGAACGGGCTCCGGAACAACGAGTACCTGTTCGAGCGGACGCCGTGACGGACTTCCTCGGCTATCTCGTCGCCGGGACGATCCTCGTGGCCGCCTGGTTCGCGACCTCCTGGTACGCGCGGGCGATGTACCGGGTCTGCCAGGGCTGCGGCACGATGAACGCGAAGCGGCGAGGGGACTGCCGGAACTGCGGGAAGCCGTTCGAATAGAGCGCCGCTTTCAGCGCCGCCCCAGGCGCCCGGATGGCCGCGACGAGGACCCCATGGAACGCTCTCCTCGCGGCGACTATCTTCCACCTCCCGCGCGCTGGCGCGCTTCGAGGATCTCCAGGCGGAGCCGCGCCCGGAGCGCCAGGGCGAGGGCGTCCGCGACGAGCGGATCGGCTGGAGTCTCTTCGCGACCCTCGTAGGCCGCGGCGTAGTCCTCCCCGTAGATGAGGAGCTCGACGAGCGCCCCGTAGAGGGCCGTCTCGGCCTCCTGCCAGGCGGCCGCCGACCCCTCGGCCGGGGCGGCGCGCGCGAAGCCCACCGCGGCATCCACTTCCCCGCGGCGCTCGAGGGCGATCTGCCTCTGGACGGTCGAGTCCGCCATCCGCGCCGCCTGGAATCTCGTGCCCGAACCGCCGCACGCGCGACAGTCGGCGAGCCCGGGGAAGAGCACCCGGCACTCCGGACAGTCGATCTCGCAGCCCTGGGGTTCGCGCGGGCCGGGGCCCGGGTCGGGTCCGGGACCTGCGGGGCCATGCTCCCCCTCGAAGCCCGGGCCCCTCTCGAGCTCGGGCGCGGGACGGATCCCGTCGCCGGAAAGGACGCAGTCCTCCTTCTCCACGAGGTCGAGGACGGCGAGGAAGTCCTTCGCCTCGAACTCGACCTGGGAGATCTTCCCCCGCGGCTCGGTTTCGAGGAACCCCGCGTCCTGGAGCGCGCGGGCGAGCCCTTCCATGCCGGGGCGAGGAAAGAAGTTGATTGCGGCCTTACCCGAATCCGCGAGCGTGGAGACGATCTTTGCGAGCCGCCCCTGGTGGTCGCGCGGCTCCCCCGCGCGCTCGACGATCCAGGTCCCGGCCGCGTCCTCGAAGGCCCAGAGTTCGAGGGCCGGGAGGAACGCGACCTCGTGGACGAACTCCGCCTTGCGACCGGCGCGCGCGAGGGCCTCGCTCGATGGGAACGAGCCGGGATTCACCCGGAGCTCGACTCTCCACACGGACTCCTCGAAAGAGGCCGCCCGAGCGGCCTCCTCTTCCAGAAGGACCGCGCCCGCCGCCTCTTTCCCTGGCTCCATGGGCCGCCAGCGCCTGATGGCGAGCTCCCCGCTCGCGGGACCGGGCCAGCGATCGGGCCCGTCTTCTTCCTCGCCCTCGGCGAGGCCGAGGTCGATCGTCCGCTCTTCCCCGGCCCGCGCGAACGCCGGGTGACCGGGCGTCCCGAGCTTCGCCGCGTCGATCGACCGCAAGGAAACCTGGAGGACGCGGTCCCGGCCCGCGAGCGGCCTTGCTTCGATCGAGAACGAGATCGACTCTCCCGCCGCGAGGACCCGGTAGGCGACAAAGGCATCCGGCCCGAACGGCACGGCGCGCGGGGGCATCGGCGCCCGCGCGATGGGCCCGAGGTCGCCCTCGCTCGTGGTCAGGACGGCGGTCACGACCTCGTCCGCTCGGGGACGGAGCCAGACCCCGCGCTCCTCGCGGGAGAGCACGAAACGCTCCTGGCGGGCCGAGAGCTCGATCGAAACCGAGTCGAGCGCGACGGCCCGGCTGCTCCCGTTCTCGATCCGGACGGCGAGGCGGACCGATCGCCCCTCCTCGACCGACGCCGGCTCGACCTGGACCTTCATCGAATCCTCCTGGGCTCGCGCCGCGACCGCGAGCATGACGGCCATCGGAACGGCGAGATGCGCCCTCGTAAGCTCCATGGAATTCACTCGCCTGCCAGGTTTCCGGTGAACAGCCCCTTGAAGAAAGCGAAGAGCCCGATCACGAAGAGAATCGGCGGGTAGAAGTAGATGTAGCCCGCCATCCATCCGACCACGAACCACACGGCCGCGATCAGCATCATCACGATCCCGCCGATCACGCCCTTGCTCACGCCGAACATCTCCGGGGCGAAGGCCCCGCCGCCGCCCTCCTCGGGCGTCGCCCCCGGTCCTTCGAGAACCTGGATCTGGCTATTGCCGGGGACGTAGCCTGCCAAACCCGCCTTCGTGCGAACCTCGACCCACTTCCCTCCCTCCCCGTCGACGAAGGCCGCGAGCTCGAACTATGCTCCCTTCGCACGCTTACCCACGACCGCCGACCGGGGAGTCGGCCCCTCCCGCACGTCGACCGCCGCCTGTCGGAGAGCGGCGACCTGGATGACGTGGACGCTCGTCTGGCCCGGGAGAAACCCCTTGACGCCCGAGTCAAGCGTCACCTGGACCCAGTCGCTCCCGTCCTTCGTGGTGACCTTCCCAAGCACCACTTCCTGCCCCGCCCGCAGCTCGTCCAGCACGGGCGAGCCCAGCGACATCGACTGCAAGACCGTCACCCTCTCGTCGAGGATCCTCGACTTCACCCTCTCTCCTCCTTGGGTGCCGGAGCGACCGGCCCCGGCGACATCGTATCCGTCCGGAAACCGCGACGCCAGCGCGCCCCTCGCCCGCGCACGGTCCCGTCAAAGTCACGGGCCGCGGCCGACCCCTGTCTCGCCTCGCCAGAATATGGAACAGGGAACCGGAAATGAGGAACGGGGCGGCGGCCTTCTCATTTCCAGTTTCCTGTTCTCTGTTCCATA
>JACQVV010000613.1 GCA_016209595.1 Planctomycetota bacterium
CGGGGGTTGGGGGGGGGGGGGGGGGGGTCGGGGCCTCCCGAACCCCGAACCCCGTCCCCCGTCGCCCGGTAGGCCGCCCCCTCCCCTTTCTCCGCGGCCACGAAATAGGCCCAGTCCGTGTAACGCTCGAACTCCTCCACGCTCTCGAACCAGTCCCGATCCTCTTCCTTCCCGTCCAGGTAGCGAGCGGTCGCCGGAGTCCGCGCCGCTTCCCTTGCCCCTTCGGCGACGCGGGAAACGAGGAGGGCGAAGTTCTCCTGGCTTGTCCGGCCGGCCGCGTCCGGCACGAACCCCGTGTAGCAGAACTCGTGGAGATCCATGCGGAGGCGCGCGCCGTCCGCAAGGACGAGATCCAGGAGCCAGCGGACCCGGTCGATCTCGTCCTTCTTCGGAACATTCCCGGCGACGAGCCTGTCCGCCGCCGCCTCCCGCGGGCGCCGGTCGCGTTCCTGCGCTTTTTCCAAAACCCGCTCGCGGAGCAGCCGCCGGCCCTCTTCGTCCTTCACCCTAACCATCTGGTCGAAATCCATCGAATGGGCGAACGCGGTCGGATCGGCCTTCTTCTCCACGATCCGCCCCAGAGAAAGGAACCGAACGCCGCTCCATGGGATCGGGGTCGTCACTCTTTCATAGGGGTTTCCGGTCCGCAGGGCCTCGGCGTCGGCCTCCACGTAGGGCACCCGGCGCGGCCTGGGGAGCCGGACCAGGCGCGACTCCGCGACCGGAGACGCGGCGATCCCGACCTGGGAGAGCGACTCGTGGATCGACCGGGCTGTCGCCTCCTCCAGTCCCGAAAGAAGAGTCCCTCGCGCGTAGCGGAGGAGCCTCGTCGCGTCTGCAAGGGGCACCGCCAGCGCCTTCGCCACGACCCGGCTCGCCTTGCGCACGTCCACGGGCGCGTCGTCGGCAAGGACGAGCGACCAGCGTTCAGAATCCATCAGGCATCGTTCCCGGAGGGTCCTAAGGGAGGAGCACGAGCAGACAATCGTAGATCGCGTGCGTGTAGACGGCAACGGCCAGCCCGCGGAGGAGGAAAATCGTCGAGAGAGCGACCCCGGCCAGGAACCGGAATGCGAACCCCGACGCCTCGAACGTGGCGGAGGGCGAGATCCCCCAGTAGTGCGCGGCGGAGAAAACGAGGCTCCCGGCCACGACGGCGAGCGCCCCCGCCCAGGTCCGCGGGAGCCCGGCTGCCTTTGCGAACAGCCACTCCAGGGTCCCCAGGAGCCCGAGCCGGAAGAAGACTTCCTCGTAGACGCCCGCCCCGAGCGCGAGGACGATCGTGAGCCCCTCCGAGGGTCCGCCCGCCGCCGCCGCGAGCCCGACCTTCCTCAACGTGAGCCCCACCACCCGACCCAGGAGGAGCGCGTAGAGGAGCGCCTCCAGCACCACGCCCGCGGCGAGCTCCCAGCGGAGCCGGCGAGTCCGCCCGAGCCGCCCGAGGAGGTACGCCGCCCCCAGGATCACCAGGCCGTTCGTAATCAGGAAGGCATCCGGACCGAAGAACCGCCGAAAGGGGGCCTTCACGACGTACTCGACCGCGTTCTGGTAGCGGCTCCGGGTGAGGAAGATCCCGATCTCATACGCGAGGAGGATCGGGAAGGCGAGCAGCGCGCCCACCGCGAGATCGCGTGAGTCGTCGAGATAGGCGTCGAGCCAACCCAGCGAATGCTTCGGGCCTCGCGCGCTTCTTTTCGTCCCCACGGCGAACCATCATACCCCGGCGAGCGACCGCGCGAGCGCTTGCGGTGCCCTGCGGCAAAAGGAGCGCGGCACCCGTCTCGCAGGGGCCACGCCGCCCGATGCAAGAAACCGCGTGCTTCCGGTACTCATGAGTGGACGACACCTCGCGGAGGAACCACATGCGCACCGGGCTGCCCTTCCTGCTTCTAGCCGTTCTCCTCGCTCCAGCCATCCTCGTGCCGCGATCCATGGCGGCGGAGTCGGACGACCTGCTCGATGAAATCTCCCTGCTCAACCTGCTCCGGGGGCTCGAGTTGACCCGGGACCAGCAGGCTCGACTCCTCGATCTCGCCCGCCGCGCCTCGGACCTCCGCGCGGAGCACCGCGCGCGCCAGGATGCCGTCCGAACGGAGTGGGCCCGGGACCTTTCACATTTGCGTCAGGCGCTTCTGTCGGCCGAGGAGCACCCTGACACCAGCCTCGAGGAGCGGGTGGTGGCGCAGGAGATGCGAATCTACGAGATCGACGGGGAGCTCACGAGCCGCCTCCAGCCCCTCGCCGCGGAACTCGCCCTTCTTCTCTCTCCGGCGCAGCAGGCGGTGGTCCGCACGTTCCAGCCGTGCCTCATCCCGCCGCCTTCGCTCCGGGACCCCGTTCGCGCGGGGCAGGCGGCGAGCGGTCAGCCCGAGCTGGATGGAGCCCTCCACGACCTCGATCTCCTTCGCGCCCTTCCCGAGAGCGCGTTCGCCGCCCTCGGAAGACCTCTCGCCGAGGCACGCCTTCCGGAGTGGTCTCCCCTGGAGGGGGGCTGAGGGAAAGACCCTGCGGCCCGTGAGGCCGCCTCGGCGGAGGTGACTCGCCTGGTGGAAGTCCTGCGCCGCGCGCGCTCGTCCGAGGGCGACGAGTTCGCCCTGGAGCGAACGGAGCTCGCGGGAGAGCTCGTGAGGGGCGCGGAAGAGCTCAACCGGAAAGCACAGGAAGTAGACGACTACTACTCCCGCATCGTGGGCGTGGCAGGTCGAGGAAAGTCCGTCGAGATGCTCCTCTCCCCACGGGTCGTGCCACTTCTCGAGGCGCTTCTCTCGCACCCGCCCGCGAGCGGTCCGGCGTCCGCGGAGCAACCCGAGGCTGCCCCTTGCGAGGACGGGGCCTGCGGGCGCTCCACGACGAGGGAGGACCCCGGCGAGTGCCAGCAGTGCGGGAGGATCCTGTTCGCATCGGTCGCCGTGGGTCTCGATCTCTCCGGGGAACAGGAGAGGCGCGCTCGCGTGATTCTGGCCAGCGGACAGGCTCGCCTCTACGAGGCCGTCGCTGCCCCGCGCGAGGACGGCCGGACTCCGCTCGCGGACCTCTGGCTCTGGACCAAGGAGGCGGAGAGCACGCTCTTGCTCCTCGTCCCGGGTCGGACGGAGACCTATGCCGAGCTGATGGAGCGCCACAACGAAAGTGCCGCGCGTGACCTCGCGAGGATCCTGGAACCGGATCAACAGGACCGGCTCAGCGAGACAGGCATCGAGCTCTTCTGGATGCACCCCATGACCAGGCCTTAGGCTGGAGGCTGTAGGCTGGGGGAACGGCCGAGGTCGCCTCGCCGGTTTCTTCCTCCGTTTTTCCTCCGGTCTCCAGCCTCCGGTCTCCAGCCTGCTCTGGGATAGAATCCGCAGGGGTCCCGCCCATCCCCCGAGGAGGTCGCTCCCCTCTGGCCACATGGTTCGAGCTCGAGCTCGCGCGCCTCGCCGCCGAGGCCGGAGTTCCCCCCGACGAGGACGACCTCCTCTCCCCGCCCGAGGGTGTGCCCACCGTGGGAGCCCTCGAGGCCATAGAGCGCCTCCCGGCGCTCGCCGGCCCCATCCTCTATCCCTGCCCGCGATGCCGGCTCGAGATCGACCTGTCCGAACGATCGCCGGGCGAGATGCTCTCCTGTCTCGGATGCGGCTCCCCGTTCGAGGTGCCGGGCCCCGAGACGTGGACACCCCGGAACCCGCTTGACGAAACCCTCGACGACCTCCTCGGGACGGTCGTCGAGGGGATTCGGATCGACCGGGTCCAGGCCGCCCGCGCCGGAACGACGATCTACCGCGGGTACGAAATCGCCTACGGGCGGCCCGTCGCGGTCAAGCGCTTCGACCCCTCGCGGCTCGCCGATCCGGCGACGCTCGACCGCCTCCGGCAGGAGGTTCGTCTTGCCCTGGGCCTTCGCCACCCCGACCTGGTGGGCATCCTCGGCCTCGTCGCCCGCGGGAACACTCAGCTCCTCATCATGGAATTTGTGGAGGGAACCTCCCTGGACGCCCTCCTGGAACAGGCCGGGCCCCTTCCCGTCCCCCGCGCCCTCAAGATCGGCGCGGCCCTGGCTCGGGCACTCGCCTACCTCCACGAGCGCGCAATCGTCCACCGCGACGTCAAGCCCGGAAACGTCTTCCTCGGCCTCGCCGGCGAGATCCGCCTGGGCGACCTCGAGCTCCTGGAGCGCACCGACCGCCTGAGCGCATCACCCAAGACGGCGTTCCTCGTCGGCACTCCCTCGTTCATGGCCCCGGAGCTCTTTCGCGACCCCTCCGCGGCAGGCCCCGCCTCCGACGTCTACTCGCTCGGCGCGACGCTCTACCAGACGCTCTCGGGGGAGCTCCCCTACTACGGCCACGACCTCTACGACACGGCCCACCAGGTCCTCAGCCGCGATCCGAAACCTCTGGCGAGCCTTCGCCCCGATCTGCCCCGGGGCGTGGTCCTTCTCGTGGAATGCCTGATGGCGCGAAGACCCCAGGACAGGCCCCGGTCGCCTGTCGCGGAAATCGAGCGACTCGTCGAAGCACTTCACGCGCCGCCATGAAGAAGCCCCAGACGAGCAGGATATTGATGGGCAGGACCGTGAGCGCCTTTCGATGGAACCACCCGGTCATGTTCCGCTCCGCGAAGGGAACCCCACAGTCGCAGGTCTCGTCGACCAGGCCGAGCGTCCCGATGGCGGGGGGCATGGTCCAGAGCCACCACACCGCAGATCGGACGTTCGACCCCACCTCCGGCTCAGGCATGGCAAACGCGCTGCCCGGCGGCGCACGCACGCTCTTGATCGAGACGCAGACGATCACGTAGAGCGGGATGACCAAGATCGACGCGAGGACGAAGCACCGGACGCTCGGTTTCATCGAGTGAGGAACCATGCGCCATCCATCCCGGTCAGGAGGCGCGCTCCGTCTCGAGGCGGAAGTCGGTGAGCCCTGCCCGGTCGAGGAACCGGACGAGGCGAAATCTCCGTCCCCACGTCGGGGAGAAGCTCCATCCCTCGGCGTCTGCCGGTTCCTCGCGATAGGCGCCCTCTCCGGAGAGCACGAGGATTCGCAAGACGAGCGGTTCGGTCCGGCCGTCCGCGATCCAGTATTCCGGGACACCGGCCCCCGCATAGTCGGAGACGAGCTCGCTTCTGTCCTTTCGTTCCGAGCTTTTGCTCACGACCTCCAGGACCATGTCCGGCCGCCCAAGGAGCTCGATCGACCGGTCTGGGTTGATCCGCACACGTCCGGACTCCAGGGAGGCCCAGGAGACGAAGAACCCGTCGGGCTCCGTCGAGAGGAGGGAGCGATCGTCCGTGATCCACGTGGGGGGCTCGTAGTATCGACCCGTGTCGAGTTCTCTCGTGAGCGCCCGCAACACGTCGTTGATCGCGAAGACGACCGGACCGTGCTTGACGCAGTCCTGGGGCATCTCGATGTGGACCCTCCCCCGGGAGTAGTGGACCCTGGGTGCGTCCTCTCCCTGCAAGGCCACCCATTCCCGAAAGCCCTCGAGAGTCAGCGCGCCCGCGGGGATCTCTAGACCGTTGACCGTGATGCTCGACATGGGAATCTGAGTATACCCCACGTCCCGGAACGCCGGACGGCTCTCCTCGCGCCCCGCTCCCGGGTCTTGCGCCGGAGCGCAACACCCGGGGCGGAGAAGTCTGTCGAGGCTACACCGCTGGCTGCGCGGGTGCGGCCGGAGCGGGAGCCGCGGCCTCCAGGGCGCCGATCTCGCGGCCGATTCCCGCGACGATGCCAGCCATGCCGATCGGGAGGGTGACGAGGTAGCCGACGCCGCAGGCGATGACCCCCACGCCGCCGACGAGCATGAGCACGAACAAGTAGATCAGGCGGCCGGCGGTGTCGGTCTTGAGGAAGTCGAGCGTCTCCTGGAGGGTTTTCTTCCAGTCGTAGGTGCCGCGGACGGCGAGGTGGGACATGTAGGTCATCACGAAGAAGCCGGCGGCGATGCCCACGAGGCTCATGGGGAAGGAGATCAGCCCGGCCATTCGGGGGAGGACGAACATGAGCATCATGAAGGGAAGGTACGCGACCAGCACCACCGCGAAACCGATGAAGGAGGCCACCCAGGCCGGCCCGAACGATGTCTTGAGCGGCTCGAAGATGTCGTTCAGCTCGACGGGCTGACCCCGCTGGCCCTTCGCGACCATCCGGATGTAGCCGAGGTACAGGGGCCCCCCCACGGCGAGATTGACGAGCGGGATGGAGCAACCCACCCCCACGATGAGGCATCCCACGATGTACGCGACCGGGTTCGACTTCAGGGCGGCCAAGCCCGTCGAGATCCCGTCGCCGATGCTGGTCTTCATGTCGGTCTATCCTTTTTGCGCGCGATTCCTGGGAAGCGGGAAGGGCGGATCATACCAGTTTCAAGGGGGAAGTGGCTCTCTCGCCGAGCGCCCTTCCAGCGCGGGACGCGCTCCCTGTATCCTCTCGTCCATGAATCCGGGATTCTAGCGACAGGCAGACCGGCGATGGGAGTCTACGTCTTCGGCCTCGGAATTCCGGGACTCCTTCTCGTGGGAGCGGGGCTCCGCGTGCTCGCGGGAGACCCGGTTCCCGGCCACTTGCCCCCATGGGCTGGAGCGATCGCCCTGTGGCCCGGAACCGCGCTCGTGGTCGTGGCCGGAGCCTACGTGGCGCGCTGGTCCGGTCGCTCGCCGGGGCGCCTGCTCGCCCGCGCGCCGGGCGCGTGCAGGATCCTGTGGGGGTTCGCGACGCTTCCCTACGCCGCGGGAGCGTGGATTCTTCTCGTTCTCACGCGCGCCGTCACGCGCGAGAGCGTCGCCCACGTTGTCGCGCCGTCGCTCTGGCTCGGCGGCGTTCCCCTGCCCTGGCAGGGGCCGCCAGTCAGGGCGCGCGGGATCGACGCCGTCCTCAACCTCTGTCTCGAGTTCGGCGACATGGCCAGGCTCTCGCGCGACCCGGCCCTCGCCTATCGCCGGGTGCCCCTTCTCGACGGGAGCGCGCCCTTGCCGGACGAGTTCCGGGAGGCCGTCGAGTGGGCGACGGCAAGGCTCGCCGAAGGACGCACGCTGCTCGTCCACTGTGCCCAGGGACACGGCAGGAGCGCCACGGTCGCGGCCGCTCTTCTCGTGGTCCTCGGCAGGACCGCCGACTCCGAGGCCGCGTTCGCGGCACTCGCCGCGGTCCGGCCAAGGGTGCACCCGTCGACCGCGCAGAAAACCGCCGTGGGGTTTTTCCTGAAGCCTGAAGCCTGAAGCCTGTCTATTGGTAGATCGTCGTCCCCTCCTCGCTCCGCACCTCCTTCGTGAACTCGGCGAAGGTCATGACGGCCGAGCAGACCGCGCTCCCGGGTTGCGTGAAGCGCACGCGGATCCGGAACGCGACCTCCTCGCCGGGCCGCACCGCGGGGATCGGACTGAAGACCAGCCGGTTCGCCGCCGGGTCGTGCGCGCCGGTCGCGGCGGCACACTCGGAGCCCACGTACTCTCCCTCGCCCGGCAGGTCGCAGCGCACGACGACGTTCGTCGTCACCTTCATCCCCTCGTTCTTGATCCGGACGGTGTAGACGGTCTCGCTCCCGACCTCGACCGGGTCCGCGGAGTCCTCGTTCGTGATAAGCATCGCGGGGACGTAGCGGATCTCCGTCTCGGCGCAGGCCTCCTTCGGCGGGACGTCCACGGCCTGGACCCTGGCGCAGTTTCGCAAGATCCCCTCCAGGTCGGCCGCCAGGACAAGGCTCATCTCGCGGGACTGACCGGGTTCGAGGTCCCCGAGCGACCACTGGACCGAGTTCCCTGCCGGGCGCCCGGGCTCGCTCGAGGAGAGGAAGCGCGTGCCCGGAGGCAAGGGATCGTCCACGACGACGTTCCGGGCGACCGTGGTGCCCGTGCTCGCGACCTGGATCCGGTACTCGACCGTCTGCCCCTGGAACCGCAGCGGCGGGCCGGTCTTGACGATTTCGAGCTGCGGGAAGACAACCTGTCCCTGAACGCCGCACGCCGTCGCGAGCCCCGGCGCACCGCGGACTGCCATCTCGACCTGGTAGGGGCCGGGAGCCGCCGGAGTCACCTGGATCTGCCGCTCGACCCGCTGGCCGGCCGGGATGCTCCCGAAGTCGACCTGGTTTGAACCCCCGGAGATCCCGAGGCCCTGGGAGAGCGTGAGATCCCCCACCACGTTCCCCGCCACTCCTGTGCCGGTGTTGATGACCGCGATCGAGACCGCAAACGCGTGCCCGAGGAGCTGGACCTCGGCCGCCGAGACCTGACAGGCGAGCGCCGGCTGGTTCACTCGAACCGTCGCGCAGGCCGTCGCGCGGTGAGACAGGTGGACGCAGTGCTCGTAGTCGCCCGTCGCCGCCGCGGCGGTCGAGAACTGGAAGACCTCGGTCGCGCGGGGTGCCATCGACGGAATCCCCCAGCGCAGCGTGCGGGACGCGGCGTCCCACTGTCCTGTCCCCGTGTCGGCGGGCTCCATCCCCGGCGCGAGCACCGCCCAGACCGAGACGTCAACCGCGGGACGGTCCTGGTTGTTCGCGACCGTCACGCGGTACGGGACGGGCTCTCCCGGGAAGGTGTCGGAAGGAGCCTGGATCGAGACCGAGACCGCGCCTCCCGCAGCGGGAACGGGCGCGGGGCGCCCTTCGAGCTCTGAGATCCGGCGGCGGAGCTCCGCGATCGTCCGGTCGCGCTCGGCGAGGGCGGCTTCGAGTTCGGAGGCACGCGCGTCGCCGCCGCCGCCGGCACGTGGCCGGGGCTCTGGCTCATCGCGCTGGTTCGTGCTGCAGCCCGCGGCGAGAAGAAGGAACGCGAGGAACAAGGCGAAGGTGGATCGTCGCATGTTTTCCTACCTGGTTCGAGGAACGGAATCGGCCCGACATGGTAGCCGAAACCCGACGCTTTCCGGGGAACTCTACGCGTCGAGCGCGTCCTCAACGCGGAGTCCCGACTTCTCGAGGTGGCAGACATCGACGAGGTCGCGCTCCTCGCACCGGCCGACCAAATGAAAAACCGCGATTCGGAGTCGGTCGGCCCCCCCGAACTCGCACTCGTACTCGTTCTCGCACTCGGCGTCGTACTCGTACACGTACTCGTTGTCGTACTCGGATTCGAAGCTCGCGCCGGTGACCGAGTCGAGTATCACCCGCTTGTTTTGCTCTCCGAAGTGCCCGACGCTCGCGCAGTGCGCAACATTCCGAGTACGAGCCCGAGAACGAGAACGAACCCGAGAACGAGTACGAGTGCGCGTGCGAGTTCGAGGGACAGCGCGCCGGGCTAGGCTTATCAACCTTGAGTGGCGCCTCATCAACCCGCCGGCCGTTCACGGCGGTTCCGTTCCTGCTGCCAAGGTCCCGCAGGACGCACGCGGGGGGCGCGAGCGAGGGTCACGCAATGGTGCCTCGACAGTCCGAGATCGCCGCGCAGTGGCAGGTGCGCGTTCCTCGAGCGCCCGATGAGGAAGATGTCGTACCCCTCGAGCACGAAGACTCGTTCCTTCCCCGACTTCGTATTGACGACGAGCTCGACGCGCATGTTTCTCTCGATCAGCTCGCGTACGGTGCGAGCGCCTGGAGGAGGAACCGCGCGTCGGGGTATCGCTCCCGGAGGTCCTTCGCGACGGCCGTCATCACGACTTCGTCGAGGCCGAGGGGAAGGTCGGGGCGGCGCCGGAGGAGGGGGACGGGGGGGTCCTCGAGGATCACCGCGAGGGGATCGGCGTCGGGACGGAAGTCGTAGAGCGCTACTGCCCACTGATCACTGACCACTGGTTTTGGCCCCGCTTCGCTTGACCGCCCCCGCGCATGGTGTAACATTTCGCGGACTAGACCTTTACATCGTCTGCAGAGGGGACCGTCGTGGATCTCGCCAAGACCTTCCGCAAGATCGACCGCCAGACCGCGCTCCAGAGCATGGGGCCGTGGGCCGACGAAGATCCGACCCTGCGACTCGCCGAGGATCCCGAGGAAGCGCTCTCGCGCATCCTCGAGCGGCAGGCAGCCGGCGAGGCGGAACGGCAGGAGCTCCGCGAGCGTCTCGATCAGGCTTCGAAGGCACTGGCGGGAAAGGAGGTCGAGCTCGCGCGGGCGCTCGCGGAATGCCGGCGGCTGCGCCGCCAGCCGGAGAGCACGAGCCGCGGCGCGGCCCGGATCGAGGAAACAGAGAAGCCCCGCGACGCGCTCCGGGGAGAGCGGGACCAGCTCGTCGCCGACGCCGGGCGGGCCCAGGCCGAACGGGACAAGCTTGCCGCCGACCTCGGACGTGTTCAGGCCGACCGCGAGTTCTTCCGGAGCGCCTTCGAGGAGCGCGAGCGCCTCGTCGCCGACGCGACGACGGAGCTCGACCGGCTCTCCGAGGCTCGTTCCCAGGCCGCGCGAGAGCGCGACGAGGCGACCGACGAAGCGCGCCGGCGCGCCGCCGAGTCGGAGGCGATGCGACGGGAGCTGGGTTCCCTGCAGGAGCAGATGGACAGGGAGCTCGCTGCCGCGAGGGGCGAGCTCGACGCGAGTCGCCGCGAGGCGGGCCAGTCGCGAGGCGAGCGCGATCGGGTGCGCGCCGAAGCGGAGTCGCTCCGGACCGAGGTCGCCCGGCTCGAAGGAGAGCTCGCGCGGGCCGCCGCATCGCAAAAATCGCAAGAATCGCAGGTCGCGAGCGAGGGAGTCCGCAGCCTCGCCCGCGACCTCGCGCAGGCTCTCGAGGAGAAGGACCAGGCGGTTGAGCGGGCGAAGGACGCCGAAAAGCTCACCCGCGAGCTCGCGGAGCGCGTCGAGACCTTGTCCGGCCGCGTCAAGGAGGTCGCCGAGCGCTACCAGGCAGCGCAGGCCGAGGCCGACTCGGCCCGGGAGCGGGCCGAAGAGCTCGAGCGGAATCTCGATCTCGAGCGCGCGAATGCCGAGGCGGGCGGCGCCACGACCGCCGAGTACCGGGAGCGCGTCCGGGTCCTCGAGGAGGAGCGCGACCAGGCCTTCCGGACGGCCCGGGAGATCGACCAGGGCCTTCGCCCGGTCCTGGACTCCGAACGGACGCGCCGCAAGGGCGCCGAGACCCAGGCGGCGAAGGCCGCCCGGGAGAAGGACGAGATCGCCGCGCGTCTGGAACAGCTCGAGGCGGAACGCGATCAGGCTCGCGCGGACCTCGAGAACGAACGGCGGCACCGGGGCACGATCGAGACCGACCGCGACGGCTGGACCCGGGAGCGCATGGCCGTGCGCATCGAATCCGAGGAGGCGAAGATCCGCGCCGAGGGCGCCGAGAAGGAACTCGCGGAGCTCCGGCGCCAGTTCGCCCGCGCCCGGGAGGAGGCGAGCGAGCAGGCGGCCCAGACGGCCTCTATCACCGTCCGGCTCGAGGAGTCGGCGCGGGCCCACGAGGAGGCCCTTGCCGGGGAGCGTCGCGTCCGCGCCGAAGCCGAGGGGGAGGTCGCGCGGCTCTCCTCCGCCCTCGCCGAGCGCGACACCGCGCTCGCGGAGATCCGCAGCCGTCTCGACGAGGCGCGCCGCAACCTATCCCTGGTCCGCTCCGAGATCGAGCGGAAGACGACCGAAGTCGACCTCGCCCACCGCAAGATGGACGAGGCCGCGGCCCGGGCCGAGAGCGCGGAGAAGGTCCTTGCCGACACGCGAGCTCTCCTCGCCCGGGCTACCGAGGAGGTGGCCAAGCGCGCCCTCGAGGTGAGCCGGCTGTCGGCGGAAGCGGAGGCGTCGAACTTTGCGCACGAGGCGGAGCTCGCCCGGGAGCGCTGCCGGACGCTCGAGGCGTCGGCCCAGGCACGAGAGACGGCCGTCCGGATCGAGAAGCTCCAGGCGGAACTCGCCGAGACCCGCGCGGCGCTCGCCGAGGACGAGGTCGGGACATCCCGGCTCCGCGAAGAGAAGGACGAGATGGGCTCCCAGAACCGCACGCTGGCGGCGGAGCTCGAAGAGACGCGGCGCCGCGCCGACTTCTTCCGCGAGGAGATGGCGACCGCCCAGGGGCGGGCCTTCGATACGGCGCGAAGAATCGCGGAGCTGGAGGCGAAGCTCGCCCCCTACGAAACGGCGGAGAAGAAGATCGCGGATCGCACGGCCGATCTGGAGAATCGCCTCGACGAGGAGGCCCTCCGGCGGCGAGAGCTGGAGTCGAGGCTCGCGGAGGCGGGCGAGGTCGCGCGCAAGGCGACCGCGGAGCGCGATCTCGCGCTCGCCGAACGAGAGCGATCCGCCGCGGTTCGCGAGGACGCGACCGCGCGGGCTCGCTCTCTGGAATCGGAGCTCGACCAGGCGCGCCGGCAACGGCGCGACGAGATGGAGATGGACGCCGAGCGGGTGCGCCGCATGAGCGAACGCCTCGAAACCGCCATGAACGAGCGAAACGCGTGCGAGCGCGAGGCCGCCGAACTGCGGGCGGAGAAGACCCGGACTGTCGAGCTCCTGGAGGAGACCCGCCACGCGACGCGAAGGCTCGAGAAGGAGGTGGACGATCTCCGCCGGCAGGTCGCGGGGATTGAGGAGGAGCGCTCGAAGATCGTGGAGGAGGCGTCCCGCCTTCGCGAGGAAGCCTCCCGTCGTGAGTCGGAGCTCCGGGCCGAATTCGAACGGGTCTCGGCCGACCTCGCGGAGAAGGAGAAAAAACTCCGCCGGGCCGCGCAGCTCTACCGCGAGATCGCCACGGAGGTCGAGCACCTCCGGGGCGAGAACGCCGAGCTCCGCAAGATCACGCCGACCCCGGCCCTGCTGAACGGCCGCGAGGTGACAAGCGAGATCGCGAATCTTCGCAAGGACTGGAACCGGCTTGCCGAAAACGAAGAATCGAGGTTCCAGCGGCTCGAAGGCCTCTTCCGGAAGCTCGGCGACCGCGTTTCCGAGATCGCCCAGAAGAAGGAGGAGCCGCCCGCTCTCACTCCCTCTCTCTCCACCGCTCCCCCTCCC